>CALLQH010000292.1 GCA_938014945.1 uncultured bacterium | reverse complement strand
TTTCGGGCAGGACGACCTGAAGATGCACGAACTGGTCGCCTCGTCCGCCCTGGCCGGCAAGGCCCCGCCCCTTCAGGCGCAGCTTCTTTCCGGTATTGGAGCCCTTGGGCACCGTCATCTGCACCGAGCCATCGACCGTGGGTACCGCGATGGGCCCGCCCAGCACGGCTTCGCCCAGGGTCACGGGCAGATCGATGTGGATATCGCGGCCCTCGCGCCGGAACACCGGATGGGGGCGGACCTGGATGGTGACATAGGCATCGCCGTTGGGCCCGCCGTTGAAACCCTGCCCGCCCTTGCCCGAAAGGCGCAGGCTGGCGCCGTCCTCGATGCCGGCGGGAATCTTGACGTCGAGCTGGCCGCCCTCGGGCAGGGTGATGCGCTTGGTGACGCCGCGCGCCGCGTCGAGGAAATCCACCGCCATGCTGTAGTTCACATCCTGGCCGCGCATCTTCATGCCCGCGCCGCCACGGCGCCGGGCGCCGCCGCCGAACATGCTGGCGAGGATATCCTCCATGTCGTCCTGACCCATGCCGCCCATGCCCGGGCCGCCCTGGGCGCGGTACTTGGCGCCCTCCTGGCTGCCGGCGTAGGAGCGGTAGAATCCACGCTGGGTTTCAGCGCCCGCCGCATCGATCTCGCCGCGGTCGAAACGGGCCCGCTTTTCGGCGTCCGACAGCAGCTCGTAGGCCGCCGAGACGTCCTTGAACTCCGACTCGACCTTGGCGTCACCCGGATTGAGGTCGGGATGCAGCTTCTTGGCCAGCTTGCGATAGGCGGCCTTGATCTCGTCCTGGCTCGCAGAGCGGGCAACACCGAGGATTTCATAGGGATCGCGCACTTGGATTCCCCTCACGACCTTGCTTCAGAAACAAAAAGGGCGGTGCCGGAAATCCGGCACCGCCCCTTATGTAGGTATGGCAAGGCCTCAGTTCACGACCTTCCAGGAGCCATCGGGCTGCTGGCAGGCGGTGCCATAGGCCTTCTGCACCTCGCCGCCGACGGTGACGGTGGTCTGGTACTCGCGGCAATAGGCGCCGGAGGCATCCGTACCGTCGCGGGTCGGCGTGATCGTGCCGGAATTGCCCGATTCCGGGTTGTTCCAGCTGATCGTCTGGCCGATGGGAGCATTTGTCGCCTGCTCACTGGCCTGTTCGGCATAGGCCTGATCGGCCTTGTCGAGCGACTTGCCGATCTGGTTGCCGAGGAAGGCGCCGGCGAGGCCGCCGGCCACCGCGGCCAGGATCTGGCCGCTGCCGCCGCCGACCTGCGCACCCAGCAGGGCGCCACCGGCGCCGCCGAGCAGCGTGCCCGCGGTTTCCTTGCCGCCTGCGCCTTCGCAGGCACTCAGGCTCAGGGCTGCAGCAAGAGCCACAGCGATGATTTTCAGTTTCGTCATGAGCGTCACCTATGGTTGTCGGGACGGTGAAACGGCAAGCACCGCTTCGGAATGGAATAAGCCGGGATTTCGGCCAGAACATGGCAGACACCCGTCCGCCATTCCATATGCTAGATGGTAACAGTCGGTAACCGCACAAACGCCCGCGGTGTGACGCCGGTTGCATCTGATGTGGAGAATTTGCATGACGCGGCTGGAAGAGCGCGACCCCTTCGAAGTTTTCGCCGAATGGTTCGCAGAGGCGCAGAACTGCGGCATCAAGGAACCAACCGCGGTGGCGGTGGCCACGGCCGACACAGACGGCCAGCCCTCGCTGCGCATGGTCCTTCTGAAAAGCCACGGCCCCGACGGCTTCGTCTTCTATACCAACTACGAAAGCCGCAAGGGCCGGGAGATTCTCGCCAATCCGAAGGCGGCCATGACCTTCCACTGGATGCCGCTGGGCCGCCAGGTGCGTGTCCAGGGCCGGGTCGAAGAGGTCAGTCCTGAGGAGGCCGACGCCTATTACGCCAGCCGCCACCGCGACAGCCAGATCGGCGCCTGGGCAAGCCAGCAGTCGCGGCCCATGGAAACCCGCTACGACCTGGAAAAGAACGTCGCCAAGTTCGCCGCGCGTTATGCCGTGGGCAAGGTGCCGCGCCCGCCTTACTGGTCGGGCTTTCGCGTGGTGCCCCATCTCATCGAATTCTGGACGGAAAAGCCCTTCCGCCTGCACGAACGCATTGTCTTCACACGCGTTTCCGACGATGCGGCGTGGACGACTCAGCGCCTCTTCCCCTAAAGAGACGCCATGGTTTCGCACGACGACATCAAGACGACCACCATCGGCACCGTGGACGGTCCCGGCGCCCGGCTGATGCGCCTGGCGACCTTTGCCTCCGTCTCGGTCGCCTGCCTGCTGATCGTCGCCAAGATCGCTGCGGCCATGATGACCGGTTCGGTGAGCCTGCTTTCCTCGCTCGTCGATTCGCTTCTGGACGCCTTCGCCTCCATCATCAACCTGCTCGCGGTGCGGCACGCCCTGCAGCCGGCCGACCGTGAACACCGCTTCGGCCACGGCAAGGCCGAACCCCTGGCAGGTCTCGCCCAGGCCGCGTTCATCGCCGGCTCCGGCGTCTTCATCGCCATCGAGGCGATCCACCGCCTGGGCAGCGGCGAGCCGATCGAGAACAGCAACATCGGCATTGCCGTGATGGTGCTGTCCCTGGTGCTGACCCTGGTGCTGGTCGCCTTCCAGAATCATGTCGTGCGCCGCACCGGCTCGACCGCGATCAGCGCGGACGCCATCCATTACCGCATGGACATCATGCTGAACCTCAGCGTGATCGCCGCGCTGGTGGCCGCAGGCGAGTTCGGCCTGTGGTGGTTCGACGCCGTCGTCGCGCTGGCGATCTCAGGCTACATCGGCTGGAGTTCCTGGAAGGTCGGCCTGCGTTCCTACAACCTGCTGATGGACCACGAGTTTCCCGACGACGTGCGCGAGCGCATCAAGACCATTGTGTGGGGCCACCCAGAGACCCGCGGCCTGCACGATCTGCGCACCCGCAGTTCGGGCATCCAGCCCTTCATCCAGCTCCACCTGGTGCTCGACCCGCACCTCTCCCTGGTACGTGCGCACCAGATCTCCGACGAGGTCGAGCTGCTGATCATGAACGAGTTCCCGGGCGCGGAGGTCATCATCCATCAGGACCCGCTGGGCCACGAGGAACCCCACAGCCCGGTGCAGCCCGCGACCTGACGTGAGCGAGCCCCGCCAGGACGAGACCATCGGCTTTCTCGCCTCGCCCGAGGCGTTCGGCGGGCAGAGTCCGGTCGAGCGCATCGACACCCATTTTTCCGTCGTGACCATGGCCGGTGATCGGGTGCTGAAGCTCAAGCGCGCGATCGCCAACGACCTGGTCGATTTTTCCAGCGTCGAGAAGCGCCGCGCGGCCTGCGAGAAGGAGCTGGAAATCAACCGCCGCACCGCACCCGCGCTTTACCGCCGTGTGCTGCCGATAACGCGCGACACATCCGGCCTTACCCTCGACGGCGAGGGTGAGGTGATCGACTGGGTCGTCGAAATGAACCGCTTCGATGCCGACGGCCTGTTCAGCGCGATTGCGCAGGATGGCCGGCTGGATGCCGCGCTCGTCGACCGCACCGCCGATACCATCGCCCGCTTCCATGGCGAGGCAGAGCCGACCCCCGACCATGGCGGCCTTGAGGACATGCGCTGGATCGTGGAAGGCAACCTTGCGGCGCTGGAATTGGACCGCAACGCCGATCCCGGGAAGGTCGCCGCTCTCGCCGAGGCCAGCCGGGCGCTTCTTGCCACCCATGGCAGGCTGATGGAGGAACGGCGGCAGGACGGCCATACCCGGCGCTGCCACGGCGACCTGCATCTGGGCAACATCTGCCTGCTCGACGGCGCGCCAACCCTGTTCGATGCCATCGAGTTCAACGATCGCATCGCCTGCTGCGACCTGCTCTACGACCTCGCCTTCCTGGTCATGGACCTGTGGCAGCGCGGCTTGCACGGTCACGCCAACCGGGTGCTCAACCGCTATCTCTGGCGCACCGGCGACTGGCAGGGTCTGCCTCTGCTGCCCCTCTTCCTCTCCTGCCGCGCGGCCGTGCGCGCCAAGACCTCGTTCTGGGCGCAGGAGGTGCAGGAGAACACGGAGGCCGCCGCGCAAAAGCGCGGCGAAGCGGAGGCCTACCTCGATCTGGCGCTGGCGGCCCTGGTGCGCCCGGAGCCCTCCCTGCTCGCCCTGGGCGGTCTTTCGGGAAGCGGCAAGACCACGCTTGCCATGGCCCTGGCGCCCGAACGCGGCACCATCCCCGGGGCGCTGGTGGTGCGCAGCGATGTTCTGCGCAAACAGCTTGCCGGCCAGACCTTCGAGAAGCGCCTGGGCAGCGACGCCTACGGTCCGGGCAGCAGCCAGGCCGTGTACGCCAGGGTCGGCGCCATCGCGGGCGACGCCCTGGACAGCGGCCTTTGCGCCATTGCCGACGCGGTGTTCCTGCGTGCCGGGGAACGCAAC
This sequence comes from uncultured bacterium, assembly GCA_938014945.1. Classification (GTDB taxonomy): domain Bacteria; phylum Pseudomonadota; class Alphaproteobacteria; order SP197; family SP197; genus CALGGB01. The sequence continues at coordinate 31,327 of CALLQH010000292.1, read as the reverse complement.
GCCATCGCTGAGGTCGCCGGGAGCCGGGGGCTGGCGTTTCGCGCCCTGTGGCTCGAAGCCCCGCCCGAAACCCTGACGCAGCGCGTGGAGCAGCGCAGCGGCGATGCCTCTGATGCCGATGCCGGCGTCGTGGCCTTTCAGGCCCGCCAGGGTCCCGGTCCGCTCGACTGGCCGCGCCTGGAAAGCGACAAGGACGGGGACGCCGTGGCGGCTCGCGCCCGTTGCCTGATTTGAAGCGTTTCATGGCGCAGAGCCCGCAAGCTGCGTAACATCGGTAAAAAGCAGAACACCCTGGGGAGACCGATATGACCATCGCCAAGATTCTGGTTGCAGCCAGCGGTACTGCGGAGGGGCGTGCCGCACTGGAAACCGCATTCCTGCTCGCCAAACGCTTCAATGCCCATGTCGAGGCCATCAATGTGCGGCGCAATCCGCGCGATGCCGTGGCCTTCATGACCGAGGGCATGACCGGCGCGGTGATCGAGGAGATCATCGCCACCGCCGAGCAGGACATCGACCGCCGCGCCCACCGCGCCGAGGACGACCTCCATGCCGTGGCCGGGCGCCACGATGTGCCGATCACCAGCCATCCGGTTGCGGGCCAGCTTTCGGTCACCTTCCGCGTCGACGAGGGACGCGAGGACGAGGTCATCGCCGAGCGCGGCCGCATGTGCGACCTGGTGATCGCCGCCCGCCCCACGGCAGATGGCGATGCCAAGGAAGAGGTCGTGGCCGAATCGGTGCTGATGGAATCGGGTAGCGGCCTGCTGCTGGTGCCGTCGGGCTCGATCACGGACCTTTCGGGCAACGCCGCCATCGCATGGAACGGCAGCGCCGAGGCGGCGCGAGCCGTCCACCGCGCCATGCCCCTGCTGATGCAGGCCAAGGACGTCGCCATCATGGCGCCGGAGGAAGGCTCCATGCGCGGCCCCGGCCCCGAATCCCTGGCGGCCTATCTGGCGCTCCACGGCATCCACTGCCACGTCCACAACCTGCCCAGCAACTGGACCAACATCGGCGACGCCCTGCTCGAGATCGCCCATCAGGAAAAGGCCGCGTTCATCGTCATGGGCGCCTTCAGCCAGGGCAAGCTGCGCCAGCTGATCCTGGGCGGCGCCACGCGCTTCATGCTGAATCACGCAGATTTGCCCGTTCTGTTCACCCATTGACGGCTGTCACCCCCTCGGCAACGAGTCGCTTGTCCCGCTTCGGGACAGGCGGTACGATTTGGCACGGTCGGGGAAACCGGCTGGCGGCAACCGACGCCGATGCAGCGGGATGACAGTTCGTGCAGAAAGACCCAGTCAGCCAGGTCGGTGCAGCAACCGATCGTGGTGATACCGGATCGCTGATTGCCGCGGCATTCGACCATCTGCCCAGCGCGGTGGTGCTGTTCGATCAGGACAAGTGTGTCTCCGCACTCAATCGGCCGGCCGTCGAGCTGCTTGCCAGCCATGGTGTTGGCCTGTCGCAAGGCACGCCTCTTGCCGCCGTTCTGAGCGGCCTTCTCGAGGATGGTGTCGTCGATCTGGGCGGGGAACAGCCCGAGGTCTGGCACCGGCGCATGATGGCCGCCCACAGCGACGGCAACAGCTTCGATCAGGCCCTTACCGGAGGGCAGGTTCTGCGTGTGCGGGTCTCCGCCTGCGACGGCGGGCTGATCGCGGTCTACAACGACATCACGGACCTCTACAGCCGCGAGCGCGAACTGCGCGACAGCCGTCAGCGCATGCGCCGGATGAACGAGATCGGCGTCGCCCTGACCGGCGAGAAGCACCTCGATACCCTGATCGAGATGATCATGCTGGAGGCCAAGGAACTGACGCGGGCCGATGGCGGCACGATCTATCTGAAGATCGAGGAGCCGGGCGAGAGCGTGATGGTCGACGGCAAGCGCATCGACCGCCGCACCGGCGGCGACCGCCGCCTGGGCGACCGGCGCCGGCAATCCCTGGGTCCGCCGGCGGGCACACCGGAACGGCGCAGCGGCAGCGACCGCCGCAGCGGCATCGACCGCCGCAGCGCCCGCGAGATGCTGCGCTTTGCCATCCTGCGCAACGACACCCTCGGCATCGCCATGGGCGGCAGTTCGGGCAAGGAGATCACCCTCCCCCGCCTGCCTCTCTATGATCCCGAGACCGGCGAGCCAAACCGCAAGAACGTCGCCAGCTATGCCGCGCTGACCGGCAACACCGTCAACATCGCCGACGCCTACAACGCCGAGGGTTTCGACTTCTCGGGCACGCGCCGCTTCGACGAGATGAACAGCTACCGCTCCACCTCGTTCCTGACGGTGCCGTTGAAGGACCGCAAGGACGAGGTGATCGGCGTGCTGCAGCTGATCAACGCCCGCGACGAGGAAGGCAACGTGGTGCCTTTCGATCCGACGCTGCAGCAGGACGTGGAGGCGCTGGCTTCCCAGGCGGCGGTGTCGCTCGACAACGGCCTGCTGCTCGAGGCACAGCGCAGCCTGTTCGAATCCCTGATGCGGGTCATGGCCGACGCCATCGACCGCAAGTCGCCCTATACGGGCGGACACTGCACGCGGGTGCCCGCCCTCACCGAGATGCTGGCCGAAGCGGCCTGCCAGGCCAACCAGGGCCCGCTGCGCACCTTCGACCTCACCGAGGACCAGAAATTCGCCCTGCATGTCGCGGGCTGGCTCCATGACATCGGCAAGGTGACGACCCCCGAACACGTCATGGACAAGGCGACCAAGCTGGAGACCATCCACGACCGCATCACGGAGGTCGAAACGCGCTTTGCCGCGGCCAAGAGGGATGCGGAGATCGACTTCCTGCGCGCCTGCATGGAGGAAGGTGCGGACCGCGCGGCGCTGGAAAAGGATTGGCGCACCCTGGTGGCCGAACTCGACGACGACCTGGCCTTTCTCCAGCTTGCCAACATCGGCGGCGAGTTCATGGCGCCCGAGAAGAAGGAGCGCGTGAAGAAGATCGCCGGCCGCACCTGGCGCGACGCCGGAGGCCGGGCGACACCGCTGCTGTCAAGCGAGGAGGTGCACAACCTGTGCATCGACCGCGGCACGCTGACCCCCGAGGAGCGCAAGGTGATCACCGACCACATGGAGATCACCATCGAGATGCTGGAGCAGCTCCCCTTCCCCAAGTCGCTGCGCCGCGTGCCGGAATTCGCGGGCCTGCACCACGAGAAGATGGACGGCACCGGCTATCCCCGCGGACTGAAGCGCGAGCAGATGTCGGTGCCCGCGCGCATCATGGCGATTGCCGACATCTTCGAGGCGCTGACCGCCGCCGACCGCCCCTACAAGCAGCCCAAGACGCTGTCGGAATCGGTCCGGATCATGACCTTCATGAAGAAGGACAACCACATCGACCCGGACCTGTTCGATCTGTTCATCGAATCGGGTGTGTATCTCGAATACGCCAGGCGCTTTCTCAATCCCGAGCAGATCGATGAGGTCGACGTCGACGCCGTTCTCGGCCGCACGCAGGAATGAGGCAGCGCATAATGCTGCGCGACGCCACCGCGCAGGACGTGGCGGCGCTGGCCGACATCCTGCGCAGCGCGACACGGCAGGCCTATAACTTCATGGCCTGGACCCACAGCGACGAGAGCTTTGACGATTTTATCGGGCGCAGCCTGTCGGGCTGGGATGCCGTGCGCATCGCCGAAAGCGAGGGCGAGGCCATGGGCTTTGCCTGCCTGGAGGGCGATCTGGTCGATCAGCTCTTCGTCCGGCCTGCCTGGCAGGGCAAGGGCGTGGGCGGTCTGCTGCTCGACGACATCAAGAGGCTTCGGCCCGCGGGCTTCCGGCTCTATACCTTCCAGAAGAACCTTGCCGCCCGCGCCTTCTACGAGAAGCACGGCCTGGTCGAAACCGGCCGCGGCTTCAGCGAACAGGAACAGGAGGCCGATATCGCCTACCGATGGGATCCCCAATGACGAACGAGAGCACACGCACCGTGGTCATCACCGGCGCCAGCCGCGGCATCGGCCACCAGACGGTGATCCGCTTCGCACGCGCGGGCTGGCGCGTGATCTCCTGCTCGCGCGAGGACATCCCGGCCGAATGCAAGGTCGGGCCGATGGCCCACCGCCACATCCCGACCGACCTTTCCGACAGCAAGGCCATCGCCGCCTTCATCGAGCAGGCCAACGAGACGATCGGCACGGGGCCGGTCCACGCCCTGGTCAACAATGCCGGCGTCTCGCCCAAGACGAGCTTCAAGGAACGGCTGGGCACGCTCAACGGCAGCCTCGACCACTGGCGCGAGGTCTTCGAGCTCAACTTCTTCGCGCCGCTGCTGCTGGCGCGCGGCTTCGCCGCCGCGCTGCACCGCGGCCAGGGCGCCATCGTCAACGTCACCTCCATCGCCGGCCACCGCGTCCATCCCTTTGCGGGAAGCGCCTATGCCTGCTCGAAGGCAGCACTCTCGGCGCTGACCCGCGAGATGGCCGTGGAGTTCGCCCATCTCGACGTGCGCGTGAACGCGGTCTGCCCCGGCGAGATCGAGACCGCGATGCTTTCGCCCGAATACGAGGACCTGGTGCCGCGCATCCCCATGGGCCACATGGGCCTGCCCCAGGACGTCGCAGGCGCGGTCTTCTATCTGTGCGGGCCGGACGCGGCCTACGTCAGCGGCACCGAGATCATGATCACCGGCGGCCAGCATCTGATATGATGGACACGCGCGGCAGGGACGCCGCCGCATCCAGCAGGGGGAGAGACGACATGACCGACCAGACCGGCATCGACAAGCAGAAGGTAGCCTCCACACTGATGTGGGAGGGCATCGCGCTCATCGTTCTGGGCAGCATCGCCGTGATCGTGCCCGGGATCTTTTCCCTGGCGGTGACGACCCTGGTGGGCGTCCTGTTGCTGGTCGGTGGTGCGATCCGTCTGTGGCGCTGCCTGTCGGGCGGCGATGCCGGTTCCCACCTCTGGCACATCCTGGCTGCGATCCTGGCCCTGGTCGCGGGCGTGCTGCTGCTGGTCAATCCCATGGAAGGCGTGCTGACGCTGACCGTGGTCGTCATCGCCCTGTTCCTGGCCGAAGGCGTGATGAAGACCATCGGCGCCTTCAGCATGCGCCCCAGGAACGGCTGGGTCTGGATGCTGGTGAGCGGCCTGGTCGATATCGTGCTGGGCGCCCTGCTGTGGTCGGGCCTGCCGGGCACGGCGCTGTGGGCCATCGGCCTGCTGGTCGGCATCAGCCTGCTGTTCCCCGGATGGACCGCGGTGATGCTGGCGGCTGGCCTCAAGCGCGCGGGCTAGTCAGGCGCGCGCCGCCAGGCGCGCGAAGCGCAGGCACAGCCAGACCGCCGCCAGGGCAAGACCCGCGGCCATCCCCAGCCACAGCCCCGCGCCGTCCAGGCCCAGGCTGAAGGCAAGCAGGGCCGCAAGAGGCACGCCCAGCACCCAGTAGCCGATCACCGAGATCCAGGCCGGCATCACCGTGTCGTGGAGCCCGCGCAGGGCGCGCGCGGCGATGATCTGCAGGCAGTCGAAGACCAGGAAGAGCGAGGCCACCGCACAGAGCAGCGCGACCACGCGCAGGGTCTCGTCGTTGGCAGGATCGTCGATGTCGAGGAACATCGCCGCCAGCAGGTCCGGCGCCACCAGCAGGGGAGCGGCCAGCGCCAGGGCGACGGCAATGCCGAGGCCCATGGCGACGAATCCCGCGACACGCGCGCCCGTGCGCCTGCCGGCGCCGACTTCCTGGGCGACGCGCACGGCGGCAGCCTCGCCGATGCCGATGGAGATCATGGCGGTGAGGCCCAGGATGTTGCCGGTGATCTGGTTGGCCGCCAGGGTGGCGATGCCGATGAGGCCCGCGAGCAGGCTGACCGCCACGAACATCGCGCCCTCGACGAAGGTCAGCAGGCCGACCGGGATGCCCAGCCGCCAGATGGTGCGCCATTCCTCGCGGTCGTGGCGCAGCAGGTTGGCGAAGACGCGATAGCGCCGCGCCGCGGGCATCCACAGCGTGTCGGCGACCAGCGCCGCCAGCATCAGCCAGTTGACCAGGGTCGAACCCCAGGCGGCGCCGGCGATGCCCATGGCGGGCATGGTCAGCGTCAGCCCGGCGAATTCGAGCGTGCCGCCGAAGACGAACACGACATTGATGCCGAGGTTCAGCGGGATCGCCGCCACCGTGATGAGGGTGACGACGAGCGGGCGCGAGACACCGGCGACGAAGCTGCGCAGCACCATGAAATAGAGCATGGGCGCGATGCCGAAGAGGAAGGCGCGGACATAGATGCCGCCAAGTTCCACGATGGCCTGGGGCTGCTCGGCCAGGGCCAGCATGTTCGGCACGAACCAGGTGAAGAGCATCACCGCCAGCGCCAGGAGGGTGGCAACGTGGAGCCCCTGGCGCACCGCCCCGGCGACCGCTTCGGGCCGCCCGGCGCCGAAGGCGTTGCCGACCAGCACCGCGACGATGGAGAGCAGGCCCATGGAGATCATCAGGCCCTGGAACATGACGCTGCCGGCAAGGCCCGCCGCTGCCAGTTCGTCGGCGCCCAGGCGGCCGACGATGGCCTGATCGGTCCACCACATGCCCAGTTCGGCGACATAGGCGCCGACCATGGGCAGGGCGAGCTTCAGCGTGCGTCCGGTTTCCCGCCGCCAGTCTGCCGTCGATGTCGTTGCCATGGTTCGACCGGCCATCCCACCGGACTGCTCACAAGGGCAGGCGTTGTGGCAGAGCCGGGGGAATCGGGCAACCGCAATGCGTCAGGCGATGCCCATGGCCTGCGCATAGAGGCGATGGAAATGATGCACGCCGTGCTCGCTGATTTCGCTGCGGGTGGCATCAACGATGAAACGGCCCTGGCCGTAGCCGCGCGACTTCAGGCCCCGGTGCACGGCTTCGCAGATCGCCTTGTCCTCGGGCCAGAGCACGTCGCGGCCGTAGTTCGAACGCGCGGCGTTCACGGAATCGCCGGGGCGCAGGAAGAAGTCGCTGCGCGTGGTCGTCGTTTCCGGTCCGGTCGGCTCCACGGCGAAGGCCAGGAAGTTGGCCTGCCCCGGGAAGGTGCCGAAGGTCATGTTCGGCCACAGGAACCAGAAGTCGCCGCGCGTCGACTCCGCGTCATGCGAAACCTTGTAGGCGGCGTTCTCGTGCTTGTTGAGCCGGCTCTTGGCCGAGGACCACAGGCCATGGGTGGTGGTGCGGTAGCTGTCCATGGCGATCAGGTCGCAGAAGGCCGGATGGGCCGGAGCGCAGTGGTAGCACTCCAGGCAGTTGTCGATCAGGACCTTCCAGTTGAACGCCATGTCCTCCTCGAAGGTGAACCCGACCTCCTGATCGTCCTCGGTATAGGGCACCAGCTCACCCAGCCAGGGGAGCTGGGCGGCGATGTCGGCGAACATGTCGCCGGCCTGGGACTCCAGGCTGGGCGCGGCCACGTCGGGATTGACGAAGACCATGCCGAGATGGACCTCCACCTGCACCGGCTTGAGGCCGAAGGCGGTCTTGTCGAAACCCTTCACGTTTTCGCTGTTGCGCGCCGCGCGCAGGGCGCCGTCCAGGCCGAAGGCCCAGGCGTGATAGGGACAGGTCACCACAGCCTTGACGTTGCCCTTGCCCTCCAAGAGGCGGTGGGCGCGGTGCTGGCAGACATTGAAGAAACCCCGCAGCACACCGTCGCGGCCGCGCACAACAAACACGGAATCGGCCGGCAGGTCGATGGTGACGTAGTCGCCTGGCTGGGCGACATCGGCCTCGGCACAGCCGTACTGCCAGGCCGAGGCGAAGATTGTCCGCTTCTCTTCCTCCAGAACAGCAGGGTCGTGATAGAGGCGGCCGGGCAGCGTCCAGGCGATTTCGGGATCGCGGTCCACCACATGCTCGTCGGGGCGTTTCATCGTCGCGGCGTTGGCCATCGGCGCTCTCCTTCTCGTTCGCGGGATCGTTGCGGCAGCACCGTGCCGGCTGGCCGGTGACTGCCCCGGGAAGCGGCCATGCCGGCCCGGTTGTCGGCCCGGATTGTCCCGATCCGGGCACATTCGGCGCAACTGATTTCGGCTGACAGCTTAACTAACCTCAGGTTAATTAACGGCCATGGCAGCCCGTATTCCAAGCCTTTCGGCCCTGCGTACATTCGAAGCAGCGGCGCGCCACGAGAGTTTCAAGCTGGCCGCCCAGGAGCTCTCCGTGACGCCGGTCGCGGTGACGCGCCAGGTCAAGGCGCTGGAGGAGGACCTGGGACTTGCCCTGTTCGACCGCCACCATCGGCGCGTCGTACTGACGGCGGAAGGGGCCGCACTGGCCCGCGAGCTTGCCGGGGCCTTCGCCACCATCGGCGCGGCGGTTGCCGACGCACGCCGGCAGGCGGGGCGCCTGACCCTGCGGATCGCCGTCGATCAGAGTTTCGGGGAGCGCTGGCTGGCCCCGCGCCTGACGGTCTTTGCGGAAGCGCATCCCGCCATTGCGGTGGAACTGGTGGCCGCCGACGCCCCCGCCGACCGGCTCGATGGTGTCATCTATTACGGCACCAATCTGAAACCGGGGCCGCGCCGCCACATCCTGTTCCGCGACACCGTGTTCCCGCTGTGCAGTCCCGCCCTGCTGGAAGGCGAGAACGGCCTGCACGCACCGGGCGATCTTGCCCGCCACCGCCTGCTGCACGAAGGCTCGGTGGACTGGTGGCAGCGCTGGCTGGACATGGCCGGGGCGCCGGAGGTTGAAACCACAACCGGCGCAGTCTTTCTGGCAGCCGGCGAAGCCTATGCCGCAGCGGCCCGCGGCGAAGGCGTGGTCGTGGGCGACGACATCCTGACGTCGTCCGATCTGCAGCAGGGCCGTCTGGTGCGGCCATTCGCGGCGACCATGGAAGGCGGAACCTATGTCCTTGCCCGGCACGATCCGGCAAACGATGAGGCCATGGACCTGTTCGTTGCATGGCTGGTGGAATCCTGCCGCACCCACAAGCAGACGATGCGGCGTTTCCTCGGCCTCTAGAAACGAAACGGGCGGACGCCGTAGCGCCCGCCCGTTCCCTGACCGCGAAAGACTGCGGATCACATGCCGGCGAGAATCTCGTCGTAGAGATTGACGATTTCGCCGTAGTGCTGCTGGTGGGCCGAGAAGGCGCCGTCGGCGAGGTAGTCCTCGACCGGCAGGCCGAGACCGATGGAGTTCAGGTACTCCTCGGAAACGCCGTCATAGGCCTTGGCATTGGCGACACCGTAGCCCCAGCTGGTCAGCTCGTAGTTCTGCGAGTCGGCCGCCAGATAGGCGTTGACCAGGGCATGGGCCTGTTCCCAGGTGCCACGGTCCTTGGTGGTCGGCGAGATCGTCAGGCCGCAGACCCAGGTGAGCGCACCTTCCCTGGGCTTCATCCAGACGTACTGGCCCTGGGTGCCCTGCTGCTCCATCTCTTCCGAAGCGGTCAGCATCATGCCGTTCCAGGCCGAGGTGGCGATCAGCTCGCCCGAGAACAGCGCCTGGGTCAGGGTCGTGGTGTCGCCGGTGACCATGCGCAACAGCGGGATCTGCTCGCGCAGCTTGTCGCCCACGAGCTGGATCTCCTCCTCGTTCATGTCGAGGAAATCGATGCCCATGTAGATGGCGGCGATGTTGTAGTGATCCTCGACCGCCTCGATGGCGCCCAGACGGCCGGCATACTTCTCATCCCACAGGATGCCCCAGGTCTGGTTGTCGACGTACTCGGGCGCGAGATCGGCGCGGAACAGCACCGAGGTCTGGCCCCAGTCGACCGGCGCGAACAGCGGCGCGCCGTCGGGCGTGTTGGCCGTGGGCAGATTGGTCAGCGCCGGCAGCAGTTCGTCCCAGTGGCTGAGCATGGAAAGATCCATCGGCGCGATCACACCGGCGTCGTTCCAGGTCTGGATCTTGGAGATGCAGGGGAAGGCGACATCGGCATCGAAGCCCGCGCGGATCTTGGCCAGCGCCTCGGCCTGATCGGCAAACAGAGAATAGCTGGGCGGCGAGCCGAACTCGGCGGCGTACTCGCTGGCGAAGGCGGGATCGTCGTAGCCGCCCCAGGTCAGCATCATGACATTGGTGCCGTCGGCATGGGCCGAGCCGGCCGAGGAGGCCATGGCCGCCGTGCCGACACCGGCCGATGCCAGAACCGCATGGGCCTGGCGGCGGGTCAGCTTGCCTTCCAGCAGCTTGTCGTGGAACTCATGGGCTTCCATGAGGGGTTTGAACTTGTCCATAACAGCGAAACTCCCTTGTTTTTTGCCGTTCCCACCGATTGCGTACAGCAGGTGCGACAAGGTTAGCCCGATTTTGCGCGCTGCAGGAAAGCCCAAAGGGTAAAGAAACGCTCACCTGCCCGCAGTCACCGACGCTTTTCTCGCGTCTTACACTGTGAAGATTCACCAGCGATCATGGCCAGAATGGGGTTGCGACTTCACACTCGCGCGATGGCTTGTTCCGCATGGCGAAGCGGTCGAGGATCGATTGCACAACCAACAGAGTGGAGCAGGCCGATGTTTTCCTATGCAGGCAAGAAGGCCGTGGTCACGGGAGCGGGACGCGGCATCGGCCGCCAGATCGCGCTGGACTTCGCGCGCCAGGGCGCCGATGTGGTGCTGGCCGCGCGCACCCGCGAGCAGATCGAGGCAGTCGGCCGGGAGGTCGAGGCGCTGGGCCGCAAGGCCTGGCCCATCGTCACCGACATGAGCGACCTCGAGGCCGCGCTGGGCCTGGTTGATGAAGCGATCACCGCGATGGGCCGCATCGATGTCTGGGTCAACAATGCCGGCGGCGGCTCCTCCGTGAAAGGGGGCCTCGGGCCCCTCGAAGAAGCCACGATCGAGGGCTTCGATGCGATCTACAGCCTGAATGTGCGCACGCCGTTCTTCTGCGCCCGCAAGGTCGCCGATCACATGGCCGGGAATGGCGGCGGCGCGATCCTCAACATCGTCTCCATCGACGGCGTTCATGCCGCCCCGGGCGAGGCGGTCTACGGCTCGGCCAAGGCGGCGCTGGTCAGCCTGACCCAGACCATGGGCATCGAATACGGCCGCCACAACGTGCGCGTGAACGCCATTGCCCCTGCCCTGATCGACACGCCGCTGGTGGCGCGCCACCTGAAGACCGAGGAGGACCGCAAGACGCGCGCCTCGTTCTATCCGATCAACCGCGTCGGCAAGCCCGAGGATATCGCCGCGGCGGCGGTCTACCTGTGCGCGGACGAAGCCGGCTGGACATCAGGCCAGACCCTGGTGGTGGCCGGCGGCAACCAGGCGACGAGCGATCTTTTCCTGTGGGTGAGGAAGCACAACGAGGTGCCCGAGAACCGCAAGATGTGAGTCTGCCGCGGCGCCTAGTCCTTGCCCCGGGCTTCGAGCAGGGCGGGCAGGTGACGGCGGCAGACCTCGGCAAAGGCTGTAGCCATGCGCGTCGCCCGCGTGGTCGCCAGACGCGCCAGCCCCATGCGCATGGCGCGTTCGGGTTCCGACAGGGGCACGGCGGCCAGCGGCGTGCCGTCCAGTGCGCGCTGGTGCGGCGCGCGCGAGTGCATGAGGCCGTAGCCATAGCCGTTGGCGACCAGGCCGCGGACCATCTCGAAGGAACTCGTCTCGTAGGCGATGTTGGGCTCGATGCCGGCCTCGGCAAACACCGACAGGAAATGGTTGCGGCTTTCGGGAAGCGCGAGCAGCACCAGCGGTTCCCCGGCAAGATCGGCCAGACGTACGGAACGGCGGCGTGCCAGCCGGTGATCGGCGGGCAGCAGCACATGGATCGGCACGGTGACCAGCGCGTCGAAGACAACGTCCTGGGGCAGGTTGAGATCATAGGTCACCGCAATCTCGAAGCGGCCCCGCCGCAGGCCCTCGTGCAGCGCCCGCAGGTCGTCCTCGTGCGGACGGACATGGATCGCGGGATGTTCGCTGGCGAGCACGCGCAGCAGACCCGGCAGCACGAAGGGCGCGAAGGTGACGAAGCAGCCGACATCGAGATCGCCCGAAAGTCCCTCGGCCAGTCCTGCGGCGTCCTGGGACAGCTCGTCGGCGTGGGTCAGCAGATCGCGCGCGGCGGCACACAGCCGGCTGCCCGCAGGCGTCAGCGACAGCCCCTGGGCATGGTGGCGGATGAACAGCTGGACGCCGAAGACATCCTCCAGATGCGCGATGGCTGCAGAGACGGAGGGCTGCGAGACGTGGCACAGCTCGGACGCGCCCGTGACGCTGCCGGCCTCGGCGGCCGCCGTGAAATAGCGCAGGTGCTTGAGCGTGTAGTTCATCGGCAAAACCTATGCTTCACCGATGAAGATAATATTTTGCCTGCCCCCTGTCACCGGGGCAGTCTGGCCGCGAAACGAGAATCGGAGTTATTCCCATGTTGAAGACCGGCGATCAGTATCGCGAGTCACTGCGCGACGGGCGGGAGGTGTTCATCAACGGCGAGACCGTGAAGGACGTCCCCAGCCACCCCGCCTTCAAGCCGATCGTCGACGTGCGCGCGCGCATCTACGACATGGCGCACGAGGAGAAGTTCGCCGGCACCATGGCCTACGAGAAAGACGGCGAGAAATTCGCCACTTCCTGGCAGCCGCCCCACACCCAGGCCGACTGGTGGGCCAAGCGCGACTGGGTCAACATGGTGATGCGCGAGATCGGCGGCGTCGTCACCCGCGTCGGCGACGAGACCGTGGGCGAGATGTGGTCGCTGGCCGACGGCAAGGACATCCTCAACCAGGTCGACGACTCCTGGGCCGCCAATATCGACCGGCACATCGACAACGTGCTGCGTAACGACATCTTCCACGTCAGCGCCAATACGGACCCCAAGGGCGACCGCTCCAAGGCGCCCCAGGACCAGGATCCCGACATGCTGCTGCATGTGGTCAAGGAGACCGACGCCGGCGTCGTGGTGCGCGGCGCCAAGTACGAGACGGCCGCAGCCTATGCCCATCAGGCCTTCGTCAAGCCGACCATCGCCAACTGGGGCAACGAAAAGCTCTCCGACTACGCGCTGGGCTTCATCTGCCCGATGAACGCACCGGGCCTCAAGCACATCTGCCGCGGCGGTTTTGCCGGGGTGAAGCCGGAGGCGGACTATCCCCTGTCGAACCGGGTCGACGAGGTCGACACCCTGCTCGTCTTCGACAACGTGCTGGTGCCCTGGGAGAACCTGCTGTTCTACCGCCACACGGCAGCCGCGACCTTCATCCGCGGTACGCTGCACCGCTACAGCGCCTACATGTTCGTGCTGCGCATCATGCACATCGCCGACCTGCTGATCGGTACCGCGCTCTTCAACGTGCGCCAGACGGGCCTCGACAAGCAGCAGGCCGTGCAGGAGAAGCTCGCCCAGCTCGCCTGCTACCGCGAGGGCATCAACGCTCATCTCTCCGGCGCCATTGCACTCGCCCAGGAAAGCCCCGGCGGTTTCCTGATGCCCAACCAGTCCCTGCTCTACACCGGCCGCGTCCTGGCTTGCTCGCAGCTTCCGGCGATGACCCATATCGCGCGCGAACTGTGCGGCGGCCAGATCTGCGTCACCCCCGACAGCGCCGCCTTCGAGGCGCCCGAGACGGCGGCCTGGATGGAGAAGTTCTACAGCGTCAACGACGACTGGCAGTCCGAGGATCGCAGGAAGCTGCTGGCCTTCGGGCGCGACCTGATGAACTCCGACTACGCGGGCCACAAGCTGACCTTCCAGCTCTTTGCCCAGTCGCCGCCCTTTGCCCATCTGGGCGCGGTCTATCGCAACTTCGACTTCGACAATGCGCTTTCGTTCGTGAAGACGGCCGCCGGCCTCTCCGACCGCGTGCTCGGCAAGAAGTAGCGCCGCCTGACGATATTTATCCACCCGGCGCCGCCCTTCCCTCGCGAAACGGTGGGATGACGGCGCCGCCCTGTTGTAGGGTTTTTCCGACACCGCTTTCCGAAGGGACCAGAGACCATGGCGCACCAGCGCTTCCGCAAGTTCAACACCAAGGCCATGTACCCCGAGCAGTCGCTCGACAACGACCTGTGCATGGTCGTGCGCGCGGGCAACCACATCTTCATGCGCGGCCAGACCGGCTTCGATCTCGACGGCAGCTTCCACGGCGTCGGCGATCCCGCGGCCCAGGCCGAGATGGCGATGAGCTGCGTCAAGCGCCTGATCGAGGAAGCCGGCGGCAAGCTTGAGCACATCTGCAAGATCACGATCTACCTGACCGATCCGCGCTACCGCGAGCCGGTCTACAACGTCATCGGCAAGTGGCTGAAGGGTGTCTATCCCGTCTCCACCGGTCTCGTCGTGCAGGCGCTGGCCAAGCCGGAGATGGTGATGGAGATCGACGTCGACGCCGTCATCCCCGACGACGAAGCCTGAAGCTGAACCGCCCTGCCCCGGATCGCCGATGGCTGATCCGGGGCGGGGCGCAAAAGACCGGAGGACTCCCATGACCTTTTCGCTCACCGCCCGCTGCGCACGCACCGGCATGTTCGGGGTCGTGGTGACCTCCTCCAGCCCCGCCGTGGCCGCGCGCTGCGCCTGGGTGCGCGGCCATGTCGGCGCCGTGGCGACCCAGAACATCACCGATCCGGGTCTGGGCCTGATGGGGCTCGACCTGCTGCAGCGGGGCTACGGCGCCCATGCCGCGATGAAGGTGATGATCGAGGCCAAGGAATTCTCCGACTACCGCCAGCTCACGATTATCGACCGGCTGGGCCACACCGCCCACCATTCGGGCGCCCACACCCTGGGCACCAACCATGTCACCCAGGGCGAGAACTGCGTCGCCGCCGGCAACCTGCTCTCCTCGAACGACGTACCGACAGCCATGGTCGCCGCCTTCATGTCCGATCCCGACGAGCACATCGTCGAGCGCCTGTTGCGCGCGGTGGAGGGCGGCCTCGACGCCGGCGGCGAGGAGGGCGACGTGCGTTCCGTGGGCATCAAGGTGTGCCACGAGCACGACTGGCCGATCTGCGAACTGCGCGTCGACTGGCACGACGAGCCCATCGCCGAACTGCGCCGCGTCTGGGACGTCTACCGCCCGCAGATGCCGGCCTACATCCAGCGCGCCATCGACCCGCGCGACACGCCGAGCTACGGCGTCCCCGGCGACCCCTGATCGGCCGTCAGCACGGCGGGAACATGGCAACCCCTTGCCGCGTCGCGTCCGCCGTGCAGAATGCGCCGCGACGGTGCCTCCGTGTGAGGTGAAACGGGAAGCCGGTCCGAATCCGGCGCCGCCCCCGCGACTGTAGGAAGCAATCTAGCTGTCGCTACGCCACTGGCCGCAAGGCTGGGAAGGCAGACAGCCAGGCTTCGAGCCAGGAGACCGGCCGTCACGCGTCACGACCACAACGACGGGGCGGCGGGCCCCGGGAAAGGACTATCTCATGCGTATTGCTCTTGTTGCCGCGGCCCTGGTGGCCACGGCCATGCCTGCCTTCGCCCACACGGGCGTGGGCGCTGCTTCCGGCTTTGCGGCCGGCTTCAGCCATCCCCTGCTGGGTCTGGATCACCTGCTGGCCATGATCGCCGTCGGCCTGTTTGCGGCCGTGCGCGGCGGCAAGGCCCTGTGGCTGGTTCCGCTTGCCTTCATCGCCATGATGGTGGGCGGCGGCACGCTGGCCATGGCCGGCATCCAGCTTCCCATGGTGGAACTGGTCATTGCCCTGTCGGTCGTCGTGCTGGGCGGGGCCGTCGCCCTGCGCGCCAGCCTGCCGGTGGCGGGCGCCATGGCCCTGGTCGGCGCCTTCGCCCTGTTCCATGGCCATGCCCACGGCGCCGAGATGCCCGCGGGCGCTTCGGCCATGAGCTATGCCGCGGGCTTCGTGCTGGCCACCGCCATGCTGCATGGCGCGGGCCTCGCCCTGGGCGTGGCCGCCGGCTACGGCAGCCGCCGTGTCGCCCCCTGGGCCATGCGGACGGCAGGCAGCGTGATGGCGCTTGCCGGCGTGGGCATCCTTGCCGGCGTGATCTGATCGCCTGAAAACGGCCGGCCGGTGCCTTCGGGTTCAAGTCGACCCGGAGCGCCGGCCGGTCTTCAGACGCCCGCGTCCTTCATCTCGATGGCGGCGGCGCGTTCTTCCAGCACCGCGGCCTCGTCGCCCCGCCGCAGACGGCGCAGCACGAAGGCATAGTCCCGCAGGGTTCGCACCAGGCGCGGACTTTCCGGCCCGAACAGGGCCTCCCGCATGGTCAGGCTCTTGTTGTAGGCCGCCGCCGCCTCGTCCATGCGCCGCATGGTCTTGAGCAGGGCTCCGCGATTCGAGAGCAGCACCGCAACCTCCGGGCTGTCGCCCGGCAGGGTCTTCTCCATGATCGCCAGCGCCTCGCCGTTGAGCGCCAGGGCCTGGGCATACTCGGTGCGCAGGCGGGCGACCTCGGCCTGGTTGCCGATCGCCTCGGCGACTTCCGCATTGTCGTGGCCGAAGCGGGCCTCCAGAACCTCGCGCGCCGCATCGATCTGGGCAGCGGCCTCGTCGGCGGCCCCCACGGCGATCAGGCGGCGGCCCAGCGCGTTCTTCAGCCGGGCAACCTCCAGGTGGCCGGGGCCGTACTGGGCCTCCAGGATGCCGACCGCCGCGATGCTCGATTCCAGTGCCGTGCGCAGGTCGCCCGCCGCCTCGGCGATGTCGGCGAGATTGGCGAGCACCGTGGCGACGGCAGGGTGGCTGCCGCCGTAGGCCGCCATCGCGATCTCGAAGGCGGCCTGGATGTGCTCGCCCGCCGCCTCCTCATCGCCGGTCTCGTGTTCGGCCAGCGCCAGGTTGTTGAGGATCGGCGCGACGCGCGGGTCGCGCGGCCCGTAGTCGCGCACACGGATGGCCAGCGCCTCCTCGTAGAGCGGGATGGATTCGGCGGGCCGGCCGGTGCTGCGCAGCAGTTCGGCAAGGCTGTTGAGCACCGTGGCCGTGGTCGGACTCTCGCTGCCCAGTTCGCTGCGGGCCTGGCCCAGCGCGTCGCGCAGCAGCGGCTCGGCGGCCAGCGTGTCGCCAAGCGCGGCATGGGCCGTGGCCTGGGCAGTGAGCAGGCTGATGCGCGTCGCCGGAGCAGTCTCGGGCGCTTCGGCCGCCATGCTGTCGTAGATCGCCAGGGCGTCGCGGTAGCGCGCCAGGCCCTGGTAGGTCGAACCAAGGTCGATACCGACGCTGACGCGGTCCTCCGCCGTCGCCTCGGGCACCGCCTGCAGGATGTCGAGGGCGCGGCGCAGCAGGGTCGCCGTCTCGGCGAGCTGACCCTGGCGCTGGCGTACGGCGGCAAGGTTGCGCAGGCCTGTCGCCACCGCCATCGACTGTTCGGGATAGACCTGCTGTCGCAGCGCCAGCGAGCGTTCGTGATAATCGCCGGCAAGCTGGTAGTCGCCCTGCGCGGCATAGGCCAGGCCCAGCGAGGTCAGGGAGACGATACGGTCGTCCTCGCTGTAGCCGTTCTGCTGGGCAAGGTTCCAGGCAGTGCGGAACCGCTCCAGGGCGGTGGCGGCATCGCCGCTTTCCAGCGCCGTGCGGCCCTCGACGATCAGGCCGGGCCAGTCAGCGGCCTCCTGCGCATGCAGCGGTGCAGCGCCCAGAATCAGCCCGCAACACAGAATCAGCGCGACGGTGCGGGGGCTGCGGAAAAACGGCGAGGGAAGAGGCAAGCGTGCGGGCACGGCCCATCATGTGGCCATCGCGCGCAAAAGAAAAAGGGGCGCAAGCCCCCCGGCCGCCCCGTGACAAAAAATTGTTGCTGCGTAACCCCGGTGCAGCGCCGCCCGGAGCCCCCGGCCGCGCGGCCGGGGGCTCCATCTTCGGGACGGCGGGCCGGATCAGCCCTTCCAGAGACCTTCGCGGACCAGGTCGTCCTGGGTCTGCTCGATCGAGACCTTGAGGATGCCGACGAACTCGTCGATCTGCGCCTCGGTCATGATCAGCGGCGGCGACATGATGTTGAGGTGGCCCAGCGGGCGCACGATCAGGCCGCGCTTCTGGGCATGGGCGGCGATGCGGCCGCCGACGTTGACCTCCGGCGGCAGCAGTTCCTTGGTCGCCTTGTTGGCGACGTTCTCGATGCACATCATGAAGCACTTGCCGCGCACCTCGCCGACCAGCGGCATGTCCGAAAGCTCGTGCAGCTTCTTCTCGAAATACGGGCCGACCTTGCGGACATGGCCGGGGATGTCCTCCCGCTCCATGATCTCGATGTTCTTCAGGCCCGCGGCGCAGCAGACGGGATGGCCCGAATAGGTGAAGCCCGTGGTGAACATGGCGCCCTCGGCCTGGGGCGTCGAGAGCACCTCGTACATCTTCTCGTTGATGATCGTGGCCGAGAGCGGCTGGTAGCCCGAGCTGATGCCCTTGGCCGAGGTGATGATGTCGGGCGTCATGCCAAAGACATCCTCGGAGGCAAAGAAATGGCCCAGGCGGCCGAAGCCGGTCACGACCTCGTCGGAGATGTAGAGGATCTCGTTCTCCGCGCAGAGATCGCGGGTGCGCTTGTGGTAGCCCGGCGGCGGCACGATGACGCCGCCAGCACCCATGATCGGCTCGGCGATCATGGCGCCGATGTTCTCGGCGCCCACCGTCTCGATCTTCTTCCTCAGGTCCTCGATCAGCCAGTCGCCGAACTCCTCCACGGTCATGCCGTCGGGACGGCGATAGACGTAGGGGCAGGCGACATGCTCGACCAGGCTGTCGGCCTGATCGAAACCGATCTTGTCGAAGGCGATGCCGGTCAGCGCCGCGGCCATGTAGGTCATGCCGTGATAGGCATCGACCCGGCTGATGATCTTCTTCTTGGTCGGACGGCCCAGATTGTTCCAGTAGAAGTGGACAAAGCGGATGGCCGTGTCGTTGGCCATCGAGCCGCCGGTGCCGAAGAACATGTGGTTGAGGTCGCCCGGCGTCAGCTCGGCGATCTTGGCGCCCAGCAGGGCCTGGGGCGGTGTGCCCAGGTGGTTGAAGGGCGAGTAATACGGGATGGCCCGGGTCTGCTCGGCGATGGCCTCGACCATCTCCTCGCGGCCGTAGCCGATGTTGACGCACCAGAGGCCGCCGATGCCGTCGATGTATTTGTTGCCGCCGGTGTCATAGACGTGGATGCCGTCGGCCTCGGCCATGATGTCCGAACCCTTGGAATCCCAGTCGGCAAAATTCGTCCACGGATGAATTACGTGGTCATGGTCTTTCTGCCAGAGGTCCTGAGCGTCGTACTTCACATTCCTGAGCATGGTCCTTCTCCCTCGCACCTTGGTGCCTGCCCAAGTCTCGCTGGCCGTCTGGCGAAAGGCCACCGGTTTTTTCCTCCCCTCGGGTTAGGCAAAAGCTATGATCGGAACGAACGGAAAAGGACCGCCGGGCATGAGCGAGACGACAAACAAGAAGCGGGTCATGGCCCTGAGCTCCCTGCGGCGCCGCGCCGCGGCGGGCGACCTTGATGCACGGGCGAGCCTTGGACGCGCGCTGGCGCTGGGTGAGCTGGGAAAGCCCGACCATGTCGCGGCCTGGGTCGCGCTCAGCCAGGCCGCCGCAGCCGGCCACGCAGCCGCCCGAGCGGACCTTGCCCGGCTGCAGGAAGAAATTTCGCAGGCAGACCGGTTGGCCGGCGAGGCAGCGCTGAAAGAGGCCTGAAGCCCGACCGTCAGTTGAGCGAGGGATCGCCCCGTTCGAACCAGGCGAGTTCGGCCTGGGCACGGTCGATGTCGCGGTCGAGCCAGGCCAGGAAATCGGGATGTTCGTCGGCCATGCGCTGGCGCAGGTCGAGCAGGCGCGCAAGATCGGTGCGCAGGGCCTCGGCCATCAGCTCGTGCTGCAGGGCACGCTGCTCGGGCGGCAGCAGATGCAGGAAGCGCATCTTCAGGGCGATCAGCAGCTTGGCATAGGCGCCGGTCGGCTTGAGCGGCGCGTTGAGCAGGCGGGCAAGCTCGCCCCTGCCCTCCCAGGTCAGTTCGACGATGGCATCGCCCGGCTCATCGGCCTTTTCGGCGACAGCGATCAGGCCCTCGAAGCGCAGCAGTTCGATCGAGGAGGCCATGACATCGACCGGGGAGCCGCCGAAGGAGGCGGTGAACAGGCGCACCTCGGTCGCCAGCGCGCCATAGGCGACGTTGCCGCGCGCGGCAAGAATGCCGAGCGCGGCCAGGCGCAGGGCCTCGGCGGGCATCAGGGTACGGTCACGTTGCATCGCAGCAGTGTAGCCGCCGTCCGGGCGCCACTCAACGACAGGCTGGCAACAGACTGCCGCGAACGGCACAGTCATGCCATGAGCGACGATCCCCTGGCCCGTGCGGCCATCCTGCCGGAACCGGCCCTGCCCAGCGGCGGCGAACTGCTGGCCACGGGCCGGGCGCTGGCGCGCGACTGGCAGGTCGGGACCTGCGCCTTCCTGCGCCACCACGACGTCGCCTGCGAGGCAGACTTCAAGCGTCAGTCCATGGCGGGTGGCACGATCATGCGCCACGCCCAGATCGGCTTCCGCGACATCGCCAAGACCCGCCGCAGCTACCACGAGATATGGGACAGCTGCGCTCGCGCCGGCGCCCGCGTCGACCGCTACGGCATGACGCTGGACTGGGCGATGGGTTATCCCCTGGCCATGCGTGCCGATGGCCCGCGCGGCACCGGCATGTGGCTCGCCGGGCCCGAGGACTTCGCCGCCGTCACCGGTGAGGCGCCGGTGGCGCCCCACTTCGGCGACTGGATGCTGGGTTTTCCCGGCGCACTGACCAACACGCAATGGGCGCTGGCCGCCGGCAGCACGGCGATCGGCAACCTGGGCCAGCTCTTCACCTTCCGCCTGCCCGGCTGGGACGACGACATCGCCTGCGTCGCCGAGACGGTGAAGGCCCTGGGGCTGATCGCGGCGCAGCCCGTGGAGGTGCTGGTCCACGCCAACCTCGACGACGGCTTCGCGGCGACCTTCCAGGATCTTGCCTGCTGCCTGGGAGCGGCGCTGATCGAGCGGCACATCGTGGAGGACCTGATCGGCGCGCCGATGGCCCATTGCTACGGCCATCACTTCTCCGAACCGGTGGCACGCCTTGCCTTCCATCTGGCCCTTTCGGAAGGCGCCACGGCGCCCGGCTCCATGATCTACGGCAACACCACCTCCTATCGCGGCGAACCGGCGCAGAACTGGGCGAGCCTTGCCTCCTACCTGCTGGCCGACATCGTGGGCCAGCGCCTGAAGCCGACGGGTCACGCCATCAACCCCGTGCCGATCACCGAAGGCAGCCGCATCCCCGACATCGACGAGATCATCGAAGCCCAGTTGTTCGCAGACCGCCTGATCGAACAGGCCGAGGGACTGGCACCCCTGATCGATCCGGAGGACGCCCGTCTTGAGGCGGCCCGGATCGTGGCAGGCGGACGCGCCTTTCGCGACGCCGTGCTGGAAGGGCTGGCCGGGCGCGGCTACGACACGAGCGACCCCTTTGTGCTGTTCCTTGCCCTGCGGCGCATCGGCGCGGCGCGCCTGGAGGCGGCCTTCGGCCCGCGCGCGCCGGTCTCGCCCTCCCCCGTGCGGCGCGAGATCGACGCCATGGCCGCGCGGCGCCTGGAGAAGGTCGATCCCGCAACGCGCGCAGCGATCGCCAGAGCAGGCCTTAGGGCGCTGGTCGCCACCAGCGACGTCCACGAACACGGCAAGACCCTGCTGGAAACCATGTGCCGCGATCTCGGCGTCGAGCCGGTCGATGGCGGAGTCTCGATCGACCCCGACGATCTGGCTGCACGCGCCGAGGTCTCAGGATGCGATCTCGTCTGCATCAGCACCTACAACGGGATCGCGCTTGCCTATGTCGAGGCGTTCCTGGCTGAAGCCCGCGCGCGGGGCGTTGCTCTGCCGGTGCTGGTCGGCGGCCGCCTCAACCAGATTCCCGACAGCACGAACACCAGCCTGCCCGTCGATGTCGGCGACTCGCTGGCCGGGCTCGGGGTCGCCGTCTGCCGCGATGCGGCCGATCTTGTGCCGGCCTTGCTGGAGGCCGCGCAAGGGCGTCAACCTTGACGCCACCGCCCGGATCGGGGGACAACTCCGCCCCCGTATTGCACTGCAACAGCCGCATTCTGGAGAGCCCTCATGGAAATCTGCGCACTTGGTGACATGCCCCCTCTGGGCGAGGCGCCTGAGAAGATGCATGCCTTCCTGGTGCGCCAGGACCGTTTCGGCGAGCCCATCACCGCCTGGCAGCGCGAGGTCATTCCGGTGCCCGAGCTCAAGCCCGACGAGGTGCTGGTCTGGAACATGGCGACCGGCATCAACTACAACAACGTCTGGGCGGCGCTGGGTTATCCGGTCGACGTCATCGCCGAGCGCCAGAAGAACCTGGGCGAAAGCGAGGATTTCCACGCCGGCGGTTCCGACTGCGCGGGCATCGTCTTCAAGGTCGGCTCTGCCGTCACCAACGTGAAGCCGGGCGACGAGGTGGTCGTGCATTCGGGCTGGTGGCGCCCGGACGATCCCTGGGTGCTGTCGGGCAAGGATCCGATGCTGGCCGATTCGACCCGCATCTGGGGCTACCAGACCAACTACGGCAGCTATTGCCAGTTCGCCAAGGCGCAGGCGCACCAGCTGCAGCCCAAGCCCAAGCACCTCTCCTGGGAGGAGGCCGGCTGTTACCTGCTTTGC
The DNA here is from genome assembly GCA_938014945.1 of uncultured bacterium. Taxonomy (GTDB): domain Bacteria; phylum Pseudomonadota; class Alphaproteobacteria; order SP197; family SP197; genus CALGGB01. The sequence goes on along the minus strand of CALLQH010000292.1, from coordinate 8,807 downwards.
GCCTCCACGGCCTATCGCATGCTGATGGGCTGGGCGCCCAACACGATCCAGAAGGACGATGTCGTCCTGGTGTGGGGTGCCGCGGGCGGCCTGGGCACCTATGCCCTGCAGATCACCCGGGCCCTGGGCGGGCGCGCCGTGGCGGTCGTCTCCGACGATTCCAAGCGGCAGTTCTGCCTGGACAACGGCGCGGTCGGCGTCATCAACCGCAACGAGTTCGATCACTGGGGCAAGATGCCCGACACCGAGAGCAAGGAATACGGCGCCTGGGCCAAGGGCGCGCGCGCCTTCGGCAAGGCCATCTGGGACGCGGTGGGCGAGAAGGTTTCGCCACAGATCGTCTTCGAGCATCCCGGTGAATCGACGCTTCCGACCAGCGGCTTCGTCGCCGCAACCGGCGGCATGATCGTGATCTGTGCGGGCACCACCGGCTACAACATCACCATGGACCTGCGTTACCACTGGATGCGCCAGAAGCGCCTGCAGGGCAGCCACCTCTCCAACGACGAACAGGCCGCCGCGGTCAACCAGCTGATGATCGAGAAGAAGATCGATCCCTGCCTGTCGGAGACCTACAGCTTCGACGAGATCGGCCACGCCCACCAGCTGATGCGCGAGAACAAGCATCCGGCGGGCAACATGGCCTGCCTCGTGAACGCGACGCAGACCGGCCAGGGGCGCAACGGCTGATCGGCAAAGTCGCGTCGAATCAACCGCTTGCGTAACAGAAACTGCACAGTTGCCGGATTGCCAGCAGTTGACCCTGTGTTAAGCTGATTCATCGACTGATCCCATGCGCGGTAATGGCCGGATATGCTGCGCGTCTGTGGATCGGGATGTCGGGTTTCCGGGGGGAGTCCGACCGCAGACTTTTGGGGGAGCGGCCTATGGCCTCGCGCTTTTCATCGGTATCGCGTCTTGCCCTGCTTGTGGGCATGGCGCTGGGGGCACAACAGGTCCAGGCCCAGAGCCTGAGCGACGAGTTGACCCTGCTGCTGGCCGACAGTCCCGAGATCAACAGCCTGCGCAACCAGGCCCTGGCCTCAGACGAGGGCATCAACGAAGCCTATGCCGGCTTCCTGCCCACGCTCGATGTCTCCGGCGACTACGGTTACGAGCATACCGAAGAGCCGACCGACAACACCGGCGTGGGCGAGAATGTCGACCTGACCCGCCGGCGCGTCACCGCCATCCTGCGCCAGCGTCTGTTTGACGGATGGGGCACCCAGTCGAACTACAATGCCGCACAGCTCAACAGCGAGGTCGCCGCGGCAACGCTGGAGAACACGACCCAGGACCTGATGTTCCAGGGTATCCGCGCCTATCTGGAAGTGCTGCGCGCCAACGCGCTGATTTCGCTCGCCGAGCAGAATGTCGAGGTCATCCAGACCCAGCTCAACCTGGAGACCGAACGCGTCGAGCGCGGATCGGGCATCACGCTCGACGAGCTGCAGGCCAAGACGCGCCTGCAGATCGCCCAGGAGCGCAAGGTCGCCTTCGAGGGAACGCTGGAACAGCAGCTGGCCCGTTACCGCCGGCTGTTCGGTCACGACCCGCTGGTGACGGCCATGAGCCTGCCGCCGATTCCCCAGGGCGAGGTTCCGGCCGACCTGGCCGAAGCCGTGGCCATCGCCGAGGCCGAGAATCCCCGCGGCTACGGCAGCGACTTCAACGTGCAGCTGGCCGACGAGGCCCGCGATGCAGCCTATTCCGGCTATTACCCCACGGTCGACCTGGTCGGCCGCCTGAACTGGGAAGACGACGTCGACGGCACCGAAGGCGTGCGCCGCGATGCGGCCATCATGGTCGAAGCCAACTGGCAGATCTTCAGCGGCTTTGCCACCGAAGCCGGCGTCGCCCGCTCGGCCTACCAGTATGTCGCCGCGGTCAACGACCGGTCCGCAGTCGGCCGTCTGATCATCCGGGATACCGAACTGGCCTGGGAGCAGTTCATGACCTCGCGGGAGCGGGTGGAACTGCTGGAGAACGCAGTCAACATCGCCATCGAGGTGCACGCCGCGCGGGTGAAGCTGCGCGATGCCGGCCAGGAAACCGTGCTCAACGTGCTCGACGCCCAGAACGATGTCTTCAACGCCCAGATCAATCTGGTCGGCGCGCAGTTCGACATGTATCTCGGCGTCTATCGCCTGCTGCAGGCCATGGGCCGCCTGACCCCGGACCGGGTCGGCGCCGTGGGCGAAGAGGACGTCTCTTCCCTGCAGGGCTATTCCAGCGACATCAACATCGGCGCCAGCGCCGATGAAGAGACCGTGGCGCTTGCCCTGGCCCCCATGCCCGAGCCGGAAGCCGTTGCGGTCTCCCAGAGCGTGGTCGAAGACGCGAACATCACCGAAAGTGTCGAGATTCTTGCCGCCAGCCAGCCCCTGGCCTGGCCCGAAGCCGATACCGCGGCTGCCCAAGTCGAAGAGGTCCAGGCCGTGGAGACCGTGACCCTGGTCGAACCCGCGCCGGAGCCGGTTCAGGCGATGACCGTGACCTATCAGAGCTTCGACGTCAGCGAGACCATGGCCGCAACCGAGCCTGCCGTGATCCCGGAGGATGCCGGCGCATCGCTGGTTGCCGGTTCGATCATTGGCGGCGATGTCGACGACGATGCCAACCTGAGCCGTTCCTGGAGCTTCGACTGAGAAATCTCCGGATGAAGACGCCAGCATTCCCCTCCTGAACAAAACGGCCATCGCCCCGAGGCGATGGCCGTTTTGCTTTGTGCCGGATGAGACCGGCTACTTCGAGGTCGCCACGTAGACGCCATCCCAATCCGCGCCCGGCGGATGGATGCGGAACTCGGCGATGCGTTCGGCATAGAGATCGTGCAGGCCATGAAGCGAGGGCCACATCTCCCGGCCCTCCGCCAGCAGCTTCTCGGCAAGGTCCCAGTCCTGTGCGCGGTAAGCCGCCAGCATGGCGTTATGTTTGTCGCGGAAGGCGATGTAGGCGGGATCCGAAAGCATCTCCTTGCGCCCCAGCACGGTATAGATCGTCACCGCCTCGGTGCGGCCCTTCACCTGGATCCTGTCGAGTTCGAGGGTGGCATAAAGATCGGCGGCCACCGCCTGGGTGTTGGGGCCGATGACGATGATGACACCATAGGTCTTCGACTGCCCTTCCAGGCGCGAGGCGAGGTTCACGTCGTCGCCGATCACCGAATAGTCGAAGCGCTGGTCCGAGCCCATGTTGCCGACGAAAACCTCGCCGGTGTTGATGCCGACGCCGACCTTGATCGGGAAGAAGCGCCGCCCCTCGTCCTTGGCCTCCTGCTCGATGATGACGTTGATGCGCTCGACCTCCTCGGTCATGGTCAGGGCTGCATCGATGGAATGATCGATCTGCTCCTCGTCCAGCAGCGGCGCGTTCCAGAACGCCATGATGCAATCGCCCATGTACTTGTCGATGGTGCCCTTGCGATCGAGGATGATGCCGGTCATCGGCGTCAGGAAGCGGTTGATGAGGCTGACCAGCCCCACCGGATTGCCGCGGAACTGCTCGGAAATCGCCGTGAAGCCGCGGATGTCGGAGAACAGCAGGGTCATGTTGCGCATCTCGCCGCCCAGCTTCAGGCGGTCGGGATTGGACGCCAGTTCCTCGACCATCGCCGGCGACAGGTACTGCGCGAAGGCGCCGCGCACCTGTTTCTTGGCCTGCTCCTCACGCACGTAGTTCATGAAGGTGAGGAAGGCGTAGAGCAGGAAGACGCAGATCGAGGGATAGGCAAAGGCGATCAGTTCCTGCTTCTGGCTGAACATGTACCAGGAGCCACCAGCGACGCTGCCGATCACCACGATGACCGCCAGAAGGCTCCAGAGCGCGCCGCCCAGGGGCACCAGAATGGCCAGAACCAGGGCCGCGCCGATAATGATGCCGGGCTCCAGCCACTTGGCGTAGTTGGGCCGGGTGAGCGTGGTCTGGGTCATCAGATTTTCGAGAAGCTGGGCGTGCACCTCCACACCCGGCAGAGCCTCCGACAGCGGCGTTGCTCGGATGTCCTGCAGCCCCGCGGCCGAGGTGCCCAGCACGACGACATGACCAAAGAGCTTCTCGGGCGGCACCGTGCCCGCCAGTACGTCCTTCACCGAGACATACCGGTCGCGCGTGTAGGGCGCGTAGTAGACCCAGCCGTGGCCGGTGTCGTCCGTGGGAATCGAGAACTGGGGTGTCAGCTTGAGATCGACCGGACCGTGGACATCCTGCTCGATCAGGATCGAGGGGCGTCCGGCGGCCACGCGCAACGCCTCGATGCTGAGCGCTGGATAGATCTGGCCATTCACCGTCAGCAGCAGCGGCACGCGGCGGACGATGTTGTCCTGATCGGGGAAGAACGAGAAGAAGCCGATACCGGCGGCGGTCTCCTCCAGTTCGGGAAGATTGCGCTCGATGTTGCGGAAGTTGAGAAGCTGCGAGGAGAGCGGCGGCAGCTCGTAGGGCGTGATGTTGCGCTCGGCGATGCCGGCCTTGCGCGGCAGATCGTCGTTGGCAGGCGGATCGCCGCGCGGAATCGTCGCCTGGCCCAGCACGACGGGGCGCCCGGCCATCATGGCAGCCAGCACCGCGTCGTTGTCGGGCATGGCAAGCAGTTCGGCGCGCGCCTCAGGCGAAAGCGCCTCGCCCATGCGTTCGGCAATGATCTCCGGCGATTGCCGGTCCGGCTCGGCATACACAATGTCGAAGGCGACCGCGGCGACGTGATAATCGTCGACCAGCTTGCGCACCAGTTCGGCGATCAGGGTGCGCGGCCAGGGCCACTGGCCCAGCGCCTCCAGGCTTTCGTCATCGATGTCGATGATGCGCACCGGCACGACCGCGTCCGCGGGCATCTCGCGCGGCTTGATGCGCTGGAAGATGTCGAAGGTCTTGGCGCGCATGATCTCCACAGGCAGGGGGTCCAGGGCGCGCACCGTGACCATGCCGATCAGCAGCAGTGCCGCCAGCGCATAGGTGAACTTCCAGCTTGTCAGAAACCGGCCCATGGATGCCCCTCGATCCCCGTTGCCGGAACCTTACCACACGCCTGCCAAGCCAGAAGAACAGAGATGGCGGGCCCGCGACACACGCGCAGGGCCGTAGCGCCGGCCGCGCCGGGGTGGCAAGATCGCGGCCATGGCGACATTCACGACCAAAACCTGGCTGAAGCCCTTGCTGAAGCCCCTGATGCCGGCCTTCCGCGAGGTCGCGGTGATGTCGCTGTTCGTCAACATGCTGGCGCTGGGCCTGCCGATCTTCGTGCTGCAGGTCTACGACCGGGTCGTCTTCTATCATGGCGTGCGCACGCTGGTGGCGCTGGTCATGGGTGTGGCCATCGTCATCGCCTTCGATCTGATCCTGCGGCAGGCGCGCAGCCGGGTGCTGCAGCGCGCCGCCACGGGCATCGACGTGCGCCTGGGCCGCTCGCTCTTCGACAAGGTGACCTCCCTGCCCCTGCTGACCCTGGAGGCCCGCCCGCAGAGCTACTGGGCCTCGCTGTTCCGCGACGCCGACACCGTGCGCAACATCTTCTCCGGGCCCACCGCGGTGCTTGCCGCGGAGCTGCCGTTCATCCCGATCTTCATCATCATCATCTTCATTGTCGCCGCGCCCATCGCCTGGGTGCTGCTGGTCATCGTGCCGGCATTCCTGTTGATCGCCTGGCTCTCGGGCAGCGTGCTCGACGGCGCCAGCAGGCGCGAGAAGGAGCAGCTTCTGGACCGCGAGGCCATGCTGCAGGAGATGCTGGGCGGACGCACGACCATGAAGGCCCTGGCCATCGAGCAGGGCTTCAAGAACCGCTGGGAGGGCCGCCACGCCAGCGTCATCCAGCGCTCGCTGGACCGCGGCTTCTGGTCCGACAGCTTCGCCAACCTTTCGATGAGCATGTCGTTCATCACCACGGTCGCCATGACCACGGTGGGTGCCGTCGCCATCCTCAACAACGAGATCACCATCGGCGCGCTGATCGCCACCAACATGCTCTCGAACCGGCTGATCTCGCCGCTCAACCAGCTCGTCGGCACCTGGCGCAACTACGCCCTCTACAAGCAGTCGCTGTCCCGCCTGACCGAGGCCTTTGCGCTGGCCGAGGAGCGCCAGCAATCCACGATCGCGCTGGCCCGCCCCGAGGGCGTGCTCGAGGTGGAGAACGTCACCTTCTCCTTCACGCCCGACGGGCCCAAGGTGATCGACGGCATCTCCATGAAGATCAAGCCGGGCGGCATCATCGGCCTGATCGGACCCAACGGTTCGGGCAAGACGACGCTGCTGAAGCTGATGCAGGGGCTCTATCAGCCCGCGCAGGGGCGCGTGCTGCTCGACGGCGCCGACATCAGCCAGTACACCCGCCACGACCTTGCCCCCTGGATCGGCTACGTCCCCCAGGAGGCTGCCCTCTTCCATGGCACCATCCGCGACAACATCGCCGGCATGAACGACGACATCGATGATGCACGCATCATCGAGGCGGCGCGCGCGGCGGGCGCCCACGGTTTCATCGCCGACCTGCCGGACGGCTACGGCACCGACATCGGCGAGGCGGGCATGCGGCTTTCGGGCGGCCAGCGCCAGCGCATCGCCGTCGCCCGCGCCCTGCTCAACGATCCCCAGGTGCTGCTGCTCGACGAGGTGGCGAGCAACCTGGACCGGGATGCCGAGACTGCCCTGCGCGATACCCTGCTGGCATTGAGCAAGGAACGCACCGTGGTCGTGGCCACCCACACGCCGGTCCTGCTGGCGGCCTGCAGCCATGTCGTGGGCCTGGAAAAGGGCAAGGTGGCGATCGCCGGCCCGGCCCGCGACGTGCTCGCCAAGGTCTTCGGCAAGCAACGCGAGGGCGCGCCCGCGCCACGACCTGCCGAAACCGCGGGGCGCTGACATGAGCGAACTCGACGATCTGGTAAAGCGCAACAAACCCTCGGCCCTGGCGCTGTTTGCCTGGGCCATCATGCTGCTGCTTGCCGTGGCCCTGCTCTGGGCCTCCCAGGCACGCCTCGACGAGGTGGCGACCGCCTTCGGCGAAGTGATCCCCGTGGGTCAGGTCAAGACCATCCAGCATCTCGAGGGCGGCATCATCGCCGAGATGTTCGTCACCGAGGGCAGCCTCGTGACCTCCGGCAGCCCGCTGGTGCGCCTGGACCTCACCGAGTCCGACACGCGGGAGGCCGAACTGTCGGTCACCCTGGACGGCCTGATCCTGCGCCGCGCGCGCCTGGACGCGGAGGCGCACGATACCGAACCCGTGTTTCCCGAGGAGGTCGCCGCGCGCCGCCCGGCTGCGGCCCAGAACGAACGCAATGCCTTCAACGCGCGCATCGCCGAGCAGGCCAGCGTGCTGAATTCGCTGGAGGAGCAGATCAAGCAGCGGGAGGGCGACCTGCGGCAGATGCAGGCCGAGGAGGCGACCCTGCGACAGCAGCTCGCGCTGGCCCGCCAGAACCTCGACATCGCCAACGACCTGATCGTGGACGGCCTGATCTCCAAGCTCGACCACCTGGCCGCACAGTCGGAGGTCGAACGCCTTTCCGGCCAGCTCGCCTCGACGCGCGAAGGCCTGCCCGGCGCCGCATCGGCTCTGGCCGAGGCCCGCGAGCGGCTCAACGAGACCCACCTTGCCTTCCAGCGCAACGCCCTGGAGGAACTCTCCAGCGTCGACCTGGCAATCCAGACGACGACCGAGGAACTGACACGCGCCACCGCCGTATCGCGCCGCACGCTGATCGTCAGCCCCATCGACGGCGTCGTCAAAAGCCTGCGCTTCCACACCATCGGCGCCGTCGTGCGCCCGGGCGAGGCGATCATGGACATCGTGCCGACCGACGAACAGCTGGTCATCGAGGCGCGCCTCAACCCGCAGGACGTCGGTTACGTGCGCGCAGGCCAACCCGCCGTGGTCAAGATCTCCACCTACGACTACATCCGCTACGGCGTGCTGGAGGCGACCGTCATCCAGGTCTCGCCCGATTCCCATCAGGACGAGAACGGCAACACCTACTTCCGGGTGATCGCCGCCACCGACCGCACCTACCTGGGGCAGAATCCCGGCGACCTGCCGATCACGTCGGGCATGGAAGCCACGCTCGACATCCACACCGGCACCAACACGGTGATGCACTACCTGTTGAAACCGGTGTTGAAGCTGAAGAGCGAAGCCTTCCGAGAGCGCTAGATGCCTGTCTGGCTCTCGACCAGCCGCGCCGCGATGGCGGGCATGGCATCGGCATCGAGGTTGGCAAAGGCGAAACGCAGGTAATCCTCCTGCCCCGGCCCGAACCAGCTTCCCGGCAGGGCGAGCAGGCCGAACTCACGGGCCAGGCGCTGCGCCACCTGCGCCGCCGGGACGCCCGCAAAGGGGTGACGGACATAGGCGAAATAGGCGCCGGCGCTGACGAGATCGTAGGTGAGATCGTTGCGCGCAAAGGCCCGCCGCAGGGCTTCCGCACGGCCCGCCATGACCGCGGCATTGTCCTGCCGCCAGCCGTCGAGGTGACCGATGCCGTAAAGTGCCGCCTCCTGCCCCAGGCGGGGCGCACAGATCTGCACGCAATCGGTCACCTTCTCCAGGGCATCGCGGAACAGCGGTCCGCCCACGGCAGCGCCGACGCGATAGCCGGTCAGGCAATAGACCTTCGAGAAGCTGTAGAGGTGGACCAGCGTATCGCGCCAGTCGCGCCGCGCGAACAGGTGGTGGGGCGTGATCCCGGGGGCCAGAAAATCCCGGTAGGTCTCGTCCATCACCAGGGCACAGCCGGCCTCCTGCGCGATGTCGAAAACCGCGTCGATGACCTCTGGCGGAGAGACCGCGCCGGTGGGGTTGTTGGGCGAAA
>CALLQH010000291.1 GCA_938014945.1 uncultured bacterium | reverse complement strand
CCGCGTCGGCCTCCGTCGCCCCCGGCACGGCGGCCTCCAGGAAGGCGGTGACGGCCCTGCGGTTGATGGCGGCGGCCTCGCGCACGACAGCCTGCTCGGCCGGGCTCTTGATGCGGCGCAGGTCTTCCAGCAAGCCGTCGCCGAAGGACCAGCGCACCCTGGGCAGCATCTCGCGCAGCACCTCCCACTGGCTGGCCGGCAGGACATCCGCGCCGACCAGCAACAGCTTGGCCGCAGCGAGGTCCAGGCCGCCAAGCGCGTCGCGCACCGTTTCGGCCCAGCGATCGCCATGGACGATGCGGTCGGCGTCCACCGCCTCCTCGTCGACCTCAGGCACCGCAACGCAGAGCGTCCCCGCGCCCGAAGCGGTCATCGCAAGGGCATTGTGGGCGCGCCCGGAGAAGGTCGGCGGCGATTCCGGCAGGTAGCTGTAATGCTGATAGTGGCCGGTGAGGTAGAGCACGTTGCCGTAGCGGTCGAAGGTCGAACCGCCGCGCGAGACGACCAGAGCACCGTCGTAGCCCGCGGCCTCGATAGCTGCGGCAAAGGCCTTGCGGCGCGCCTTGAATTCCTCGCGTTCGATTCTCACGGCCCTGCCCTGCTGCGGCTGCGTCATGTGCGGTGCGAAGCCTATACGATTCGATGCCGAACACCTCGGCTTGACCTCGCCCGCGAATTCCTTTTCATGCGCAGCGCACGGCAACGGAGAGCAAACGTGGCGAAGAAACACGGCGAAGGCAGCAACCGGCCGCAGGGCTTTGCGACCCGGGCGATCCATCTGGGCTACGATCCGATGGATGAGAACGGCGCGCTGACGCCGCCGATCTACATGACCTCGACCTACGCCTTTGAATCCGCCGAAGCCGGCGGCGAACTCTTTCGCGGTGAGCGCAAGGGCTACATCTACGGGCGCAACCGCAATCCCACCCAGAACATCCTGGAGGAGCGCATCGCCAGCCTGGAGGGCGGCGAAGCCGGCCTGGCGCTGGCCAGCGGCATGGGTGCCATCAGCGCCATGTGCTGGAGCCTGCTGGAGGCCGGCGACGAGGTGGTCATCGACCACACGCTCTACGGCAACAGCTTCGTCCTCTTCACCCACGGCCTCACCAAGTTCGGCGTCACCGTCCATGCGGTCGACCTCACCGACCTTGCCAACCTCGATGCCGTGCTGACCGACAAGACGAAGCTCGTCTACTTCGAGACGCCGGCCAATCCCAACATGCGCGTCATCGACATCGCCGCGGTCAGCGAGCGTGCGCACACCGCGGGCGCCCTTGCCGTCGTCGACAACACCTTCTGCACCCCTGCCCTGCAGCGCCCGCTGGAGCATGGCGCCGACCTGGTGGTCCATTCGGCGACCAAGTACCTGGGCGGCCACGGCGACCTGCTGGCCGGCCTCATCGCGGGCCCCCATGAGCTGGTCCATCGCATCCGCCAGCACGGCCTGCGTTACCTCACCGGCGCGACCATCTCGCCGATGACCGCCTTCCTGGTGATGCGCGGCATCAAGACCCTGGAGCTGCGCATGGAGCGCCACTCCAAGAGCGCGGCGGCCATCGCCGACATGCTGGCGGCCCACCCCGCGGTCGCCTGGGTCGCCTATCCCTTCCAGGATGACTTTGACCAGGTTGCCGTGGCGAAGAAGCAGATGACCATGGGCGGCGGTCTCGTCTCCTTCGAACTCAATGGCGGCTACGACGCGGGCATGGCCTTCATGAACGGCGTCGAGCTCATCACCCGCGCGGTGAGCCTGGGCGATACCGAGACCCTGGTGCAGCACCCCGCCAGCATGACGCATGCCGCCTACACGCCCGAGGAGCGCGCCAGCCACGGCATCGCCGAGGGTCTGATCCGCCTTTCGGTCGGACTCGAAAATCTCGAGGACCTGCTGACCGACATGGAAGCGGGCCTGGACGCCGCCATGGCCTCGCGCGCGGCGGCCGAGTAACAAAAACTTACAAGCCACCTTGTTCATGGCGGCGCTTCGTGCCGAAATCGCCGCCATGAACAAGCCCCTCCCCGAGACCATTCTCGTCACGCGTGACGGTCCCATCGCGACCGTCACCGTCAACCGCCCCGAAAAGCTCAACGCGCTCAACACCGTCACGGCGCGTGGCCTTTCGGATGCCTTCCACATGCTGTCGGCCGAGGACGACCTGCGCGTCGTCGTGCTGCGCGGAGCGGGCGACCGCGCCTTCGGCGTCGGCGCCGACATCTCCGAGTTCAAGGAACGCCGCGCCGACCCGAGCCAGGCCCGGGACTACGAGGAATCCTGGGGCACCGGCCTCGCCGACTGCCGCCATCCCGTGATCGCGCTCATCAAGGGTTACTGCGTCGGCGGCAGCATGGGCCTGCTGCCCGATACCGACATGCGCATCGCGGGAGAAAGCGCGCGCTTCCAGATCCCGGCGGGCAAGCTCGGCATCACCTACGGCCACGACGACATCGCCAAGCTGAAGCGCCTGGTGAGCCACGCCCACGCCCTGGAGATCCTGCTGGAAGCCGAGATGTTCGGCGCACAGCGGGCCCTCGAGATCGGCCTCATCAGCCGCGTCGTGCCCGACGACAAGGTCGAGGAGGAGGTCTATGCCACGGCCCAGCGCATCGCCGAGAAGGCACCGCTGTCTGCGCGCTGGCACAAGAAGTTTGCCAGGCGCCTGCTCGATCCCGCGCCGCTGACTCCGCAGGAACTGGCCGAGCCTTATGAATGCTTCGCCACGGAGGATTACGAGATCGGCCGCCAGGCGTTTGCCGCCAAGCAGAAGCCGCAGTTCAAGGGGCGCTGAGATGGAGACCGGCTACGGCCCGCTCAACGGCATCCGGGTCGCCGACTTCACCCATGTCATGGCCGGCCCCTCCTGCACCATGATGCTCGCCGACATGGGCGCGGATGTGGTGAAGATCGAGCGCGTGCCCTTCGAGGCCGACGATGCGAGGAACGCCAGCGATCCCTACTGGATCAACGGCGTCTCGCAGACCTACATGATCGTCAACCGCAACAAGCGCAGCCTGCCGCTGGACCTCAAGAGCCCGGAGGGCGCGGCGATCGCCAAACGCCTGGCCGAAAGCGCCGATGTTCTGGTGGAGAACTACCGCCCCGGCGTGCTCGACCGTCTGGGCCTTGGCTACGAGGACCTCAAGAAGAGCAACCCCGGCATCGTCTATGCCGCGGTCTCCGGCTTCGGGCGCAGCGGCCCCTACGGCCATCGCGGCGGCTACGACCTGATGGCCCAGGGCATGGCGGGCATCCTCAGCGTCACCGGCGAGGGACCGGGCCGCCCGCCGGTGAAACCCGGCGTGCCGCTCTCCGACATCACCGCGGGCATCCTGCTTGCCATGGGCATCTGCGCGGCCCTGCGCCACCGCGAGAAGACCGGCGAAGGCCAGATGGTCGACACCTCCCTCTTCGAGGCGGCCATCGTGCAGACCTACTGGCATTCGGCCATGAGCTTTGCCACCGGTGCCACACCCGTGCCGCTCGGTTCCGGCCATCCGCTGAGCGCGCCCTACCAGGCAATCCGCACGAAGGACGGCCATGTCACCATCAGCGCGGGCGGCTGGATGTGGACGAAGCTCTGCGAGATGGTCGGCCCGGAGCTGGAGCACGATCCGCGCTTTGCCACCAACGAGAAGCGCCTGGAGAACGTCAAGGAGCTGGAGGAGGAGCTCGGCAATCGCATGTCGGCGCGTACCACCGACGCGTGGCTCGCCGACTTC
>CALLQH010000290.1 GCA_938014945.1 uncultured bacterium | reverse complement strand
GGCAACGCTGTGGCGCGCCTTCTCCTGGCCGTCGGGCTTGGCCATCAGCGTCGCGTAGAAGGTTTCCTCCTCGGCAGCTGTATGCGCCGTCAGCTCGCGTTTCATGGTGGCGTAGAGCTGCTCGCGCTCCGGGCTGTCGCCCGAGGTCGCGTCGAGCTTGTTCAGCACCTCGCGGTGGCTGTCGTGATCCTTCTTGAGGACGTCGTAGATCGTCGCCATCGGCGTTCTCCATTGTTGGGCCGTCCTGATGCAGCGCCCTGCTGTCTCCACAACGAAGGGAATCGCGCACCGGTTCCCGTGGCGCTGGCCGCATCGCGGGCACAGGGTTAGGATTCGGCTTCCTGTGAGGGCACCATGACCAAGACGAGCGACGACGAAGAGCCCAAGGGCGAGGCCACGGACGAGGCCGTGCCTGCGCCCGAACCGCGTCTGGGCCCGGACGGCAAGCCGATGGCCCCGGAATACGGCGGGCCGAAGGGGCCCGAGCCGACGCGCCATGGCGAGTGGGAAATCAACGGCCGCGTCAGCGATTTCTGATGTCATGACACGCCGCCCGCTGCGCGCGCTGGCTGCGCTGGCCCTGCTGCTGGCGGCGGCCTGCGCCGCGCCCGCGCCACCCGATGCCGAGAACCTGCCCGCCGCGGCGCGCGAGACCTATGCGATCGCCGAGTCGGGCGATCCGGTGGCCCAGACCGTGCTCGGCAACATGTTCGAATCCGGTGTCTTCGGCAGGCCGGATTACCGTGCCGCGGCACTCTGGTACGACCGCGCGGTCAAGCAGGGCGATCCGCTGGCGGCCTTCTATCTGGCGGGGCTTTTCGAGCGCGGCGAGGGCGTGGGGCAGGACTGGCTCTCGGCGGCCAACCTCTACCGGCGCGCCGCCAAGGGCGGCAACGCGGCGGCGGCCTTCAAGCTCGGCTTCCTCTACGAAAAGGGCCTGGGCGTGCCCCAGGATTTCAACGAGGCGCGCCGCTGGTACGACAGCGCCCAGGACGGCTGGGTGATGCAGGGCCTGGCGCCCATGCAGCCGGCCTATCTCACCGCCGATGCCTCGCCCGCCGAGGTCGAGGCCCTGCTCGATGCCGCGCGCGCCAGCCAGCCCAATCTCTCGGCGCTGGCGGTGGCCCAGGCGCCGCCGCCGCCGGGCGAGGTGCCGCAGTTCAACGTGCCGGAGATTCCCGCGGTCCCCGCCGCCGCAGCCGCGCCGCCGCCTCTGCCCGAAGCCGCGCCCGCACCGCCGGAGCCGGAGGTGGCCGCCGCCGCGAACGACGGCGCGGCCTTCGATTTCGCCCGCGGCTTCCACGTCCATCTGGCGTCCGAGAAAAGCGTCGAGGCGGCGATGGCCGACTGGGACGACCTGCGCGCCCGGTTCCCCGATCTGCTGGCGGGTCTGACCCCGGCGCTGGCGACCCTCGATCTCGGCAGCGCCGGCACCTATTACCAGCTTCTTGCCGGGCCCATGGGCGGCGAGGCCGATGCCGACATCCTGTGCGCGCGCCTGCAGCCCCAGGGCCAGTACTGCACGCCCATCCTGCCCCAGGGCTGAAGGCTTCAGCCGCGTCCGTCCTCGACCAGCAGCCAGCCGCCCAGGGCCATCAGGACTCCGCCCGCGATGCGGCGGCGCCAGCGCTGCGCGCCTTCGCCCAGGCGGCCCGCCGCCGCTGCGGCGCCAAAGGCGATGGCGAGATCCACCGGCAGGGCGGTCAGCGGCACCAGCAGGCCCAGCAGCACCATCTGCAGCCAGGGCATGGGCAGCGCCGGGTCGACGAAGGGCGGCAGGAAGGCAAGGAAGAAGAGGGCGGTCTTCGGGTTGGCGACCTCGATCACGAAGCCCTGGCGCCACAGCCGCCAGGGCCTGCGCGCGGCGATGGCCGACGCCTCGCCCGGCGCACCATCGCGCCCCATCCAGGTGGCGAAACCCAGCCAGACGATGTAGGCGGCACCTGCCACACGCAGCAGGTCGAAGAGCAGCGGCACCGCCTGCATCAGGGCGACGAGACCCGTTGCCGCCAGCACGACATGGACCACCGCGCCGCTCGCCAGCCCCAGGGCGGAGGCGAGCCCGGCGCGCCGCCCGAGCGCCACGGTGCGCGTCACGACGTAAAGCTGGGAGGGACCGGGCAGGGCGTTCATCACCGTCGCGGCCAGTGCCACGGCGAGCAGGGTGTCGAGGCCCGGCACGGCGGTCTAGCCGATGCGGATGGTATCGAGGTGATCCGGCCGGGTGACACCGGGCTTGTTGCGCGGATCGGGTTCGGCCTCTCCGATCACCGTGCGGATCGGCACGATGCCCGCCCAGATGTCGAGGTCGTAGTCCTCCTCGTCGTCGACGCAGTGGCCGGTGCGGATCTTGGCGCTGGCCTCCTCGATGGTCATGGCAACGACCATGGTCGCCTTCAGCTCCTGCTGCTGCACCGGCCGCAGGGTCGCCCAGCGGCCCGGCACGAAGCGCTCCAGGAAGGCTTCCAGCGCGGCCATCTTGGCGCGCTCGCCCTGGACCATGAAGGCCTGGCCGAAGAGGGTCGCCGAGCGGTAGTTGACGCTGGAATGCATGCCCGAGCGCGCGAGCACGAAGCCGTCGAGATGGAAGACGTTGACGCACACGGGTATGGCGCCGCGCACGGTCTTCAACATCCGGCTCGCCGAGGAGCCGTGCCAGTAGACCTTCTCGCCCTCGCGCCAGACGAGTGTCGGGGTGACATGGGGCTGGCCGTCGATGACGTAGCCGACCGAACCGGTGCCGATCTCGTCGATCAGCCGGTGGATCGTCGGCGCGTCGTAGTGCGCCCGCTGGTGCAGGCGCTTGACGCGCGAGCGCGCGGTCGGCTTGAACTCGCTCATGGTCTTGGTCCTTGTCGGAGTCAGGTCGGCTTGCGGCCGCTGAAGATGGCGTGTCCGGCGCGCAGCCAGTGGACGTCGACCTGCTCCAGCCCGGCCTCGGCCATCCAGCGCATCTGGTCGAAGAGGGAACTGGGCATGTCGACGGGATCGGCGTCGGGCGCGGTGTAGTAGTTCCAGCCGTCGGCGCGGAAGAAATCGCGCATCCTGTCGTTGCCGTCGAGCTGCATGCTGCGTTCGGCAACGCCCTCGTCCCAGTGGCGCTCCCACAGCTTGCGGCCTTCCTCATGCTGCGCCTCGACGAGGTCGCAGATGACGATGACGCCGCCCGGCGCCAGCGCCTCCGTCAGGTCCCTGAAGAGCTGCGCCTTGCCCGGCCCGTCCAGGTGATGGACGGCAAGCGAGGAGACGAAGGCGTGGACCGGCTCGTCGAAGCGGCGCCAGCCCTTCTCGGCGATCTCCATCTTGGCGGTGACATGGCGCGCGCCGAGTGCGGAGAGCTTCGCGCCCGTCGCGGCGAGCATGGTCTCGGAACCGTCGAGCGCATGGATCGTGGCATCGGGGAAACGGCGCGCCAGGGCCTCTGCCAAGAGGCCCTCGCCGCAGCAGATCTCCACGATGTGCGCGCCCTCCGGGGCCTGCGGGATGACGCTGCACACGGTGTCGATCTGGGTCTCGCGCTCGGGCACGAAATAGGCGCCGTAGTCGATGAAGTGCTGGCTGCTTTCCTCGTCCCAGGCAGCGACAGGTTTGGCTTCGCTCATGGTTCCTCTCCGTCCTTGCGGGCGCGCGGGCGGCGCGCCGTGTCGTGGGCGTCAACCTCGCCCGCAAGTGGACCCGCAGACAGGTCCATTGGATGCGTTTCCTCCAGACCACTTT
>CALLQH010000289.1 GCA_938014945.1 uncultured bacterium | reverse complement strand
GGTTCGACAGGATCGTCCAGATCGGCATCCGCGGCATCGGCAGCGCACGCGAGGGCGAGGTTGCCGATGCGCGCGCCTACGGCGCCGATATCGTCACCGCCTATGAACTCCACGACATCGGCATGGAGGCGGTGCTGGAGCGCATTCCCGAGGGCGCGAACTATTACCTCACGGTCGATGCCGACGGCCTGGACCCCACGATCATGCCCGCGGTCATGGCCCAGACGCCGGGCGGCCTCACCTGGCACCAGATGCGGAAGCTGATCCACGGCCTGGTGAAGAAGGGCCGCGTGCTGGGCATGGACCTGGTCGAGATCGCACCGATGCACGACGTCGGCAACATCACGATGATTCACGCCGAGCGGATGATCTGCAACTTCATCGGCGCCACGATCCGCGCCGGTTACTACGACCGGAGCTGAGACCATGTCGGCCCTGCAGCGCCTGACCCTTCTGGCCGCCGCCCTGATGCTGGCGGCCTGTGCGACCCCGCAGCAACGGCAGACCGAGACGCCCACCGCCGGCGATCCGGTGACGCAGAGGTTCGAGGCGCTGAAGGCGAGCCCGCCCGAACTGGTCGCCTTCCTGCGCGCCATGCCCAAGGGCGGCGACCTGCACAACCACCTGTCGGGCGCGATCTATGCCGAGAACTACATCGCCTGGGCTGCGCAGGACGGCATCTGCGTCGACCGGGCGACGTTCTTCCTGGTCGCCCCGCCCTGCGATGCCGCAGCAGGCGTGCCGGCCGTGGCCGACACCCTGTCGGACGAGACCTTCCAGTTCCGCCTGATCGACGCGCTGTCGGTGCGCAACTATGCCATCTACCCCCGCTCGGGACACGACCAGTTCTTTGCCACCTTCGCCATGTTCGGCGCGGCGGGCGACGGGCGCGGCGGCGACATGCTGGCCGAGGTGATGACCCGGGCGGCCGACCAGAACATCCTCTATCTGGAACTGATGACCTCGCCCGGCATGTCGGCCGCGCGTCGTCTGGCGGCGGACCTGCCATGGAACGGCATCGAAGGGCTGCCGGCCCTGCGCACCGCCCTGCCCGACACCGCGCTCGACGCCATCGTCGCGCAGACCTCG
This sequence comes from uncultured bacterium, assembly GCA_938014945.1. Classification (GTDB taxonomy): domain Bacteria; phylum Pseudomonadota; class Alphaproteobacteria; order SP197; family SP197; genus CALGGB01. The sequence continues at coordinate 12,509 of CALLQH010000289.1, read as the reverse complement.
GCGGAGATGGACGCCACCGAGGCCCGCGCGCGGGACATCCTCGACTGCGACGGCGTCCATCCGCCGGCCTGCGACGTGACGGTGCGTTACCTCGCCCAGGTGATCCGCATCTTCCCGCCCCAGCAGGTCTTCGCGCAGACGCTCTACGGCTTCCGCCTTGTGGAGGACGATCACCGCTTCGTGGGCATCAACTTCGTCGCGCCCGAGGACGATCACGTCACCCTGCGCGACTATTCCGCGCAGATGGCCATGGTGGGTTTTGCCGCGGCCGAGATGCCCGATGTGCCGATCGCCCTGCACGCGGGCGAACTGACCATGGGGCTGGTGCCGCCCGAGGATCTGCGCTTCCACATCCGCGAGGCGGTCGCAGTGGCGGGCGCCGACCGCATCGGCCACGGCGTCGACCTGATGTACGAGGACGATCCCTACGGCCTGATGGCGGACATGGCGGCGCGCGGCGTGGCCGTGGAGATCAACCTGACGAGCAATGACGTGATCCTGGGCGTGACCGGCGAGAACCACCCCTTCGAGATCTACCGCGCCCATGGCGTGCCGGTGCTGCTCTCGACCGACGACGAGGGCGTCAGCCGCATCGACCTCACCCACGAATACGCCCGCGCCGTGGAGACCTACGACCTGACCTACGCCGAGGTGAAGACGCTCTCCTACAACAGCCTGCGTTATGCCTTCGCGGACGAACGCGACGCGCTGATCGCCGAACTCGATGCCCGTTTTGCAGCCTTCGAGGCGGAGGTCGCCGAAGACTGGTAGCAGAGGTCTGGCACGCGGAGACGGGGCCTCTGCGCTCAGTGCGCGTAGTCGGGCTCGTGGGCGTCGAGGACCGCGCGCATGGCGTCGAAGTAGGGTTCGTGATGGTGGCCCGTGGCGTTGGCGCGCATCTGGCCGGCGATCGCTTCCGGGATCTGGGTCAGCGGATGGCCGTCGCCCGTGGCGAGGATCTGGTACATGCAGGCCCGCTCGAGCTGATAGAGATCGACATAGGCACGGCCCACCGAGGGGGCCGCGACCATGGCGCCGTGGTTGCGCATCATCAGGATCCGCTTGTCGCCCATGACCTCGGCCATGTGATAACCCTCGACCTCGTCGGTGAGCGTACCGTCGTAGAGGTCGTAATAGGCGACATCGTCGTGGAACTGCGCGGCCTGCTGCGACGAGCGGGTGTCCAGGCGCACGCCCTCGCGCATCGAGAGCGCGGTGATGTAGGGCGAATGGACGTGCATCAGGCACTTGGCCTGGGGGATCGCCTTGTGCACCGGGAAATGAATGATCCAGCCCGCCGTGGAGGGCACCGCGCCGCCTTCGGTGACCGGCGTGCCGTCCAGATAGACCGCGGCCAGGTTGCTGGCTGTGACCATCTTCCAGTGGGTGTAACCCGGCGTGATCAGCATGACCTCGGGGTCGTCGGGCGAGATCACCGACAGGTGATTCCAGGCGCCCTCGTTGAGTCCGTCGCGCACGGCCAGGCGATGGGCGGCGGCGAGATCACGCCGGGCCTGTGCTTCGGCGGTGTTGGTGACGGTCATGGGCGTGCCCTCCCCCGGGCGGTGAAGCGCAATCATGGCGCGCCGCGCAGGCCAGCCGCAAGGCCCGCTCGCGGTCCTTCACGGTTGCGACAGATCGGCTTTGTCCGCGCACGCCGGCACCCCATCTGGTAGGCTCGTCGCACCACCTTCCGGAGTTCGGGGCATGCGCAAGTTCCTGGCGGGGATCGCCTTTCTGCTGCTGATCGCGGCTGGAGTCCTGCTGGTGCGCGATCACGCGCAGCAGGCGGGGGCCCTGTGGGCCTCGATCAATCCCAACAGCCTGGTCGGCCTGCAGTCGCTGATCGAGAACAGGATCGATCCCGACCTGTGGGTCGATGTCGTGCTGCCGATGCTGGGTTGGCCCGCCTGGGTCATTCCCGGCGGCCTGGGCGTCATTCTTCTGCTGCTGGCGCGGCCCTGGACCGCCCGCCATCGCCGGCCCGGTGACGTCGACGCCTGAAGCCGGGTTCAGCGCCGACGATAGACCAGGAACAGACCGGAGGGCGCCAGCGGTGCAAAGATCACATCGAGGCTTTGCTCGACCAGCTCCAGGCAACCCGCCGCCACCAGCCCGTCCAGCCGCTGCTTGAAGCCCTGCGGCTCCCAGATGTCGCGGTGGATGCACAGCGACATGACACCACCCGGCCGCAGCAGGCGTACCAGTTCGTCGAAGGGTTCCGGCCCGACATGGCCGCAGGTGAAGGTGCCCGAGGAAACCATGGCGTCGTAGCTGGCGCTCGGCAGATCGAGCGGCTGGGTAAGATCGGCGCGGATCAGGCGGCGGTAGATGCCGCGCGCGGCGGACTTCGCCGGCATCGCCGGGGTCAGGTCGACACCGTCCAGGCGGCGGAAGCCCTGTTCGTGCAGATGATCGCAGGTCAGCCCCGTGCCGCAGCCGATGTCGAGCACCTCGGCCTGGGTGTCGGCCATATGGCGCGTCAGGCGCTCCGCGGTCAGGCGTGGCGAGACGTAGCCCAGTTCGCCGACCATGTGGTCTTCATACTCATCGGCCCACAGGCGATAGAACGACTGGGCATCCTCGGCCCCTTTCAGGGCATAGGCGCCGCTGACAAAGGCGTCGCCGGCAAGGTCGATGGTCTTTTCGGTCATGGCGGTCCTGTTCTTGGCATCGCGGCCTTGGGTGCAGCCTGACGCCGGGCGCGAACCCACGCAAGGCTCTAGAGATCGGCGAAGGCGTCGTGTTCGGCGCGGTGAGCGGCGGCCTCGTCGTCACGCAGGCGCACGGCGACGCCCAGCACCATGCCGACGACACCGATCAGCGCGCCGACGGCCATGTCCCAGTCCGGCGGGATCAGACCAAGGCCGCCGCCGAAGTTGCCGAACAGGGAAAGCAGGGCCGAACCGCCCAACCAGGGGACCAGCCAGAGGCCCTCGCGCAGGTGCAGGGGCCCCTCGCGCCGCCGCAGGTGCATCAAAGCAAAGAGGAGCGCGCCCACTGCCAGGGCAACGCCCAGGCGCCAGACCGTGTCCCAGCCCGACCAGTAGACGATCAGCGTGGCGATGACGAAGCCCAGCAGGCAGATGCCCCAGGCCCAGGGCAGACGGAAGCCCTTGTTCCCGCCGGGAAGCTGACGGCGCAGGGCAAGCAGCGACAGGGGGCCGACCGCAAGCGAAACCGTGAGCGCCGCACCGGTCAGCGCAACGATCTCCTTGAACGGCAGCAGCAGGAACAGCGCGAAGGACACCACGAGATTGAGCACCAGCGCGTTGCCCGGAACATGATGGCGCGACAGGCGGGTGATCGCATCGGGAAAGAAGCCGTTGTGAGCAAGCGCCATGCTCAGGCGGGCGTTGGAGCCCGCCGAGACCAGCGCCGTGCCGAAGGGCGAGATTACCGCGCCGGAAAAGACGACGACATTCAGCCAGACCAGGCCGATGGCCGCGGCGATCGCACCGAACGGCCCCAGGGTGTGACCGAGCGAAAGCGCCGCCCAGCCGCCCGCCAGGTCCTTCGTCGTCAGCGCCCCGATGAAGGCGACCTGAAGCACGATGTAGAGCACGACACAGGCAAGCACCGACAGCACCAGGGCAACCGGCACCGTGATCTCGGGCCGGCGCGCCTCGCCCGCCATGTCGATGACATGGCGGAAGCCCAGATAGGCAAAGACGACACCGCCCGTGGCGATGGCGGCCAGACTGCCGTCCCAGCCCAGGGGCGCAAAGCCGCCGTGGGCGGTGAAGTTCGCGGTGGCGAAGCGCTCGACGATGATCGTTCCGGCCACGACCAGCGGCAGCACCATCTTCACGTAGGTCAGGCTGGAATTGAGCCGGATCAGGAAACTGACGCCGAAGGCGTTGAGCAGCGTCATCACCGCCAGGGCGACGAGGCCGCAGAGCTTTCCCATGAGGCTGAGGTCGTGGCCATCGGCAAGCCAGGGCAGCGGACCCGACAGGTATTGCAGCATCACCGTGACCTCGACTGTGGAGATCGCGACGTAGCCGAGCCAGGCGCTCCAGCCCATGGCCGCGGCGGTGATCCGGCCATGGGTGAGATAGGGGATGCGGCCGAGACCGCCGGGGACGGGAAGCCGGCTGCAAACCTCGGCGAAGGCGAGCGCGAGCAGCAGGATGGCGAAACCGGCAATGATCCAGGAGACGATCGCGGCAGGACCGGCGAGCTGCGCGGCCAGCATCGGGGCAAACAGCCAGCCCGAGCCGATGACGCCGCCCACGCCGATCAGAGTCAGTCCGCCGATGCCAATCGCCCGCTTGAGCGCCATGCCATGTCCCCCGGCTTTGCCGGAGTATGGCAGAAAAGCGGGGGTGCCGTCCGATCAGGGTTTGCGCACGACCACGAACCAGCCGACGGGATCGAGCGGAGCGAAGAAACGGTCCAGACGCCGCTCCACCACGTCCAACGTGCCCGCTTCCTGCAGGCGCGCAACCTCCGTCGCGAAGCCGTTCCCGGTCCATATGTCCTGATGCACGGTGAAGGCGAAGTGGCCGCCGCTGCGCAGCAGGCCCATGAGAGCGCCCAGAGGCTCCGGCCCGACATGGCCGTGGGTGAAGGTGCCCGAGGAGACCATGGCGTCGTAGGTCCCGGAGGGCAGGTCGAGCGGCTGCGTCAGATCGGCGAGCGACAGGTTGCGGTAGATGCCGCGTGCGCCGGCCTTGTCGAGCATCGCCTGGCTGAGGTCGATGCCGTCGAGTGTCGTCACGCCCCGGTCGGCCAGCGCCTGCCCGGTGAGACCGGTGCCGCATCCGATGTCGAGGAACGCGCCCTTCGGCGCGCCCGTATGGGAGAGAAGCTGCTCGGCAACGATGGTCGGCGAGACGTAACCCAGCTTCTCGACCATGTGGTCATCGTAGTCGTCGGCCCAGAGCCGGTAGAAGGCCTGGGCATCGTCCTGGTTCTCGATGGCATAGGCGCCACGGATCAGGTCGTCCTCGGCAAAGTCATTGCTGTTCTTCGTCTTGCCTTGCGTCATGATCCTCGCCTGTGGTTGTGGTCGGGTGTCTTCAAGGTGGGACGCATGATCGGTACTGCAACCGCTTTCCGTGCCCGGATGGAGCCGCGACCATGGCCAACACCCTGATTCAACAGCAGGATCACCAGCTCGTTCCCTGGAAGAACGGCCTGGGCATGACGCGCGAGGTGGCCAACGCCCACGATGCGGACGGCGCCATGCTCTGGCGCATCAGCCTGGCGACGGTCGACCGCGACGGCCCCTTCTCCGACTTCACCGGATACAAGCGCATCATCATGCTGCTGGAAGGCAAGGGCATGACCCTGGACTTCGGCGCCCATGGCAGCGCGGTGATGGACCAACCCTTCGTGCCGGTGCCCTTCGACGGTGCCTGGCCGACCTCCGCCACCCTGCACGACGGCCCGACACGCGACCTCAACGTCGTCACCTCGGCGGAGAAGGCAACGGGCGCCGTGGCGTTGCTGGAGCCGGCATCAAGCGCCATGGAGCTCGCGCCGAGCCATGCGATCACCCTGCTCTATGTGCTGCGCGGCGCCGCACGGGCCGCCGTCGCGGGAGAGACCTGGAGCATGGCAACGGGCGAAGCCCTGCGCCTGGACGGCGCCGGTCAGAGCGGCACGCTGACCGGACAGCAGGACGACACGCTGGTCTATCGCATCGACATCGACCTTGCATGAGCGCAGCCGAGCGGCTGATATGTCGGGCGAACGAACAACTCCCGAAAGGGCCAGCACCATGACCGGACCCCGCTTCCAGCGCGATGCGACTGCTGCCGATGTCGTCGCCAGCCTCGAGGAACACGGCTACGCCATCGTCGAACGGCTGGTCGACGAGGAGACGCTGGCCCGGCTCAACGGCGATTTCGATCCCTACATCGATGCCGTGGAGCTGGGAAAGACCGACTTTGCCGGACACAAGACCAAGCGCATCAACAACCTGATCGCCAAGTCGACCGCCTGCCAGGACATGGCGCTCCATCCGCTGGTCATGGGCGTGTGCGATGCGACGCTGCTGCCCCACTGCGCGCGCTACCACCTGCACGTCACCTCGCTGATCGAACTGCAGCCGGGCGAAGGCAAGCAGGTGATCCACCGAGACGGCAGCATCTATCCCGTGCGATTTCCCTCGATCGTGACGACCCTGGCGACGATCTGGGCCTGCAACGATTTCACGGCAGAGAACGGCGGCACGCAGATCGCGCCCGGCAGCCATCGCTGGGACCACGACCGCGTGCCCGAGCCGCATGAGATCATCAATGCAGAGATGCCCGCCGGTTCGGTGCTGATCTACACCAGCAACTTCTACCATGCCGGTGGCGAGAACCGCTCCAACGGCACGCGCCGGGGCATGGCGCTCCACTACAACCTGGGCTGGTTGCGCCAGGAGGAGAACCAGTACCTCTCGATCCCGCCGGAGAAGGCCGCGGGCATCCGCCCCGAGGTGCTCCAGCTCATCGGCTATGATTTCGCCGCACCCTATCTGGGCTTCGTCGAGGACGGCCACCCCCTGACGCTGGCCGATCCCAGCCTGCCCCGCGACATGGACCGCACCGGCGGCGAAGCGCTTGTGGCGCGCCATCTCGCGCTGAAGCCGCTCTACCTGGGCGAGATGCCTCCGGGCGGCGGCAACTGAGCGGGTTCACGCTGCCAGGATGACGGCGGCGTAGAGGATCGTGCCGAAGGCGAAGGCGCCGAAATCGCTGTCGCGGCCCTCGGGCAGTTCCTCCTTCATCACGTTCATCACGACACTGCCGGCCAGGAATGCCGAGATCAGGCTGATGGCGGCCTCCGGCAGGGAGACCAGGGCTCCCGCGATCCAGCCGAGGAGCACCGCGCCCGCCAGCCACCAGCGGGCGCGGCGGTCGTAGAGTCCCCGGTGGTGCTGCACCAGGCCGTAGTCGCTGCCCAGCAGGTGCATACCCAGGGCCACGGCATAAAGCGCAAGCGAGACCGCACCCGGAATCTCGCGGTGGAGCAGCAGGTAGCCGATCAGCAGGTTGGCGACCGCGAAACCGGCGATATGGAGCCAGAAGACCCGGTCCGCCGCGCGGTCGCTTCCGGTCGCTTCCCGGTTGCGCCGCCGTGAGGTGCGCACCGCCAGTTCCAGGCCGTAGAAGACCAGAAGACCGGCAAGGGCGACCAGATAGACGATCTGGTCGGCTAGCCATTCCCCCGCCCCGCTCACGCCGCCCAGGACCGCATTGTGCTCGGTCAGTTCCGGCAGCAGTTCCAGGAAGACATAGGCGACCGCGATGCCGCCGCTGGCCGAGAGCCACATGCCCCGGCGCTGGACCGAAAGAACGGAAAGCCGCCCCGTCAGCATGTGGACGGCGGCGAAGAGAAGAACGCAGATGAAGGTGACGGCGACCATGACGCCCGCAGGATACCACCTGCGGGCGATGGCGCCTCGGGCAACTTGTCATCTATGGTGAACACTCCAAGGCCACCGTCCCGGAGCATCGCCATGGTCATGTCACGCCCCGAAATCGTCGGCACCTTCGGTGTCGTCACCTCGACCCACTGGATGGCCACCGCCGCCGGCATGGCCATGCTGGAGCGCGGCGGCAACGCCTTCGACGCCGCCGTGGCCGCCGGCTGCGTGCTCAACGTGGTGGAGCCCGACCAGAACGGGCCGGGCGGCGACTGTCCCCTGATCCTGTGGAGCGTGAAGCGGCAGAAAGTCGACGTGATCTGCGGCCAGGGCACCGCACCGGCCGCCATCAGTGCCGGCAGGCTGCGCGACGAGGGCCTGGACGCCATGCCCGGCATCGGCCATCTGCCGACCGTGGTGCCGGGCAGCTTCGGCGCCTGGATGAAGCTGCTGCACGACTACGGCACCATGAGCGTGCGCGATGTTCTGGAGCCCGCCATCGCCGCCGCGCGCAACGGCTTTCCCATGAAACCCGACGTCGCCCAGGTGATCGGTCGCGGCGCGGCGTTCATGAAGACCCATTGGCCAAGTTCCGCAGAGGTCTACCTGGATCACGGCGCGGCGCCGGAAGGCGGCCGCCTGTTCGCCCTGCCCGCCATGGGCGAGACCTATGCCCGCATCGTCCGGGAGTCCGAGGCGGCAGGCGGCAGCAGGGAACATCAGGTCGAGGCCGCCCGGCGTGCCTGGTACGAAGGCTTTGTCGCCGAGGCGATCGACCGTTTCATGCACGAACCGGTGATGGACACCTCGGGCGAAGCCCATCGCGGCTACATGACGGGCGACGACCTCGCCAACTGGCGCGCCGAGGTCGAGGCGCCGGTGACGCTGCAATACGGCGACTACACCGTGTGCAAGGCTGGCCCCTGGGCGCAGAGCCCCGTGTTCCTGCAGCAGCTCGCCCTGCTCAAGGGTTTCGACATCGCGGCCATGGATCCCAACGGCGCCGAGTTCGTCCATACGGTGCAGGAATGCTGCAAGCTGGCCATGGCGGACCGGGAAGCGTTCTACGGCGATCCGAAGTTTGTCGATGTGCCGCTCGATCGCCTGCTCTCGGAAGACTACAACGCAGCGCGGCGCAAGCTGGTCTCGCGCGAGGCGCGCATGGACCTGCCGGCCGGCGAGATCCCCGGCTTCGGCGGCGCCATCCGCCTGCGCGCGCTGGGGTCGACCAATATTGCCAACGCCGAGATGACCGTGGACGGCGAAGCCGAGCCATCGGCCACGAAAAGCTGGGCGCAGTTTGCCGCCGAGAGCCACGGCGACACCTGCCACTTCGACATCATCGATGCCTGGGGCAACATGATTTCCGGCACGCCTTCCGGCGGCTGGCTCTCGGGCTCGCCCGTGGTGCCGGGGCTGGGTTTCCCGGTTTCGGTGCGCGGGCAGATGTTCTCGCTGGATGCAGGCCATCCCAACTGTCTGGAAGGCGGCAAGCGGCCACGCACCACCCTGACCCCGACCCTGGCCCTGCACAGGGACGACCCATGGATGGTGTTCGGCACCCCCGGCGGCGACCAGCAGGACCAGTGGGCCGTCCATGCCTTCCTGCGCCATGTCCATCACGGCATGAACCTGCAGGAGGCCGTCGATGCCCCGAGCTTCTATACCGAGCATCTGCCGAGTTCCTTCTATCCCCGCGAATGGGATCAGGGGCATCTGGCTGTCGAGGCGCACTTTCCCCGCGAGACGCTGGCCGAACTGCACCGGCGCGGCCACAAGCTGGCGATCCACGAGCAGTGGGGCCACTACAACTCCATGACCATGGCCACCAGGCGCGGCAAGGAACTGCGTGCGTCGGCAAGCCCGCGGCGGCAGCAGTGCTACGCCATCGGACGTTAGGAACGACACGATGAACCTCGATCTTTCGCTCTTCGACCTCACGGGACGCTGCGCCGTCGTCACCGGTTCGGGCCGCGGTCTGGGGCGGGCCATGGCGCGCGGCCTTGCCGGTGCGGGCGCCGATGTCGTCGTCTGCGCGCGCAGCGCAGACGAGGTCGCCGAGACCGTCGCGGTCATACAGTCCGCGGGCGGCAGCGCCCATGGCATCGTCTTCGATGCGTCGCGCAGGCAGGAATGCCGCCGCCTGATCGACGAGGCGGTCGCGCACTTCGGCAGGCTCGACGTGATGATCGTGAACCATGGCTCAGGCGCCAGCGCGCCGGCCGAGGAACTGAGCGATGCCCAGTGGGAGGAGAACATCCGCATCAACCTGACCAGCGCCTTCCACTGCTGCCAGGAAGCGGCGCGGACCATGATCACCCAGGGCCAGGGCGGCTCCATCGTGGTGACGAGTTCGACCGGCAGCCTGGTCGGCTTCGAGGGACTGCTGGGGTTCGGTGCCTCCAAAGGAGGCGTCGATCAGATGGTGCGCCAGATGGCCATGGAATGGGGCCGCCACAAGATTCGCGTCAACGCGCTCAATCCCGGCTGGACGACCCATCCGCCCGAAGCCGTCGGCGCGCCCGGCGACCCCGCCGAACGGCGCATCGGCGAACGCACGCCGCTGGGCAGGCGCGGCGAGGCCGAGGAGATGGCCGGCCCGGCGATCTTCCTTGCCAGCCAGGCGTCCAGCTTCGTCACCGGCATCACCCTGGTCGCCGACGGCGGCTGGTGCGCCGTCTAGGAGGCGTGCGGAAACGCGCTAGAGAAGCACGCCCGGGTCGTCGGATTCCTCGGCCCGATGTCTTGCGGCCCGCGCGTCGTCGAGACGCAGACGCACCGCAAGCCACAGGCTGACCCCGCCCAGCAGCGCGCCCAGCAGGGCATCCCAGCCAAAGCCGATGACGCCCAGGCCGCCGCCGAACTGCCCGAAGAGCGAGAGCAGGATGATGCCGCCCAGCCAGGGCAGCAGCCAGAGCGCCGGGCGCAGGATGAGCTGCAGGCCGCTGTGGCGGTGCATCAGGGTAAAGAGCACGGCGCCGACCCCCAGGGCCGCGCCCAGACGCCAGACCGTATCCCAGCCCGACCAGTACACGATGAGCGTTGCCACCATGAAGGCGATGTAGGCAAGCGGCACGGCCAGCGGCAGGCGGAAGCCGGACCGCGGCGCGCCATCCTGCCGGCGCAGCGCCAGGATGCAGACAGGCCCCACCGCCAGCGAGAAGGTCAGCGCGGCGCCATTGAGGGCAAGCAGTTCCTGGAAGGGGAGCAACAGAAAGGCAGCGACACCGATCAGAAAGTTGAGCAGCAGCGCATTGAGCGGCACGTCGCGCTGCGACAGGCGGGTGAAGAGGCGCGGGAAGAAACCGTTGTAGGCCAGCGCCAGGCCCAGGCGGGCGTTCGATCCCGTGGCGACCAGCGCGCCGCCGAAGGGCGCGACGACGGCGCCGGCCAGGACCAGCGTCGACAGCCAGAACATGCCGAGCGCCAGGGCGATCGCGCCCAGCGGGCCGAGCTGATGATCGAAGCTGATGTTCTGCCAGCCGTGGGCCAGATGCTTCTCGCTCAGCGCGCCGATGAAGGCGACCTGCAGCACCAGATAGATCGCCAGACAGATCAGGACCGAGAAACACAGGGCAAGCGGGACGGTGACATGGGGCCGGTGCGCCTCTCCCGCCATGTCGATGGCATGGCGGAAGCCGATGAAGGCAAAGACGACGCCGCCGGTGGCAATGGCGGAGAAGACGCCGTGCAGGCCCATGGGGGCGAAGGAAGGATGGTCGGTGAAGTTCGCCATCTGGAAGCGGTCGAGAATGATGAGCGCGGCCACGACCAGCGGCACGGCAACCTTGAACCAGGTCAGCCCCGCATTGAGGCGCGTGAAGAAAGCAACGCCGATCGCATTGAGCCCGGTCATCAGCGCCAGCAGGGCAATCGCGGCGATGACCCCCAGGGTGCTGAGCTGATGGGACGCGCTGGTGTCCTCCAGGAAGGGCATCGGACCTGCGAGGTATTGCAGCATCACCGCCACCTCGATGGGGGCCGCGACCAGATAGCCGATCCATGCGGTCCAGCCCATCGCGGCGGCAACGACCCGCCCATGGGTGAAGAAGGGGATGCGCCCCAGGCCGCCGGCCACGGGCAGGCGCCCACAGACTTCGGCAAAGGTCAGCGCCAGCAGGAGCACCGCAATGCCACAGAGGATCCAGGCGACGATCGCGGCAGGCCCGGCATACTGGGCGGCCAGCAAAGGCGCAAAAAGCCAGCCGGAGCCGACGACGCCGCTGACGCCCACGAAGGTCAGTCCCACGACGCCGATCGAGCGTTGCAATGCCATGTCGCCATCCCCCGATCCCTACTCGCCAGTATGGCGGGGCATGGGCGTGGTGGCCACCCCGCCGCCCCCGGCGTTATGGTCACGCCGGCAGCATGGAGGCGAAGCATGGACAAGACGGCCGAAGAACCCTGGCAGTGGGCAGAGGATCGCTGGCGCGGCATCGTCAACAAGGTGCGTGCCGGACGCTCGCTGAAGCCCGCCTCGTGGCCGGGCGGCGCACACTGCGCCGTGGCGCTGTCCTTCGACTCCGATCATGAGTCGACGACCCTGCGCCTGGGCCAGACCTCGCCGGGCAAACTTTCCCAGGGCGAATACGGTTCGCGCGCGGGCATCCCGCGTATCCGACGCCTGCTCGACCGCCACGGCATCCGCGCCAGCTTCTTCGTGCCCGCCGTGGTGGCAGAACTGCATCCCGACGAGCAGCGGGCACTGGCCGACGAGGGCCACGAGATCGGCATCCACGGCTGGATCCACGAATACAACAGCCAGCTTCCCCCGGAAGCCGAGCGCGATCTGCAGATGCGCAGCGCCGACACCCTGGAGCGTATCAGCGGCCAGCGCCCCGTGGGCATGCGCACACCATCCTGGGACTTCAGCGCCCATACGCTGGCCATCGCCCGCGAGATGGGCCTGCTTTACGACAGCTCCCTGATGGCCGACGACGAACCCTATGAATTGCTGGAAGACGGCGAGCCGACCGGCATGGTCGAGCTGCCGGTGGAGTGGATCCGCGACGATGCGGTCTATTTCGGCATGGACCGGATGACGACGATCCGCCCCTACACGCCGCCCTCGGCCGTGCTGGAAATCTTCCGCCGCGAGTTCGACGGCGCCTACAGCGAAAACGGCCTCTATGTGCTGACCATGCAT
>CALLQH010000288.1 GCA_938014945.1 uncultured bacterium | reverse complement strand
CGCGGTTGACGGCAGTCGGGCGCTCCGATCTGGCAAGCAAGGTCGACTGGGTGGCAGACCGGTTGGGTGACGGTGCCGGCTACGACATTCTCTCGTTCGATGACCACGGCAGAGAGCGTCTTCTGGAGGTGAAGACCACCGGAGGCCACGCCAAGACGCCGTTCTTTCTGTCTGAAAACGAGCGAGCGCTCTCGGACGAGCGACCCGATGCCTTCAGGCTGGTCCGTCTTTATGATGTTCGCCGGGAACCTAGAGCTTTCGAACTCGAGCCGCCCTTGAGCGATCACGTGATGCTGAAACCCACCGCCTATAGGGCCAGCTTTTGAACGCAAAACGGCGGCCGAGGGCCGCCGCTTAAGTCTAGGAGAACCTGGAGCGGGCGAGGCGATTCGAACGCCCGACCCCAACCTTGGCAAGGTTGTGCTCTACCCCTGAGCTACGCCCGCGTTTCACAGGTTCATGGCCGCACACTTGGGTGCGGGGCGGGTTTGTTACAACAGGGGCTGGGGCTTGGCAAGCGGCTCTGACAGGGGGAAGCTGCGTTCATGGCTTTCCTGCATCGCAACCACTGCGCCATGGCGCGTCCATGAGCGGCGAACCGCGCACCACGGGCCACCCGGACGGCCTTTCGCCCGAGGAAGCGGCGCGCTGGGAGCGGCTGGCCCGGCGCCTGCTGATCGGCTCGGCGGCCATCATGGGGGCGATGATCCTGCTCACCTTCCTGGCGCTCGCCATGGCGCCCAGGGACGACTCGACGCTGGGCACCATGAAGGCGCTGGTCTTCCGCTGCCATTGAGGCCGAATCGGTGTGTCGCGGACGGATGACAGGGCCGCGGCCAGCGGCTAGAAATCCGCCATGGCCCTTTCCCCCGACGATCTGCTCGCCCGGCTCGAAAGCCTGGGCATCGCCCACACCACCCACCGCCACCCCGCCGTCTTCACGGTGGAGGAGGCGCGCGCCCATTGCGGCCACCTGCCGGGCTGCCACTGCAAGAACCTGTTCCTGAAGGACAAGAAGGGCGAGCTTTGGCTGGTGGTGGCGCGCGACGATGCGGTCATCGACATGAAGAGCCTCGACAAGCGCATTGGTGCCGCCCGCCTGTCCTTCGGCAAGCCGGACCTGCTGATGGAGGTGCTGGGCGTCATCCCCGGTTCGGTGACACCCTTTGCGCTGGCCAACGATACGCAGGGCCGCGTCCATGTCGTGCTCGATGCGGTGATGATGCAGGCCGATCTGGTGAACTACCACCCGCTGACCAACGAGGCGACGACCGCGCTGACGCCTGCCGAGCTGCTGGCCTTCATCCGCGACACCGGGCACGAGCCGGCGATCCTGGCGATCGACGGCGAGGCCGCCTAGTCCGCTCCGCGCGGGCGCCGGATGCGGGCGAAATCGGCCCGCGCCCTTGCCTCGCGGCCGTTGACGGTCCACATAGCAGGCGACAGAAAACAGGCACGGCGACAGCCGTCGAGGAGAGACTCCCATGGCGCTCATCATCGGAGAAGGCGACGCGGCAGGCCCGGCCAAGGGTGCCGCCCCCGTCAAGGACGTCACCACCGCCGGCTTCCAGGCCGACGTGCTGCAGGAATCCATGAAGCAGCCGGTGATCGTCGACCTGTGGGCCCCCTGGTGCGGCCCCTGCAAGCAGCTTGGCCCGATCCTTGAGAAGGCCGTCGCGGCGACCAAGGGCAAGGTCAGGATGGTCAAGATCAACATCGACGAGGAGCCGCAGATCGCCCAGGCGCTGCGCGTGCAGTCGATCCCGGCGGTCTTTGCCTTCGACCAGGGCCAGCCGGTCGACGGCTTCGTGGGCGCCCAGCCCGAAAGCCAGATCAAGGCCTTCATCGAGCGCCTGACCGGCGACACGGGTCCCTCGCCGGTGGATCAGGCGCTGGAGCAGGCCGCCGCCGCCATGGAGGCCAAGCAGTTCGACCAGGCCGCCGCCATCTTCCAGCAGGTGATGCAGCACGAGCCCGACAATGCCGACGCCGTCGCCGGCCTGTGCCGCGCCCTGATCGCGCTCGGCCAGGCCGAGGACGCACGCCAGCTTCTCGAAGCCCTCGATGAGGAACTCTCGGCCGATCCGAAGATTGCCAGCGTGCGGACCCAGCTCGAGCTGCTGGCCGAAGGCGGCGGCGACATGGCCGCGCTGGAAGCCAGGGTCGCCGAAAACGGCAAGGACCACGAGGCGCGCATCGAACTCGCCAAGGCCTATGCCGCGGCCGACCGGCGCGACGACGCCATCGACCAGCTCATCGCCAGCATCACCGTGCAGCGCGACTGGAACGACGAGGCGGCCAAGAAGCAGCTGCTGAAGTTCTTCGAGGCCTTCGGACCGATGGATCCGGCGACGGTCGCCGGCCGGCGCAAGCTGTCGGCGGCGTGGTTCAGCTGAGCATGGTCCTGTCCGCCCGGGGATCCGTTGCGCCTCGCGGGGCGTAAGAACCGCCATGGCCGGAAAACCCTATTTCGAAAGCATCGCGGCGCTGCCGCGCACCCTGCCGATCTTCCCGCTGCCGGGCGCCCTGCTGCTGCCTGCGGGCACGCTGCCGCTCAACATCTTCGAGCCGCGTTACATCGCCATGATCGACGATGCGCTGGCCGGCAGCCGCATGATCGGCATGATCCAGCCCGACGACGAGACGGGCGACGTCGGCGCGGCCAGTACCTATGCGATCGGCTGCACCGGGCGCATCACCCAGTTCAGCGAGACCGAGGACGGCCGTTACCTCATCTCGCTCACCGGCATCGCCCGCTTCCGCATCGCGCGCGAGCTGCCGAAGATGGACGGCGGCTATCGCCTGGTGGAGCCGGACTTCAGCGACTTTGCGGCCGATCTTGCCGCCGCAGACGAGGTGATCGAGATCGACCGCGAACGGCTCTTCACCCACCTGCGCGCCTTTTTCGCCAGCCGCCAGATCGATGCCAACTGGGACGCCATGGAACAGGCCGACGACGCCAGCCTCGTCACCGCGCTGGCCATGGTCTGCCCCTTCGGCACCGCCGAGAAGCAGGCCCTGCTGGAGGCGGCCAACGGCAGCCGCCGCGCCGAGACCCTGATCGCGCTGCTGCAGATGGGCGGCGCGGAGGATGACGGAGACGCACCGCGCCAGTGATCGCGCC
>CALLQH010000287.1 GCA_938014945.1 uncultured bacterium | reverse complement strand
ACGGCACGCTCGACCCCGCGGGCCGCGCCGAACTGGTGCTCGACGGCGGCGCCGTGCTGCGCTTCGACGGCCACATGGGTTTCGGCGCCGTGGTCGGGGCGGCAACCATGGCCGCGGGCATCGCGCGGGCGAAGGCCCACGGCATTACGCTCGTTGCCACCGCCAACAGCCATCATCTGGGCCGCATCGGCCACTGGGCGGAGGCCTGCCTGCGCGAGGGCCTCGTCTCGCTCCACTTCGTCAACGTCCACGGCCATCAGCCGCTGGTCGCGCCCTGGGGCGGCATCCGCGCGCGCATGGGCACCAACCCGTTCTGCGCCGGCGTGCCCGCGACCGACCGCAATCCGCCCTTCGTGCTGGATTTCGCCACCAGCAAGATCGCCTTCGGCAAGGTGCATGTCGCCAACGACAAGGGCGTGCCGTTGCCTGCCGGCGCCATGATCGACGCCGCGGGGCAGCCGACGCTCGACCCCGCGACCATGATCCCGGATGCCACCGGCGGCTCCCTGCTCACCATGGGCGAACACAAGGGTTCGGGCCTTTCCATCCTGTGCGAGCTGCTGGGCGGCGCGCTGACCGGTGGCGGCGCCAACCGGCCCGAACGCATCACCCAGGACACCACGGTCAACGGCATGCTCTCGATCCTCATCGATCCCGCTGCGCTGGGCGATCTGGCAGGGCTGCGCCAGGAGATCGATGCGCTCTACGACTGGGTGCGCTCGGCGCCGCCCGGGCCGGATGTCGATGGCGTGCTTCTGGCCGGTGAACCCGAGCGTCGCGCCCGAGCGGAGCGGCTCGAACGGGGTGTGCCGCTGGCCGATCGGGCCTGGGCCAACTTCATCGCCGCGGGCGGCCGTGTCGGCGTCGCCGCAGACGAACTGGAATCGCTCGCCAACGGGTGATCGCGATCACCCTTCATGAAGCCGCCGTTGCCCGTTTTTCCAAGCTGGGGAAGAATGGGTCAAGGTCTTCGCTTGAGGGGAAGAAAATGAGGAAGATAGTTGGCCTGATGGCCTTTGCGATCGCCGTTTCGGCGGTTTCCTTCACGTCGCGTCCGGCATCGGCCGACTTCACCGTGTGCAGCCAGTACCGCGAGCTGATCTACGTCGCCTACGGCTACTACGACGGCAGCGATTACATTTCGGAGGGCTGGTGGAGCGTCGATCCCGGCCAGTGCACCGTGGTCTACCAGGGGCCGCTGCCGCAGCGTTTCATGTATCTCTACGGCGAGAACGAAGACGCCTCGACCGTCTGGACCGGCAACCAGCCCTTCTGCATCGAGCCCAACAACGGCTTCACGATCTACGGCAACTACGGCTGCTACACGAACTTCATCGAGATCGACACGGGCAATGCGTCCGACTGGACCCACACCCTCACACCCTGACGGGGACCCGCGTCCGGCCCGTCAGGCGAGCGTACGGGCCAGGCGCAGGGCGTCGAGCACGGCATTGTGGATGTTGCGGCTGGCGACGGCGTCGCCGATGCGGTGCAGGGAGAAACCCTCGCCGCCCGGCTGCGCCTTGCCTGCGAGCAGCGCGTCGAGATCGGTGACACCGTCGTTATGCGATGACGGCGCCAGGTCGTGGAAAATGCCGTCGGCGGGCAGGGTTCCGTGTTCGACCACGATCTGCGCGGTCTGGCGGGTTTCCTCCCGGCCCGTAACCTCATTGGCGAAGGTCACGGCCAGCCGGTTGCCCTCGCGGGCAACCCGCACCAGGCGCTGATCGAAGCTGACCGGAAAGCCCAGCTCGTAGGCGCGTTTCTTCCAGATCACCCGTTCGGCATAGGTCATCTCGGCCGATAGCTGGTCGTCGATGGCGGCAAACGAGAGGGAACGCCCGGCCGCGGCGATGGCCTCGGCCGCGGTGATGGCGCCATGGCGGCCGCTGCCGTCCCAGACGATGACGTCCTCGGCGGGCGGCACCGCACCGGCGATGATGTCCCAGGCGCTGGTGACGTGTTCGGCGCCCTCGATCCAGTCGAGATCGGGCACGCCGCCGGTGGCGACGATGACGTGGTCGGGGTTGAGGCCCATGACGTCGCCCGACTCGGCATAGCGGTTGAGGTGCAGGGTGACGCCCAGGCGCTCACATTCCGCAACGCGCCAGTCGATCAGGCCGACGATGTCGCGCCGCCAGCTCGCCCTGGCCGCCAGCAGCACCTGGCCGCCGGGCCGTTCGGCGGCCTCGAAGACGGTGACCTGGTGGCCGCGCTCGGCGGCCACACGCGCGGCCTCCAGCCCTGCAGGACCGGCGCCGATCACCACAACCTTGCGCGCCGGACCCTGCGTGCGGGGAATGGCATGCGGCAGGATCGTCTCGCGCCCCGTGGAGGGGTTGTGCAGGCATGATGGCCGTGCCGTTCCCTGACAGTGGGTGGCGCCGACACAGGGGCGGATCTGCTCTTCCTCTCCGCGCATCAGCTTGGCGACCAGATGGGGCTCGGTGATCTGGGCGCGCGTCATCGCGACCATGTCGAGCAGGCCCTCGCGGATGGCGTGGCGGGCCGTGGCCAGGTCGGCGATGCGCGCGGCATGGAAGACCGGCAGGCCGACCGCGCGCTTGAAGGCGCCGGCCTTGTCGAGCCAGGGACCCATGGGCGATGCCATGCCCGGCATGTTGTCGACCGCCAGGCCGATTGCCGTGTCCATGCGGCCGTAGATGGCGTTGAAGAAATCGAGCAGGCCCTCGCGCTCGAAGATGGCTGCGATGGCCACGCAATCCTCGAAGCCAAGGCCGCCTTGCTGGCCTTCCTCCACCGGCAGGCGCATGCCGACCAGGAAGTCGTCGCCCACCCGTTTGCGGATCGCCTCGTGCACTTCCAGGCCGAAACGCACCCGGTTCTCCAGGCTGCCGCCATAGGCATCGGTGCGCTTGTTCATCACGGGCGAGAAGAACTGCCCGATCAGATGGCCGCCTGCCAGGGTCTCCAGGCCGTCCAGCCCGCCTTCCTTGCAGCGCGCTGCGGCGTCGGCATAGGCGGCAACCACCCGGGCGATGTCGTGGCGGTCCATCTCCTTGGGAAAGCTGCGGTGCAGGGTCTCGCGGATGGGCGAGGGGCTGATGGTGGGCAGGTGGTCGCCGATGGTGGCATCGCCCCGCCGCCCCAGATGGGTGATCTGCACCATCAGTGCGGCGCCATGGCCGTGGACGCGGCGGGCGAAGTTCTGGAAATGCGGGATGATGGCGTCGGTGCCGACGTTGAGCTGGCGGAAGACGTTGGGCGAATCCGGCGCGATGTTGCTGGAGCCGCCGAACATGGTGAGCGCCAGGCCGCCCCTGGCCTTTTCCTCGTGATAGGCCTGATAACGCTCCAGCGGCAGGCCGCCCTCCTCCAGACCGCAGGCATGGCTGGTGCTCATGATGCGGTTCTTCAGGGTGAGGTGGCCCAGGCGCAGGGGCTGCAGCAGGGGATCGGTCGAGGCGGCGGTCATGGTCTCTCGCTGGCAGGGATGCGCTTAAGACTGACCAGCTATGGCACCGTTGTCATCCCATGCCGGGGATCAGGTCCACTTTCCGCCGCTACTCCACCACGAACTTCGGCGTCGCGCGCTTCGGGGCGGCGAGCTGGTCGAGGATGGCGCGGGCGATGTTGCGATAGGACTCGGCATGCGGCCCGTCGGGTTCGGAGGCCACGATCGGGTTGCCGCCGTCGCTCGTCTCGCGGATCGCGATGTCGAGCGGGATTTCGCCCAGGAACGGCACGCCCAGCTTGTCGGCCTCCTGATGGGCGCCGCCGTGGGCGAAGACGTCCGTGCGGCCGCCGCAATGGGGGCAGACGAAATAGCTCATGTTCTCGACGATGCCGAAGATCGGCACATCGACCTTCCGGAACATGTTGAGCCCCTTGCGGGCATCGATCAGCGACAGGTCCTGGGGCGTCGAGACGATGACCGCGCCCGAAAGCGGCGTGCGCTGGGTCAGCGTGAGCTGGGCATCGCCCGTGCCCGGCGGCATGTCGACGATCATGACGTCGATCTCGCCCCAGGCGACCTGGCGCAGCATCTGCTCCAGGGCGCTCTGCACCATGGGGCCGCGCCAGACCATGGGCTGGTCCTCCTCGATCAGCAGGCCGATCGACATGGCCTTGATGCCGAAGGCCTCCTTGGGCCACAGCATGCGCCCGTCGGTCTCCGGCTTGCCCTTCAGCGCCAGCAGGCGCGGGACGGAGGGGCCGTAGATGTCGGCGTCGAGCAGGGCGACCTTCTGGCCCAGGCTCGAGAGCGCCAGCGCGATGTTGACTGCGGTGGTCGACTTGCCGACGCCGCCCTTGCCCGATGCGACCGCCACGATGGACGCCACGCCCGGGATAGGGTCGGTGCCGGCGCGTTCGCCGCCGCCGCCGCGCGGGGCGGGATGGGCATGGCCGTGATCGTGGCCGCCGGGCTTCTGGGCCGGGGCCTGGCCGGCACCGCGGTGGGCGGTCAGCACGGCCGTCACCGACAGCACGCCCGGCAGGGTGGCCACGGCTTCCTCGGCTGCCTTGCGCACCGGCTCCATGGCCGCGCCCTTGTCCGGGTCGACCTCCAGCGCGAAACCGACATTGCCGTCCTTGACGACCAGGCCCGAAACCATGCCTTCGGATACGCCGGTCACGCCTGCCAGGGCGGCGCGGACCTCGTCTTCAGTGACCCTTGCCATAACGAAAACTCCTGGAATTCTGGGGAAGACGGCCCGGGGGCCGCGTTGCGGGTGCGTGTGCCATGTCATATAAGCCTTGATCTTGGCGCGGCAAGCCACACCTAAGCGGAACGGGGCGTCAACGAGGCAGGCGCCGCGACCCATGGGAAAGCGAGTTTCATGCCCTGGAACAACAACAACGGCGGCGGCGGGGGCTGGCAAGGTCCCGGCAACAACAACGGCGGTCCGTGGGGACGTGGTCCCGGCGGCGGCTCCGGTGGTGGCGGCGGCGGGCAGCCGCCCGACCTTGAGGATCTGATCCGGCGTCTTCAGGAACGCGGGCGCGGCATCGTGCCCGGCGGTTTCGGCAGCGGCCGTGTCATCGCCATCATTGCTGCCGTGCTCGTTGCCATCTGGCTCGGCTCCGGCTTCTACCAGGTGCAGTCGAACGAGCAGGGCGTCGAACTGGTCTTCGGCAAGTGGGTCGCCACCACCGAGGAAGGCCTGAACTACAACTGGCCCGTGCCGATCGGTCAGGTGTTCACACCCGCGGTCGATCAGGTCGAGCAGTTCAAGGTCGGCGCAACAGCCAGCCAGAGCCTCATGCTCACGGGCGATGAGAACATCATCGACGTGGAATTCGTCGTGAAATGGCAGATAGCCAATGCGGGCGAGTTCCTCTTCAACGTCGAGGATCCCGAAAGCATCACGCTTGCTGCCGCTGAAAGCGCCATGCGGCAGGTGATCGGCCAGACGGCGCTCGCCACCGCGCTGGCCGAGGGCCGCAGCGAGGTCGAACAGAAGACCCGTGCCCTGATGCAGCAGATGCTCGACAGCTACGGTGCCGGTGTGCGCATCCGCGAGGTTCAGCTTCAGAATGTCGATCCGCCCGCGGCGGTGATCGATGCCTTCCGCGACGTGCAGGCTGCGCGCGCCGATCAGGAGCGCCTGGTCAACGAGGCGCAGGCCTACCAGAACCAGATCGTGCCGGTCGCCCGCGGTGACGCCCAGCGGCTGCTGCAGGAGGCCGAGGCCTACAAGGAGCAGGTGATCAACGACGCCGAGGGTGACGCCGCCCGCTTCCTGTCGGTCTACAACGAATACGTTCAGGCCAAGGACGTCACAGAGCGTCGCCTGTATCTCGAAACCATGGAAGATGTGTTGAGCGGCATGAACAAGATGATCATCGACACCAACGTGGGTGGCGATGGCGGCATCGTGCCCTACCTGCCCCTTGACCAGTTGCAGCGCGGCAGCGCCGGGAGCGGCCAATGACCATCAGGCGCTTCATCATCCTTGTCGTGATCGGCCTCGTGCTGATCGGTGCGGCCATGTCGATGTTCACCATCAACCAGCGCGAGCAGGGTCTGGTCCTGCAGTTCGGCGCCTACAAGTATTCCGTTACCGAGCCCGGCCTGCACTTCAAGTTCCCCTGGCGCAGCGTGGCGCTTTACGAAAAGCGCGTGCTTCAGGTCGACGGCAGCCCGGAACAGGTGACCGCTTCCGATCAGAAGCGTCTGGTGGTCGATGCCTATGCGCTCTATCGCATCGTCGATCCGCTCGCCTTCCGCAATGCCGCCGGCACGGTGACGCGCGCCGAAAGCCTGATCCAGGCGGCGCTCAACGCCAGCCTGCGCTCGGCGATCGGCCGTGTGCCCCTGGTGGATGTCGTGTCCGGCGAGCGCCAGGCGCTGATGGACCAGGTGCGTCTGGCCATGAACGGCGAGATCGTGCTGGAGGGCGGCGACGGTGGCAACGAGCAGTCGGTCGACGGTCTTGGCGTCGAAATCGTCGATGTGCGCATCAAGCGCACCGACCTGCCGACCGAGAACAGCGAGGCGATCTACCGCCGGATGCAGACCGAGCGTCAGCGCGAGGCATCGGAGATTCGCGCCCAGGGTGAGGAACAGTCGCTGCGCATCCGCGCCGAGGCCGACCGCACCCGTACCGTGCTGATTTCGGAAGCCCGCCGCCAGTCGGAGATCCTTCGAGGCGAGGGCGATGCCGAGGTGGTGCGCATCTTCGCCGACTCCTTCGGCCGCGATGTCGAGTTCTTCACCTTCTACCGCACCATGCAGGCCTATCGGACGGCTCTGAACGGCGACGACACCACCATCGTCATGTCGCCCGATGGCGATTTCCTGCGCTACCTCAACTCCTTCCAGGGGCTGGGTGTGGGTGACGAGGCGTATCAGGCGGGGCAGTGACCCTGCCGCCTGACGGCGTCCGGACGCGATGAGTGATCTTCTGACAGCGGTGGCCATTGCCCTGTTTCTGGAAGGCGCGGCCTATGCGCTGTTTCCCAGGGCGATGAAGAAGGCGCTGCTCCACATCCTGGCCCAGCCGCTCTCGTCCCTGCGGCTGACCGGCATGGTGGTTGCCGCGATCGCGGTGGCGGCCGTCTGGCTGCTGCGGACATGAAGGTGATACGGGCCTGTCGTGCCCGGTTCGTCCCGGGGCGGACTTGCTCTAGGATGGGGCAACAACAAGCCGGTGAGGCCATACGATGACAAGGTTGCGTGCGATCCTGATGGTGGTTGTTCTGCTGGGCGGCCAGGTGGCCCTGAACGCTCCGGCCGCCGCCCGCGGAGCCCCCGACAGCTTTGCCGATCTCGCCGAGCGGCTGACCCCCGCGGTCGTCTCGATCACCACCGAATCCTTCATGCCCTCCATGGGCCAGGACGGCATTCCGGAGTTCCCCGAGGGCTCGCCCTTCGAGGACCTGTTCCGCCAGTTCTTCGAGCGTTATGGCCAGAACGCTCCGCAGGAGCGCATGCCGGTGGCCCTGGGGTCCGGCTTCATCATCGATCCCGACGGCTATGTCGTGACCAACAACCATGTCATCGAACAGGCCGATGCGATCATCGTGCGCCTGGACAACGGCCGCGAACTCGAAGCAACCGTGGTCGGTATCGACCCCAAGACCGATATCGCCCTGCTCAAGGTCGAGGCCGACGAGCCGCTGCCCTACGTCAACTTCGGCGATTCCAGCGTCGTGCGCGTGGGCGACTGGGTGCTGGCGATCGGCAACCCCTTCGGCTTCGGCAATTCGGTAACGGCCGGCATCATTTCGGCGCGCCAGCGCGACATCCAGTCGGGCCCCTACGACGACTATCTGCAGACCGATGCGCCCATCAACCGGGGCAATTCCGGTGGTCCGCTGTTCAACATGGACGGCGAGGTCGTGGGCGTGAACACGGCGATCTATTCGCCCTCGGGCGGCTCGGTGGGCATCGGCTTTGCCGTGCCCTCGCTTCTCGTGCAGCGCGTGGTCGGACAGCTCCGCGACTTCGGCCGCACCAAGCGCGGCTGGCTCGGCGTACGCATCCAGAGCGTGACGCCCGAAATCGCCGAGGGCCTCAATCTGCCCGACAGCTCGGGCGCCCTGGTCGCCAGCGTCACGCCCGACGGCCCTGCCGAAGAGGCGGGCCTGGAAAGCGGCGATGTCATCGTCCGCTTCAACGGCAATCCGATCGACGAGATGCGCGAACTTCCCCGCGTTGTCGCCGACACCGATGTCGGGCAGACCGTGGAGGTCGTCATCATCCGCAACGGTCAGGAAATGACCTTCGATGTCGAGCTCGGCGAACTGGAAGCCTTCGAGGAACAGCTTGCTGCCGAAGGCGGCGACAGCGGCGGCGCTTCGGGCGCGACCACCGCACCCGATGACGTGCTGGGCATGAACCTCGTGCCGATGAGCCCGGAGCTTGCCGAGCAGTACGGCCTGGATGCCGAGAGCGACGGTCTTGTCGTGGTCGAAGTGCAGCCGGGCAGCTCTGCCGCGCAGGCCGATATCGCCCCCGGCGACATCGTCTTGCAGGTCGGCAAGGCGCCGGTCTCCACGCCCGAGGATGTCGCCAGTGAAGTCGAGGCTGCGCGCGAGCGCGGCGCCCGCACCGTGGTTGTTCTGGTGGAACGCGGCGGCGATGCCGAGTTCCGCGCGGTCAACGTCGGCGAGTAGTCCGCAGAGGCGTTACTTCGGGCGCGCCTCTGCCACAACGAACTCGGCGCGCCGGTAACCCTGGTAGAACAGCAGGGTCGTCAGATTGCCGTGGCGCACGACGGCATCGGCCGCCTGCGCGGCGGCCGGGACGGCGTGATAGGCAACACCCGTGCCTGCTGCCTGCAGCATGTCGATGTCGTTGGCGCCGTCGCCCACCGCCATGGTCTCGGTCAGCGAGAGGCCGCGGTTGAGCGCAAGCTCGCGCAGGATGGAAAGCTTGGCGCCCCGGTCCAGGATCGGTTCCTCCAGCGCGCCCGTCAGGACGCCGTCCTCGATGCCCAGCACGTTGGCGCGGTGCAGGTCGAAGCCCACCGCATGGGCGACCCGTTCGGTGAACCATGTGAAGCCGCCCGAAACCAGCGCCGTCAGCGCGCCGTTCGCGCGCATGGTGGCAAGCAGGGTGGGCCCGCCGGGCATGAAGCCGACATCCTCGCGCCATGCTGTTTCAAACAGGCTGACCGAAGCATCCTTCAGGCGCGCAACGCGTGCACGCAGCGAGTCGCTGAAATCGAGTTCGCCGCGTATGGTGCGTTGGGTGATCTCCGCGATCTCGGCCCCGATGCCGGCGTGGCGGGCGATCACGTCGATGCATTCGACGGTGATGAAGGTGGAATCCATGTCGGCGATCAGCACATGCTTGCGTCGGCCGAAGGCTGGCTGGACCGCGTGGTCGACGGGGGCGTCGACGATGGCGGCATGTACCTCCTCCGCAATCTCGGCAACCGATGCCCCCATGACCGGCAGATCGACGGCGCGATCCTGCTCCAGCCAATCGGGTGCGCAGTCCAGCACGCGCGCGAGCCGTGCCGTGATGGCGGGAAGGTCGTCGCAGCCTGGCGCGGCGACGAGGGTGGCTGTGTTCTGCATGGGCGGAACCTAGGGCGTGGCCGCGGCAGCGACAAGCGCGCCCGCGCTTCTCATCGGCGGGCCCACCGCATCGGGCAAGTCCGGGCTCGCCCTGTCGCTGGCGCGCGAGCACGACGGTGTCGTGATCAATGCCGACAGCATGCAGGTCTACAGCGATCTGGCGATCATGACCGCGCGCCCGGATGCCGGGGAGATGGCACAGGCGCCCCACCGCCTGTTCGGTTTTCTCGATGCTGCCCAGGCCTGTTCGGTGGCCTTCTGGCTCGATGAGGCGCGCCGCGCGGCCAACGAGGCCGTCGCTGAGGGCCGGGTGCCGATCCTGGTCGGCGGCACCGGGCTTTATCTTGCCGCCTTCGTCGAGGGCATCTCGCCCATGCCCGATGTGCCGCCGCAGGCGCGCCAGGAAATCGCCGCGCGCATGGCCGAACTCGGCAGCGCCGCGCTGCACGAGGAACTGGCTGTGCTCGATCCCGAGACCGCCGCGCGCCTGCCGCCCGGCGACCGCCAGCGCATCGTGCGCGCCCTGGAGGTGGCGATCGCCACCGGCACGCCGCTTTCGGTCTGGCAGAAGCTGCCGCGCGAGGGCGGCTGGAACGGCCCCGTGCTGCAGATCAACATCGATCCGGACCGCCAGGACCTGCGCTCGGCCTGCGACAGCCGCTTCGACGCCATGATGGCCTGCGGTGCGCTGGAGGAGGTGGCCGCACTGGCAGCCCGTGGCCTCGATCCCGACCTGCCGGCCATGCGCGCCCTGGGTGTGCCGCCGCTCATCGAGCACCTTGCCGGGCGCATGGCCCTTGAGGAAGCGGTCGAGCGGGCCAAGGCCGGCACACGCCAGTATGCCAAGCGGCAGGCGACCTGGTTCCGCAACCAGACCCGGCAGGCCCTGCGGATCGAGGGTTTTGGTCACGGCCCGGCGGCCGAAATGGCGCTTGAAGCCGCAGCCGGGTTTCTGTTGACCGCCTGCGGCCCTCGGGCTTAGGTTCCGGCCCCTTGTGTGCCGCGCGGAAACAGGTTCCGCGCCGCTTTTGCGTGCCTGCATGCGGCAACGCACCGGCAGGCTTCGTTGCAAGGAAATGAACGTATCACCCACGGGCCCGTGCAAGGGCCCAAAACTGGAGGATGGAACCGTGGCCAAGGACCGTATGACCGGCTCCGAAATGATCGTCAAAGCGCTGATTGATCAGGGCGTTGACGTAATCTTCGGGTATCCCGGCGGCGCGGTACTGCCCATTTACGATGCCATCTTCCAGCAGAACCATCTGCGCCACATCCTGGTCCGCCAGGAGGGCGGGGCGGTGCATGCGGCGGAGGGCTACGCGCGCTCGACCGGCAAGGTCGGCGTCGTGCTGGTGACCTCGGGTCCCGGCGCGACCAACTGCGTCACGGGCCTGACCGATGCGCTGATGGATTCGATTCCGATCGTCTGCCTGACCGGCCAGGTGCCCACGCACCTGATCGGCAACGACGCCTTCCAGGAGGCCGACACCGTCGGCATCACGCGGCCCTGCACCAAGCACAACTACCTGGTGAAGGACGTGAACGATCTCGCGCGCACGCTGCACGAGGCCTTCCACGTCGCCAAGAGCGGCCGTCCCGGACCCGTCGTCGTCGACCTGCCCAAGGACGTCGTCACCAGCGAGGGGACCTACATCCCCCCCGCCAAGGCGCGTCACCGCAGCTACAACCCGCAGGTCAAGGGCGACATCGGCAAGATCGAGCAGGCCGTCGAACTGCTGGCCAAGGCCAAGCGTCCGCTGGTCTATGCCGGCGGCGGCGTCGTCAATGCCGGCCCGGCGGCCTCGCAGCTCCTGTCGAGCTTCGTTGCCATGACCAACTTCCCGACCACGCTCACCCTGATGGGCCTGGGCGCGGTGCCGGCATCGAGCAAGAACTTCCTCGGCATGGTCGGCATGCACGGCTCGCTGGAAGCCAACATGTGCATGCACGACTGCGACGTCATGCTCTGCGTCGGCGCCCGGTTCGATGATCGGGTGACCGGACGGATCGATGCCTTCTCGCCGAACTCCAAGAAGATCCACATCGACATCGATGCGAGCTCGATCCACAAGAACGTGCCCGCCGACGTGCCGATCATCGGCGACTGCGCCTATATCCTCGAAGACCTGCTGAAGGTCTGGAAGGCCCGTCAGGTCAAGCCCGACGGCAAGGCGCTGGCGGCGTGGTGGGACAAGATCGAGACCTGGCGCGCGAAGAAGTCGTTCAGCTACAAGCCCAGCAGCGAGATCATCAAGCCGCAGTATGCGCTCGATCGCCTCAACGAGAAGCTGAAGGGTCGTGACGACGTCTACATCACGACAGAGGTCGGGCAGCACCAGATGTGGGCGGCCCAGCACATCGACTTCGAGAAGCCCAACCACTGGATGACGTCCGGTGGCCTTGGCACGATGGGTTACGGCCTGCCCGCCGCGATGGGCGTGCAGGTTGCCCATCCCGATGCGCTCTGCATCGATATTGCCGGCGAAGCCTCGATCATGATGAACATCCAGGAGATGTCGACCATCGCGCAGTATCGCCTGCCGGTGAAGGTCTTCATCCTCAACAACCGCTGGATGGGCATGGTGCGCCAGTGGCAGGAGTTCTTCTTCGGCGGCCGCTATTCGGAAAGCTACATGGATTCCCTGCCGGACTTCGTGAAGCTGGCCGAGGCGTTCGGCGCGGTGGGTCTGCGCGTCAGCGACCCCGCAAAGCTCGATGATGTCATCGACGAGATGATCGCCACGCCCAACGCGGTGATCGTCGATGTCGAGGTTGATCCTTCCGAGAACGTCTATCCGATGATCCCGGCCGGAGCGGCCCACAACCAGATCACGATGAGCCCCGACGACGAGGCGGTAATCGATGCCGACCGCCGCGAAGAGGGCATGGTACTCGTCTAGGGACGCGCGCCACATCGTCAATCGACAAGGAACGGGAGCTCCGCCGCCCTGGGCGGCGGGCGACCCGTACGGGGAATTCATCGTGAACACCAACGACATCAGA
>CALLQH010000286.1 GCA_938014945.1 uncultured bacterium | reverse complement strand
CTTGACCGGGTTGCTGGCGTGGTCTTCGGCGACGCCGAAGAGCAGGAAGTATTCGCTCCGCTCCCAGTCGGGCTCGCCGAACTCCCAGAAGGAGCCGCCGGTGGTGTAGAGCCCGGCCGCGGCCATGTTGACCGAGCAGAAGCCGCCGTGGGCGGCGTAGTTGGGCGTGCCGAACTGGGCTGCCCACCAGCCCGTGAAGGCCTGGCTCTGGTCGCGGCCCGTGAAGAGCGCCAGTTCCTTCGGATTGCGGTCGCGGATGGGTTTGAGCCAGGAGACCGCCAGGTCCAGCGCCTCCTCCCAGGAAATCGGCTCGAAGGCGTTTTCGCCCCTGGGACCGACGCGCTTGAGCGGCGTCGTCAGGCGTGCAGGCGAATTGTGGTTCTTGAGGCCCGCTGCACCCTTGGCGCACATCACGCCCTTGTTCACCGGGTGATCGCGGTTGCCGTCGATGTAGACCGGCTTGCCGTCCTTCTTGTGGACGCGGATGCCGCAGCGGCAGGCGCACATGTAACAGGTGGTGGTCGCGATCTCGTCGGCGACCGGAGGCATGTCGGCGATGCGTCGTTCCAGGCGGCGGCTGGCGTCGGACAACGGGTAACTCCGTCAACAACAGGCCGTCCGGGACGCACCGCGGGGAGCGGAGCATCGAATCGGCGGCGCAGGGGCAAGGTTGTTCGTCGGCGCGTCCAAGGTCAAACCCGCTTCGGCGGCCCTGTGGATCAGTCCGGGCCCGCTTCTCACAGCACCAGCCGGCTGCGCGGCAGGCGCACGATGGCAGTGGTACCCACACCCGGCTGGCTTTCCAGCTCCACACTGCCGCCATGGGCCTCGACGAGCTGGCGTGTCAGCGGCAGGCCCAGGCCCGTGCCCTCCCGGGTGCCCGGCTGCCTGCCGAGCTGGACAAACGGCTCGAAGGCGCGCGCCAGATCCTCGGCCGCAATGCCGCAGCCCGTATCGGCGACACAGAGTTGCATGCCGCCGTCGTGGGCGGTGCCGATGGAAACCTGCACCCGCCCGCCGGGATCGGTGAATTTCACCGCGTTGGACAGCAGATTGAGGACGATCTGGCGCATGCGCGCGCCGTCGCAGAGCAGGCGCGTCTGATCGAAGCCGGTGTCGTTGATGATCTGGATGGCCCCCTGCTCGGCGCGCACGGTCATCAGGCGCACGCAATCGGCGACAATATCGGCCAGATCGACGACATCCTCCTGCAGCACCAGCTTGCCTGCCTCCGAACGCGACATGTCGAGAATGTCCTCGATCAGGTGCAGCAGCAGATGGGCGCTTTCGTTGATGTCGCGCAGGTAGCCGCGGTAACGCTCGTTGCCGATGGCGCCGAACATCTCGCGCAGCATGATGTCGGAAAAGCCGATCACGGCGTTGAGCGGCGTACGCAGCTCGTGGCTCATGTTGGCGAGGAACTCCGACTTCGCCCGGCTCGATTCCTCGGCCGCCCGCCGTGCCTCCTCCAGCGCCTGTTCGGCGCGCTTGCGCTCGGTGATGTCCTGCACGGTGCCCTCGTAATAGAGGACCTCGCCGCGCGCATTGCGCGCCACCCAGGCGTTCTCGGAGATCCAGATGCGGCGCCGGCTGCGATGGGTGTAGATCTCGGATTCGAAGTTGGAGACACGCCCATCGCGCGCCATCAGGCGCTTGAACTCCTCGCGCCGGTCGGGATCGACATACCATTCGGTGGCGATGTCGTTGACCAAGGCAAGCTGCTCTTCCTCGCTGGAATACCCGTTGAGACGATACAGGGCCGGATTGGCGCGCAGCTGTTTGCCCTCGGGCGAGGAACGGTAGATCCCGATGTTGGCGTTTTCGTAGATGTCGCGATAGTTGCCGGAGGTCTCCTCCAGCGCTTCCTGCAGGCGCACCAGCTCGGTGATGTCGATGGACGTGCCGATGAAGTAGAGCAGCTTGCCGTCGGCATCGTGGACGGGCGTCGCCGTTTCGCTGGCCCAACCCTGCGTGCCGTCGCGGCGGCGGTAGCGGACGACGAAGTTGCTCACCCTGCCGTGGCGCTCGATCAGATCGAGGAAACGGGCGCGGGTCGAAGGATCGACATAGATATCGGTGGCGACATCACCGATCCCGGCCACCAGCGCTTCGGGATCGGAAAAGCCGTTCATGTTCGCCAGGGTCTGGTTGGCGCGCATGAAGCGGCCTTCCGGGGACGTCTGGAAGATTCCGACGCCGGCTACATCAAAGATTTTCCGGAAGATATCCAGATCTTCGGCCATCACCCCCCGCGGCGGATACGTCCCCGCTCGTTCCGCATCCTCTCCCCGCGGACCGATGCAAGCAAGCAGCGCCGCGGTTCCGCCCAGAGCGACGAGCTGGGCCCGGTAGACGGCTGCCTTCGTCGATCTTGCTTTCCCTCTTCAGGCCGCCGCCTGCGGGCCATCGGCCCACGGAGCGTTCGATGCTGCAAGCGGCGCGCGGCCCAGGATCATGTCGGCGGCCTTCTCTCCGATCATCATGGTCGGCGCGTTGAGATTGCCGCTGGTGATCGACGGCATGATCGAACTGTCGACCACACGCAGCCCCTCGATACCGCGCACGCGGCACTGCGGATCGACCACAGCCATGGCATCCGTCCCCATGCGGCAGGTGCCGCAGGGATGGTAGGCGCTCTCGGCGGTTTCGCGGATCAGCGTGTCGATCTCTCCGTTGCTGCGCGCACTCGCCCAGGGTTCCTCCGCCGGGCCGCGGAAGGGATCGAGGGCGCTCTGGGCAACCACCTCGCGCGCCTGATGGACGCAGGTCCGCAGTTCCTCCAGGTCGCGAGGATCGGCCAGAAAGTCAAAATCGATCAGCGGCGCCTGACGCGGATCGGCAGAGGCAAGCCTCACCGTGCCCCGGCTGCGCGCCCGCAGGGTGCCGACACAGACGCAGAACCCGCCCCGCTTGCTGCTGGGGCCCCAGCCTTCCATCAGGAACGGGAAGAAATGGTACTGGATGTCAGGATGGGGCACGTCCGGTGAGGAGCGGGTGAAGGCGCCGACCTCCACCCCATTGCTGGCGCAGGGACCGTCGTGGCGCAGGAACCAGCGCGCGCCCGCCATCACCTTGCTCAACGGACCGGCGTGGCGGTTCAGCGTGTGCGTCATGTCGGCGCCCCACTGCAGGTGTACTTCCAGGTGATCCTGCAGGTTGCCGCCGACGCCGGGCAGATCATGGGCGACGGGGATGCCCTGCGCGCGCAGGTGATCGGCCGGACCGATGCCCGAAAGCATCAGGAGCTGTGGCGTCGAGAAGGCGCTAGCGGCCAGGATCACCTCGCGCTCGGCCATGATCGTTTCCTCGCCCGTCGCGCCAGCGATACGCACGCCGCGTGCCCGTTGCCCCTCGAGCACCAGCCCCAGGGCAAGGGCGCCGGTGCGCACCGTCAGGTTGGCGCGCTTCCGGGCGGGCGCCAGATAGGCATGGGCCGTGCTGGCACGCACGCCGTCGTCGATGTTCATGTCGAAGGGGCCGAAACCTTCCTGGCGGAAGCCGTTGATGTCCTCGGTGACCCCGAGGCCCGCCTGGATGCCGGCCTCGACGAAGGCGCGGTTGAGGGGCAGGCGCATGCCGCAGGCCATGGTGCGCACCGGGCCGCTGCCGCCGCGCCAGGCATCCTCGCCCCTGCTGTTGGCTTCACAGCGGCGGAAGTAGGGCAGCACCTCGCCGTAGGACCAGCCCTGCGCGCCCTCCTCGACCCAGCGTTCGTAGTCGAGCGCGTGGCCGCGGACATAGGCCATGCCGTTGATCGAGGACGAGCCGCCCAGCACCTTGCCGCGCGGCTGATAGATGCGCCGTCCGGCCAGATGCTTCTGCGGCACGGAGTGGTAGGACCAGTTGAAGGGACCGCCGAGGAAGTTCTCGCCGTAGGCGGCGGGCATGCGGATCGACCAGTGGTCGGCCTCGCCCCCCGCCTCCAGCAGAAGAACGCGCACGTCGGGATCTTCGGAAAGCCGCGCGGCCACCGTTGCTCCGCCCGATCCGCCGCCCACCACGATGTAGTCCCACATGACGCGCGTCTCCCGCGACAGCCCAACCAACGTGTGACCGCGCTGGCAAGAGCCGGACTGTCAGCGCTTCTGGTCGCTCCACTCCGTGGAGTAGATGCCCTGCACGTCCTCGACGGCGCGGACATACTGCTTTCCCGCATCGCGCCAGGGCTGCCAGTCCCAGCGGGTGCGCTTGCCGGTGGTCAGCACCTTGCCGAGCCACAGGCGCCGCCGCTGGCTCTGCCAGATCGCCTCGCGCAGCACCTTGGGGTCCCACTGGGCAAAGACCGCATCGCGCAGGTGGCTCTCGGCCTGGGCATGGTCGGGATCACCGGCCAGGTTGATGATCTCGTGGGGATCGGCCTCCAGGTCGAAGAGCAGCGGCGGATCCTCCTCGCCGTAGATGTACTTGTAGCGCCCCTTGCGCACCATCAGCAGCGGCCAGAGCGAACCCTCCGCGGCGTATTCGCCATAGGCCGTGTCGGGCCAACCCTTGGCATCGCCTTCCAGCAGGTTGTTGAGGCCGTGGCCGTCGATGGCGGCGTGCAGTTCCGGCATGGTGCCGTTGCCGCCCCATTCCAGGAAGGTCGGCATCAGGTCGACCAGCGAGACGTTGGCGCTGACCCGGCCTGCCTTGAAGCGGGCCGGGGCGTGCACGATCATCGGCACGCGCGCCGAGAACTCGTGGAAGCTCATCTTGTAGAAGAGGCCGCGCTCGCCCAGGAAATCGCCGTGGTCGCCGGTCAGCACGATGATCGTGTTCTCGGCCTCGCCGATCGCCTGCAGGACATCGAGCACCTCGCCGATGCGGTCGTCGACCCAGGTCATCACCGCGTAGTAGGCCCGACGCATGCGCCGGATCGCGGCTGGGCTCACCTCATCCATGTGGCGGCCCGTGGTGTAGTAGAGGCGGCGGCTGTGGGGGTCGCGCTCCTCCACCGGAATGTCGCCGACGATGGGATCGTCGATCTCGTCGTCGCTGTACATGTCCCAGTAGCGCGGCGGCGCGAGATAAGGGTCGTGCGGGCTGATGAACGAGGTGGCGAGGAAGAACGGCTTGTCGCCGGCCGTATCGGCGTGGTCGTGCAGCCAGCGCGCCGCCTCGCCCGCAACCTCCTCGTCGTACTCCGTGTTGACGCTGCGCCGCCAGGGGCCGGCATCGAGCACGCCTCGCATGGAGTGATACCAGGGGAACCAGGTCTCCGCCGACAGCGACCAGTCGGTCGTCCAGGTGAAGTCGGAGGGATAAACGTCGGTCGTCACCCGGTCCTCGAAGCCGTGGAGCTGGTCGGCGCCCACGAAGTGCATCTTGCCCGAAAGGCAGGTGTGGTAGCCCATGTCGCGCAGGTAGTGCGCAAACGTCGGCACCTCGGAGGGAAACTCCGTGGCGTTGTCGTAGGCGCCCATTTTGCTGGGAAGCTGTCCCGCCATCAGCGCGTAACGCGCCGGCGCGCAGATCGGGTAGTTGGTGTAGGCGTTCTCGAAGACGACGCCGGCATCGGCCAGGCGCGAGATGTTGGGTGTGCGGCAGACCTTGCCGCCGTAGGCGCCCAGCACCTGCGGGGCAAGCTGGTCCATCATGAACATCAGGATGTTGGGCTGTTTGACCATCGTCTTTCCCCGAAACAGAGGAACGCACTGTAACGCACAGCCCATGGCGCGAAAGCACGCATTGACGACCCGGCGCGACGGTTATAGCGAAGCTGTCGGCAACAAGAACAAGAGGTCGCCATGAACGCCAGCACGCCGCGCCTTCCCGACAGCCTGTGGGCGGCCAGCGCCGCGGCCCCGGCGCCGACGCCGCCGCTGAAGGGCAAACACGAGGCCGATGTCGTCGTCGTGGGCGGCGGCTTTGCCGGGCTTTCGACGGCGCTGCATCTTTCCGAGGCGGGCAAATCGGTCATTCTGCTGGAAGCCGCCGAGCCGGGCTGGGGCGCGTCCGGGCGCAACGGCGGCCAGGTCAATCCGGCCTGGCGCATGCTGCCCTCGGAGATCACCGCCAAGTACGGCAGCAACCGGGCGCCCGCCGTGCTCGACATGCTGAACCGTTCGTGCGATCTCGCCTTCGACGTCATCAAACGCCACGCCATCGACTGTGATCCCGAACGACCGGGTTTCGTGCACGCCGGTTTCGGCCAGGCCGGCAAGAAGTTCCTGGACGGCTGGGTGAAGGAGCGGACGGCGCTGGGCGTGCCCGTCGAGCGTTACGACCGCAAGGGGCTGGCCGATCTCATCGGCACCGACTTCTATCACTTCGGCATGCGCGACCCTCGCGGCGGGCACCTGCAGCCGCTTTCCTATGCGCGGGGTCTCGCCAGGGCGGCGATCGCCCAGGGTGCAACGATCCACGGCGGCTCGCCCGCCACCGAGATTCACGAAAAGGGCAAGGGCTGGTGCGTCGTCACCCCGGGCGGCGAGGTTGAGGCCGAACATGTCGTGCTCTGCACCAACGCCTATACCGACAAGCTGTGGCCCAACCTGAGGAAGAGCGTGGTTCCGGTGGTGAGCTTCGTCGCCGCGACCGAACCGCTGGATGCCGCCCGCCTGGCAAAGATCCTGCCGGGCCGCCATGCCTGTGCGGAGACCCGCCACGAGCTGCACTACTTCAAGCTCGACCGCGACAACCGCTTCGTCATCGGCGGGCGCGGCAACATGACCAACGTAAAGACCGAGGGTTCGGTCGAGCACCTCAAGGAAACCGCCCGCAAGATCTTCCCCGCCCTGGAAGGTGTGGGTTGGAGCTACGGCTGGGGCGGGCGCATCGCGGCAACGCCGGACCACACGCCGCGCCTCTTCAAGCTGGCGCGCAACGTCCATGCCGGTCTTGCCTTCAACGGCCGCGGCGTGGCGATGGCGACCATGTTCGGCACCCAGCTTGCCCGCGTCGTCCTGGGCGAGGAGCCGGAGATGCCCGTGGAGGAGATGGATCAGGTGCCCAACCACGCCTTCCGGCAGTTCGGCATCACCTGGTACATGGTCACCGGCCGTATCCTCGACAAACGCGACATGGCCGAGACGCCGCCGACCCTGGCCTGAGGCTCAGGCGCCCTCATCGCCCGCGGGCGGATGCACCGTCTCCTCGGCCATGCGCACGATCCAGTCGCGGAAGGCGGACACGGGCGGGCGATCCAGGCTTTCGGGCAGGCAGACGAAAAAGACGCGCGTATCGAAGGTGAGTTCCAGGTCGAAGGGGGCGACGAGCCGCCCGCTCACCAGATCGTCGGCAACCAGGCTGCGCGTCGTCAGCGCCACCCCGCGCCCCAGCACCGCCGCCGAGATTGCCATCACCGCGACATCGAAATGCGGGCCGCGGCTGGTGTCGATGCCCTCCACCCCGGCGGCGCGCAGCCACATGTTCCAGTCCGGCGCGGTGTTGATGAAACCCCAGCTGTCGTCGTGCAGCAGGGTGTGGTGGGCAAGGTCTGCGGGTTCGCGCAGGGGATGAGCGCCGCGCAGCAGATCGGGGCTGCACACCGGCGTCATACCCTCCTCGAACAGCGCCTCGGCATGGAGGCCCGGATAGGGGCCCGAGCCATAACGCAGGGCGACATCGGTGGTGTGCCCCTCCAGATCGACGACGCGGTAGGAGGTGTTGAGATGCACCTCGATCTCCGGGTGTGCGTTCTGGAAGCCTTCCAGGCGCGGCAGCAGCCAGCGCGCGGCCAGCGTCGGCGCACAGGTGACGACCAGGCGGTTGTCGGTGCGCAGCACGGCAAGGCGCGCCACCGCGCGGTCGAGCAGAACGAAGCCGTCGTGGAGGCCCGGCAGCAGCAGGCGGCCGGCGGCGGAAAGATCCAGCACCTTGTGATGGCGCACGAAGAGGTCGTGGCCCAGACGCTCCTCCAGGGCGCGTATCTGATGGCTGATCGCCGCCGGGGTGACATGCAGCTCCTCGGCGGCCCTGGTGAAGCTGAGATGGCGGGCGGCGGCCTCGAAGGCGCGCAGGCCGTTGAGCGGCAGGGTCGAGATGGCCATGGTGGGCGATTCCTCCTTGAATGAGAAAACCTAACACAAACGAAGACAACATCTCGTTTGTGATAAGCGGGGATCGCCCCTAAATCTCCCCGCAACAGCCCATACCGGCATGTTTTCACCAGGGAGCCACCCCATGGCCCAGCGTTTCAATCAAGGATTCCTTTCCCACACCACGACAGCGCGCCCGTTCTGGGCAGGCGACGTCGACGTCACCCGCCTGCATGCCGCACCCCGCCTCTATCA
>CALLQH010000285.1 GCA_938014945.1 uncultured bacterium | reverse complement strand
GTCTCCGGCCCGGAACCGGCCGCGCGCGGCCAGGGCACGACGGTGGAGGTCGCCGATCTCTTCTTTGCCACCCCGGCGCGCCTGAAGTTCCTGAAAAGCGAGCGGGCCGAAAACGGCGCGGTCTCCGAGATGCTGAAGCGGCTGGCCATGGCGCACCCGGAGGTCGCCTTCTCCCTGTCGCTGGAGGGCCGCGCGAGCCTTTCCTACGAGGCCCAGGCCGGCGACCTCTTCGATGCCCGCCTGCGCCGCCTGGGCGCGGTCATGGGCCGCGCCTTCCAGGACAACGCCGTCCCGGTCGAGGCCCTGCGCGAGGAGGTTCTGCTCACCGGCCACACGGGTCTGCCCACCCTCAACCGGCCGACCAACCAGGGCCAGTACCTCTTCGTCAACGGCCGCCCGGTGAAGGACCGCCTGCTGCTCGGCGCCGTGCGCGGTGCCTATCAGGACGTGCTCGCCTCGAACCGCCACCCCATGGTCGCGCTGTTCCTCGAACTGCCGCCGCGCCTGGTCGACGTCAACGTCCACCCGGCCAAGGCGGAGGTGCGTTTCCGCGACAACCAGCTCGTGCGCGGCCTCATCGTCTCGGCGCTGCGCCAGGCGCTCTCCGACGCGGGGCACCGCGCCTCCTCGACGGTGGCGGAAGACACACTCTCCAAGATCCGCCCCATGGAGGCGCCCGCACCGCATCTCTTTGCCGAGCACCGGCCCACTATGACGCGCGGCATGGCCGAGGCCGCGGCGGCCTATCAGGCGCCCTTCGATGCCAGCCCGCCGCGCCAGCACACCGATTTCGCGCCTGCCGGACGGGTCGATGCCGCGGCGCCCGACAGCGCGGGGGAACAGCCCCAGTCCTTCCCCCTGGGTGCGGCGCGCGGTCAGGTGCATGAGACCTACATCGTCGCCCAGACCGGCGACGGCATCGTCATCGTCGACCAGCACGCCGCCCACGAGCGGCTGGTCTACGAGCGCATGAAGGCCCAGCTAGCCGACCGCGCCGTCGGCCGCCAGCTCCTGCTGCTGCCGGAGGTGGTGGAGCTCTCCGAGGACGCCGCCGACCGCCTCGCCGACCGCGCCCATGAACTGGCCGAACTGGGCCTGGCGCTGGAGCGTTTCGGTCCCGGCGCGGTGGTGGTGCGCGAGGTGCCGGCCCTGCTCGGCGAATCCGACATTCGCGGCCTGGTCCAGGACCTTGCCGACGAACTGGCGGAGTTCGACGAGGCGCTCTCGCTCAAGGACAAGCTCGCCGATGTCTGCGGCACCATGGCCTGCCACGGCAGCGTGCGTGCCGGGCGCCGCCTCAACACGGCGGAGATGAACGCCCTGCTGCGCGAGATGGAGGCGACGCCCAACTCCGGCCAGTGCAACCACGGGCGCCCGACCTATGTCGAACTGAAACTTGCCGACATCGAGCGGCTGTTCGGGCGCCGCTGACCCAGCCATGGCCGGGCCGCGCGTTCTTGTCCTCTCCTATTGCCATGTCCGCAACTTCGGCGACCGGCTGGGTTTCCACCTCATCAACGCCGTGCTGCCGCCCGATGCGGAGACGACCTTCCATCCGATCTG
This sequence comes from uncultured bacterium, assembly GCA_938014945.1. Classification (GTDB taxonomy): domain Bacteria; phylum Pseudomonadota; class Alphaproteobacteria; order SP197; family SP197; genus CALGGB01. The sequence continues at coordinate 16,327 of CALLQH010000285.1, read as the reverse complement.
GCCCTGGACGCCGCCCGAGCGGCAGGACTGGGACCTTGTCGTGCTGGGCATCGGCAACAGCCTCAATCCGGAGATGGTGCGCTCGCTCCACGATGCGCTGACCGGCCTGATGGCCCGCAGCCGCCGCAGCATCGGCATCTTCGGCACCCAGTACCGCCCACTCTACGACCGCGAACGCCTGGCCAGCCTGATCGGCGGCCTCGACCACTGGTATGCCCGCTACCGCGACGATCTGGATTTCTGCGGCGCCGATGCCCGGGCGAGCCATCTGGGCGACTGGCTGATCGATGCCTTCCCCCTCGTGCGCCCGACCAAGGACCGCATGCTGAAACTGGAAGGTGATCTTCTCACCAAGCGGCGCGGGCTCGACTGGCTGATCCAGGAGATCCAGTCCTACCGCTACGTCTTTTCGCCCCGCCTGCATCCGCTGCTCTGCGCCCTGTGCAGCGCAGAGCGTGTCGCCTATGTCGAGCAGCACGATGTCGGCCACCGGCCGGACCTCTCTTCGGGCAAGTTCGACGCCATGCTGACCGACATCTTCGGGCGCACCTGGCCGCAGCGCGATCTCTTCGAGGTCGACCGCGATGCGGTGATCGCCTATCGGCGTCGGGTGCGGAGCAACATCGAGGCGATGCGAAGCGACATCGCCGGCATGCTCTAGCCGTCGGTCTCGCGCAGGAAGAGCAGGCGGGTGTCGCCATACGTGCGGTCGTCGGCCACCTCGAAGCCTGCCGGCACTTCGAAGGGCGAACGCCGGTGCAGCTCCACGACGCAGAGCGCGCCGGGCGCCAGCCAGCCGCCGTCGCGCAGGCGGGCGATGACGCCGGGCGCGACCTCCTCGCGGTAGGGCGGGTCGAGGTAGACCAGATCGACGGGCCTTGCAGGGCGCGGCAGGCGACCGGTGGCGTCGTTCCTCAGCACGCTGGTGCGGCGGCCTTCGCCCAGGGTCTCGATGTTCGCCCGGGCGGCGGCGATCGCCGCAGGGTCGTTGTCGACGAGGGTCGCGAAGGCCGCGCCGCGCGAAAGCGCCTCTAGGCCCACCGCACCGGTGCCGCAGAAGATATCGGCGACATGGGCCTCGGCCAGGCCGCGCCAGTCCAGGCTGTGGGCGAGCAGGTTGAACAGCGCCTCGCGCACGCGGTCGCTGGTCGGGCGCGTGCCGTGCCCCGGCGGAGCGACGAGGCGGCGGCCCCTATGGCGTCCGGCGACGAGGCGCATCGATCCGTGCGTTCCACTTGGAGCCGAGCTGCTCCTTCACCACCTTGGTCGGGATTTCCTCGAAGGCGCCCTCGGGCAGGCCGCCCAGGGCGAAGGGGCCGTAGCTGGTGCGGATCAGGCGGTTCACGCGCAGGCCCAGCGCCTCCATGACACGGCGGATCTCGCGGTTCTTGCCCTCGCGCAGGGTGACCGTGAGCCAGGCGTTGGCGCCCTGCAGGTTATCGATCACAGCCTCGATGGAGCCGTAGCGCACGCCGTCGACCGTCATGCCCTTCTTCAGGGTATCCAGCATCTCCTGGGTCGGCGTGCCCCAGACGCGCACGCGGTAGCGGCGCGCCCAGCCGGTCGCGGGAAGCTCCAGGAAACGTGCAAGCTCGCCGTCGTTGGTCAGCAGCAGCAGGCCTTCCGAGGTGATGTCGAGGCGGCCCACGGCGACCAGATGCGGCGTCTTGGGCGGCAGCATGTCGAAGACGGTGGGGCGGCCCAGTTCGTCCTTGCGCGTCACCACGACGCCGACCGGCTTGTAGAGCCGCCACAGGCGCAGGGCGGGTTTCTCGCCGATGCGCTCGCCGTCGACCGTGACGACATCGCTGTCCTCCACCGTCACGGCGGGTGTGGTGAGCGTCTCTCCGTTGACCTCGACGCGGCCCTCCAGAATCAGCTTCTCGGCGGCGCGCCGCGAGGCGACCCCGGCGTGCGCCAGCCGCTTGGCGATGCGTTCAGCCATGGTGGCGCGTTCCTGTCATGGGTTCAGCCCCGGCATGCGGCGAGGAAGGCATCGAAGAGCTTCACGTCGCCGGGGCTGATGTGGAATTCGGGATGCCACTGCACGCCGATGCAGAAGCGGTAACCCTGATGCTCGATGCCCTCGATGACGCCGTCGGGTGCCAGCGCATCGATCACCACGTCGGGGCCGACCCGCTCGGCGGCCTGGTGGTGGGCGCTGTTCACCGGCAGTTCGTCGGCGCCGACGATGGTGTGCAGCAGGGTGCCTCGCTCGATGGTGACGTTGTGGCCGGCTTCGTCGCGCGGGTTGGGCTGCTCGTGGGGCAGGGCGTCGGCGATGGCGTCGGGAATGTGCTGGATCAGCGTGCCGCCCAGCACGACGTTGAGCAGCTGCTGGCCGCCGCAGATGCCCAGCACCGGTTTGTCGCGCTTCAGCGCGCCCTCGGTGACGTCCCATTCGAAGCGGGTGCGCTGCTCCTTGGTGACCACGCTGTCGTGGCGGCTCGCCGCGCCGAACAGCGCCGGATCGACGTCGAAGGCGCCGCCGGTGACGACCAGGCCGTCGAGCTCCTCCAGATAGGGCGTCACGCCGTCGACCTCGTGGCTGATCGCCACGGGCAGGCCGCCCGCGGCCCAGACCGCGCCCATGTAGTTCTGGCGGATCGCGTACCACGGGAAGCTGGAATAGCGGCCGCCCTCCTCGGAATCGAGGGTGAGGCCGATCAGGGGCCGTTTGCGGGTCATGGGTGGTCGGGGCTCCGGTTGCCTGGCGCTCAGTTTAGCAGAGGCGGGCGCGCCACGATGTAGCCGCGCCCGGGGTCTCATGCAACATTGCCGCCATGTGGCGCGAACCCAGCTTCATGGAACTGGCGCTGAAGGAAGCGCAGGCCGCCGCCGCACGGGGCGAAACCCCGGTCGGCGCCGTGGTCGTGCGCGACGGCGCGGTGATCGCCGCTGCAGGCAACCGGGTACGCGAGATCGCTGATCCCACGGGCCATGCCGAGATCCTCGCCATCCGCGCGGCCTGCGCCGCCCTTGGCCAGCCGCGTCTGGACGGCGCCGATCTCTACGTCACCCTGGAACCCTGCGCCATGTGCGCGGGCGCCATCGCCGAGGCCCACATCCGCCGCGTCTACTACGGCGCTGCCGATCCCAAGGGCGGCGGCATCGACCACGGCCCGCGCCTCTACACCCAGCCCACCTGCCACCACCGCCCGGAGGTCTACGGCGGTCTGGACGAACGCCGCTGCGCCGCGCTGCTCAGGGACTTCTTCGCAGGGCTGCGCAGCTGAACGGACGGCCGCGGTCCGCAGCACGCCGCCGCAATTGATCTAACGCAATGTCCCGGGACCGGATGCGTGGCATCCACGCCTTCCCAATCGCACCGTAGTGGAGTTGTTCCCGATGAAGTGCATTCACGGAGGGCTGGCGGCCGCTCTGATGCTGGCTCTGCTCGCAGCCGTACCTGTTCCTTCCCATGCCCAGGCGCCTCTCGATGAGCCGATCTTCGGATTCGAGATCATGACGGTCGACGAGTGCCTCGCCTTCCGGGAGCAACTGCGACAGGCGAGCACCGACCAGGCGCGCGAGCAGCTTCGCCTGGAGCATCACGAGATGATCCGGGAGCGTGCCGCCTCGCTCGGCCTTGCGCTGCCGGAATGGCCGATGGGGCAAGGCCAGGGACAAGGCCAGGGCCAGGGCCAGGGGCAAGGACAGGGACAAGGTCAGGGCCAGGGACAAGGCCAGGGCCAGGGCCAGGGCCAGGGCCAGGGCCAGGGACAAGGCCAGGGTCAGGGGCAAGGCCAGGGCCAGGGCCAGGGCGGGAACTGGGATCCCAGCATGTGCGGCTCCCTGCTGCCTTGAGGCGCGCGGTGGGCGATAAAGGTGGACACCTGGTTGCCCTCGGGTGCATGAGTTCGTCTGCCCGCCGTTCTGGCCCGTCCAGCGCGAAATCGCACTTCCGATCCGGTGCCCGGCTGGGTTCTAACTTTCATTTGGACAAGTGATTTGTTAGAGATCACCTCCAAGACTTCAAACTCTGCGTGGGGAACCTGCCATGAACTCACAGAGAATGATCGCGCTCGGTGCGGCCGCGATCGTCTGTGCGAAGGCAGCGATGGGGACGGCGGCGAACGCTCAGGAAACGGGGCAGGAAGAGGCCGCTGCCGAGCCGCCGTATGTGATCGGCTCCTTCGTCGTCAATCCCTCGCTGGAAGTGACGGAGGGCTATACGGACAACCTGTTCGTGACGCGCAACGACAAGCAGGCGGATTCCTTTACCACCTTTACGCCGATGCTCACCGTTTCCTCGGATTGGGATCGGCATAGCCTGAGTATGGAGGCTGACGCCGAGATCGTGCGCTACGGCTCGTTTTCGGATGAGGACTATACCAATTACGGCGTGGGCGGTGAGGGCCGCTTCGACTTCTCGACCACCAGCTACGCCTTCGGCGGCGTGCGCTACGATCACGAGACCGAGCCGCGCGATTCCCCCGATGTCATCACGGGAACCCGGCCGACGACCTATAACAATCCGCAAGGCTTCGCCGGCTTCTATCATCGTATCGACGACATCAAGATCCGCGTCGGCGGCACGATCGAGAGTCTCGATTTCAACGACGTTCCCACTGCGGCCGGCACGATCAACAACGATGACCGCGACCGTGTGATGTCCACTTTGGGTACCCGTGTCGGCTACCAGTTGGATCCGCGTTTCGAGGCTTTCATCCAGGCCTCGCTCGATAAGCGCGACTACGATACCGCCACCGACGATTTCGGCTTCCAGCGCAGTTCGTCGGGCGAACGTCTCGGCGTCGGCGTGAGTTTCGACCTCGGTCCGCAGCTGCGGGGCGAAGGCATGATCGGCTATCTGGGCCAGCGTTACGACGACCCGCGTTTTTCGACCGTGAACGAGCCTGATTTCGCTGCTTCGGTGACCTGGCGCCCCACGGCCGAGACGACCGTCGCGGGCTGGCTCAGCCGCGACATCGGCGAGACGACGCTGAACGGTTCGCCGGGCTATATCAGCACGGTGGGCGGCGCGCGTGTCGACCAGAGGCTGCTGTCCGATCTGACGGTGAATGCATGGACGGCCTATTCCGAGAGCCGTTACGAGGACATCAGCCGGACGGACATCTACCTGCTCGGCGGCGGCGGCATGCGTTACTACCTGACGCCAAATTTCTATCTCACGGGTGACTACACCTTCATTCAGCGCGATTCGACGACGCCTGCCGAGGACTACACCGAAAACGTGGTGCTCTTCGGCATCGGTACCCAGCTCATTCCGGCCTATGATGAGGAAGCCTGGAGCCAGAGCGGTGGCCTCGCCCGCCTTTTCGAGGGTAATTCCGAGCTGGCGGGTGCCTATCTAGGTACGCAGCTGGAATTCGGCGACGTCGATACCGAGCTTGCCGGAACGCGCGGCGCCGGCGGAACGTTGACGGCCGATTTCGGCAACGCGGGCTTCGGCTACGGCGTCTTCGGCGGTTACGGCGTCACCCACAACGACTGGTACCTTGGCCTTGAGCTGGATGCCAACGACAGCGAGACCTACTGGAATCATGCCCGTTCCGACGAGGGCCGCTTCTTCGAGGTGCACAAGGACGAAAGCTACGCCGCCAGCTTTCGGGTCGGTTACCTGGCGAATGCGCGCTCGATGGTTTACGGGCGCTTGGGTCTGGCGCTCACGACCTTCAATACGCAGTACCTGCACAATGGCGTGCTGGAGGACCAGGACAACTCCCTGTTCGGCATACGCATCGGATCGGGCGTCGAGGCGCCGCTCTACGGCGGCCTCTTCACCCGCCTGGACTATTCCTTCACCGCCTATCCCGACTACAACGTCTTCACGAACCGGCGCACCGACTTCGACAACTTCGCCAACAGCGAGGCCCAGATGCGCCTGGGCGTAGGTTATCGCTTCGGCGGTTCCAATGAGGAGGTCGAGCTCGAGCCGTTCGATTTCGGCGGTTTCTATCTGGCCGGCGCGGCCGGCTACGGCGGCGTCAATTCCGATGTCCACGGTCCGCGCACACCGCCTTCGGATATCGGTGCCGATTTCGGCGATACCGGCGGCACGCTGTCGGCCTTCGCCGGTTACGGCTATCAGTTCTCCTCGCCCATTTATGCCGGCGTCGAGCTGGAGGTCGGGTTCAGCGACACAAGCTGGGACAAAGAGCGCGATCCGACGGGCAGCACCTTCTCGGTCGAGAAGAACCAGTCCTACGGCGCTGCCCTGCGGCTGGGTTATGTGGTGAGCGATATCGCCCTGCTCTACGGCCGGGTCGGACCGGTGTGGGGCGCCTTCGATACCGACTACATCACCGGCGGTGGCACGACGATCAACCAGCAAGACACGCTGGATGGCATCCGTTACGGCGGCGGTATCGATATCGCCGCAACCGAGAATGTTTTTATTCGCGCAGACTATACTTATACGTCTTATGACGATTACGATGTATTCCGCGGGGCAAATACATCGGATAACTTCAAGATAACGGAAAGCCTGTTCCGTCTCGGCTTGGGTTATCGTTTTTGAGTTATCTTTTCTTCGAATTTTCCGCCCCTCTATTGGAGGGGCTTCTCGCCGACGTTTGACTTGGGTCAATGCCGGGATACCCGAATCGGATAGATATTTTTCACACGCAATGATTGGCGACCCGCCAGGCGGAGCATCTATCCACATTTCCGAGTTTGGGAGTTCCAAATGTACAATCTACGCAGTTTCAAGAAGGGTCTCGTTGGCCAGGTGGCTATGAGCGCGCTGCTTGTGGCCGGTCTGACGAGCGTCTCGGTCGCCTACCTCGCCTGGGCGGACGATGTCGTGATCCAGGAAGACGGTCAGGGTAACGGTCAGGGCGGTAACGGCCAGGGCGGTAACGGCCAGGGCGGCAGCGGCCAGGGTGGCAGCGGCCAGGGCGGCAGCGGCCAGGGCCAGGGCGGTTCGGGCAACATCGACGACGTCCTGTCGGTCGGCGAGGATTCGGATGCGCCCGACTGGGCCGGCGGTGGCGGCAAGCCGGGCACCGGCAAGCCCGATCTCGCAGGCATCAAGAAGGGCGACCTGTTTGGCGACATGTACGTGCTGCTGCGCGACGACAACGGCGTGCCGATCCTCAACGAGGATGGCTATGTCCAGCCGGTCGACGCCGACGGCAATCCGCTGCCTCTCGATGAGGAAGGCGCGATCCTTCCCGAGTACGCCGATCTTGCCATGGAAGTCGAGCTCAGCCGCCTCAATGTCGGTCGCGCACCCTCCAGCGTTCTCGATCGCCGTCTCGATGAGGCGCTTGCCGCCATCGACAGTGCCTCGTCGATCACGACCGACGCGGCCGGCCGCCTGGTGCTGACGATCGACGGCGAGGAGAAGACGATCGATGCCCCGCTGGAGAACCTCGCGATCTACCTCGCGCTGGTCAACTACGGCACCATCGGCACCTCGCTCAGCGACGAAACCCTGGGTGACCTTGCCTTCCTGAACGACGGCCAGATCACGATCGAGGACTACGCCGCCGCGGCCTCCTTCCTTGCCGCCGCGTCGGACAAGTTCGGCGATATCAACGTCGACTCGGTCGTCTACATGAACAGCATCCTGGGCGTGGACGGCACGATCACGGCGCCGGACGGCAGCACCTACGTCGACTACAGCAGTTTCGTCTACGATCGTTCCGACGCCTACGAAAACGTCAGCGTCACGATCCTGGTGGAGCAGGCCGACGGCAGCTGGGTGCCCACCGAGGTGAACGTCTATGACACCGTGTTCGGCGATGTTGACTACAGCAGCACGGGCGGTGTCGATGGCTACGCCCAGGCGGTTGACGATGCGGTCCAGGTGATCGAGTACGTCCACGAGTACGCGATCCCCGTCGCCATCGAGTAGAAGCGATCCGCTCCATGCGGACAGCCTGCGGGGGCGGCCTTTGGTCGCCCCCGTTTCGCTTCCACGCGATGCAGGGGGAGGCGGCGCCATACTTGATTCATCTCAAGGACAATTCGTGAAGAGCATGGCACATGCGCTGTGAAACGGGCCGAAGGCACGGCATGCGTTCTGTGCTTCTGAAGGGAAATCGCTGACAGATGCCGCGTGCCGATGACGGACAGCCGAATTCGAGAGAAAGGTGATGACTGGCATGAATACTATGACGACGAAACTGCTCTGCCGCGTCACGGCGAGCGCGCTGCTTCTCGCGGCGGCCATCACGGTTTCGCTTGAGCGTGTGGCCGTTGGCGACGACGAGGTGATCGTTGACGACCACGCGCACACCGACGGCGGCAGCCACAGCGAGGGCGGCCACGGCGGCGAGGGCCAGGGCCAGGGCGGCCAGGGTCAGGGCGGCCACGGCGAAGGCGGCAAGGGCCAGGGCGGTCACGATGCGGGTTCCAGCAGCATCGATGACGTTCTGGGCGCCGACGAGCACGATCACAGCGACAGCGAAGAATCCGATCGTCCCGAATGGGCCGGCGGCGGCGGCAAACCGGGTACCGGCAAGCCCGATCTTGCTGGCATCCAGAAAGGCGACATCTTCGGCGACATGTATGTGCTGCTGCGCGATGCCAACGGCGTGCCGATCCTCAGCGCCGCCGGCTTCGTGCAGCCGGTCGATGCGGCGGGCAACCCGCTGCCGCTCGACGACGAAGGCCACGTCCTGCCTGACTATGCCGACGAGACCGTCGAAGTCGAACTGAGCCGGCTCAACGTGAGCCGGGCGCCGTCCCATGTCCTTGACCGCCGGTTGACCGAGGCGCTCGCCACCATCGACAGCGCAACGGCCGTCACGACCGACGCGGCCGGCCGCCTGGTGCTGACGATCGACGGGGAGGAACGGACGATCGATGCCCCGCTGGAGAACCTCGCGATCTACCTCGCTTTGGTCAACTACGGCACCATCGGCACTTCGCTCAGCGACGAGACCCTGGGTGACCTTGCCTTCCTGAACGACGGCCAGATCACCTCACAGGACTATGCGGCGGCTGCCTCGTTCCTGGCCGGTGCCGCCGACAAGTTCGGCGACATCAACGTCGACTCCGTCGTTTACCTCAACAGCATCCTGGGCCTGGACGGTACGATCACGGCGCCGGACGGCAGCAGCTATGTCGACTACAGCGGCTTCGCCTACGACCGCTCGGACGCCTACGCTGAGGTCACAGTCACGATCCTGGTGGAGCAACCCGACGGTAGCTGGGCGCCCGAGACGGTCAATGTCTACGATGCCGTCTTCGGCGGCGAGGACTTCGCCAGCAGCGGCGGGGCCGTCGGTTATGCCCAGGCGGTCGACGATGCCGTCGAGGTCATCCAGTACATCCACGAGTATCAGATCCCGGTCGAGGATCTGGGCGGCTGAGCCTGCGGCATGGGCAGTTGATGATGGGGCGCTGCCGGTCATGGCGATCGGCGGCGCCCCTTTTTTCGGCTGCTGCATCACGGATTTCAATGAACCCCGACGGCATGATCCGCTTGCCGCGCAGTCCTGCCGCGCGGACGGTTCGAGCCGTTGTACTGACCTAGCGCCCCACCGCGCGCCAGCCGATGTCGCGGCGGCAGAAGCCGTCGGGCCAGGCGATGGCGTCGACCGCGCGGTAGGCGTTGGCCTGGGCCTCGGCGATGGTGGAGCCGAGCGCGGTGACGCCCAGCACGCGCCCGCCGGTGGAGAGCCAGCGGCCGTCCTCGCGTTTCGTGCCGGCGTGGAAGACGGTGACGTCCTCCAGGGCGCCGGCGGTTTCCAGGCCGTCGATCAGCGTGTTCTTCGGATAGCTGCCGGGATAACCGCGCGCGGCCATCACCACGGTCAGCGCGGCCTTGGGCCACCAGCGCAGGGTGATGTGGCCCAGCGTGCCGTCGCGCGTCGCCATCAGGGCGGGCAGCAGGTCCGACATCATGCGCGCCATCATCACCTGGGTCTCGGGATCGCCGAAGCGGACGTTGTATTCGATGAGCTTGGGGCCCTCGGCGGTGATCATCAGCCCGGCGTAGAGCACGCCCCTGAAGGGGCAGCAGAGCTCGGCCATGCGCGCGATGGTGGGGCCGATGATGCGCTCCATCACGGCGGCCTCGATCTCGGCGGTCACCACCGGGGCGGGGGAGTAACAGCCCATGCCGCCGGTGTTGGGGCCGGTGTCGCCGTCGCCGACGCGCTTGTGGTCCTGGGCGGTGGCGAGCGGCAGGACGCTGGTGCCGTCGGAAAGGACGTGGAAGCTCGCCTCCTCGCCGACGAGGAATTCCTCGATCACGACGCTGGCGCCGGCCTCGCCGAAGATGTGCTCCTCCAGGGCGTCGTCGATGGCGGCCATCGCCTCGGCCTCGGTCATGGCGACCGTGACACCCTTGCCTGCGGCCAGGCCGTCGGCCTTGATGACGATGGGTGCGCCCATGCGCGCGACATAGGCCCGCGCCGCGGCGGCATCCTCGAAGCGCTCCCAGCGCGCGGTCGGCACGCCGGCGGCATCGGCCACCTCCTTGGTGAAGGCCTTGCTGCCCTCCAGGCGGGCGGCGGCGGCCGTGGGTCCGAAACAGGCGATGCCCGCGGCCTCCATGGCGTCGACCAGGCCCGCCACCAGGGAGGCCTCGGGCCCGGGAACGACGAAATCGATGCGGTTCTCGCCCGCCCAGGCGACGAGCGCGGCGATGTCCTCGACGCCGATGTCGACGCAGGTGGCGATTTCGGCGATGCCGCCGTTGCCCGGCGCGGCAAAGATGGCATCGCACAGGGGCGAGGCCGCGAGCTTCCAGATCAGCGCGTGTTCGCGCCCGCCGCTGCCAACGACAAGAATCCGCATTGCGCCCGTCTCCGTGCGTTGTCCTGAGGGGAGCGCCTTGTATCATGGGGGCATGGACGCAGACACCCCGGGCAACCTGCCAGAATTCTCCGTTTCCGAACTTTCGGGCGCGGTCAAACGCACCATCGAGGGCGCCTTCGACCGCGTGCGCGTGCGCGGCGAGATCGGGCGGGTGACCCAGGCGGCCTCGGGCCACATGTATCTCTCGATGAAGGAGGAAAACGCGGTCCTCGACTGCGTCTGCTGGAAGGCAACGGTCAACCGCCTGGCGCACCGGCCCGAACAGGGGCTGGAGATGATCGCCACGGGGCGCCTCACGACCTATCCCGGCCGCTCCAGCTACCAGCTCGTCATCGAACACATCGAACCGGCGGGCGTGGGCGCGCTGATGGCCCTGCTGGAGGCGCGCCGCAAGGCGCTGGCCGCCGAGGGCCTGTTCGAGGAGAGCCGCAAGAAGCCGATCCCCTATCTGCCCTCGGTGATCGGCGTCGTCACCTCGCCCTCGGGCGCGGTGATCCGCGACATCATGCACCGCCTGCGCGACCGTTTCCCCCGCCATGTCCTGCTCTGGCCGGTGCAGGTCCAGGGCGAGGCGGCGGCGGGGCAGGTGGCCGCGGCCATCCGCGGCTTCAATGCCCTGCCCGAAGGCGGGGCGATCCCGCGTCCGGACCTGCTGATCGTGGCGCGCGGCGGCGGCAGCATCGAGGACCTCTGGGCCTTCAACGAGGAGATCGTCGTGCGCGCGGCGGCCGAAAGCGCGATCCCGCTGATCTCGGCCGTGGGGCACGAGACCGACACGACGCTGATCGACTTCGTCTCCGACCGCCGCGCGCCCACACCCACCGCTGCCGCCGAGATGGCCGTGCCGGTGCGTTCCGAGCTGACGGGGCGCGTGCTGGAGAACGAGCAGCGGCTGGTCGCAGCGAGCGCCCGCCTGCTGGAGCGGCTGCGCGGCGAGGTGCGCGGCCTGGCGCGCGGCCTGCCTCATCCCTCGCGGCTGGTCGAGCAGAAGACCCAGGATCTCGACAGCCGGGCCGAAAGCCTGCGCCGGGTCATGGCGCTGCTGCTGCAGGAGCGGCGTGGCGCGGTGCGCGATCTCGCCCACCGGCTGCCACAGCCGCGCGAGACCATCGCCGACAAGCGCACGGCCCTTGCCCATGCGGTGGCCGCCCTGCGCCCGCGTACCCTGCTGGAGCGTCTGTCGCGGTCCGAGGAGCGCCTGACCCGTGCCGGGCGCGATCTTGATCGCACCTTTGCGGCACGGCTGGAGGATCCCCACCGCCGTGTCGGTGAACTTTCCAAGCTGCTGGAAAGCTACAGCTACAAGGGCGTGCTCGAACGCGGCTTTGCCGTGGTGCGCGACGGTTCCGGCGCGCCCCTGACGCGGGCGGCGGCTGTGCCCGCCGGCGCCGCGCTCGCCATCGAGTTTGCCGACGGCGAGGTCGGCGCGGTCGCGGGCGGCACGCCCGGCGCACCATCGGGTCCATCGTCGGCTTCGCGTCCCAGGCCAAGGCCACCCGCGGCCACGGGCAAGCAGGGCGATCTCTTCTAGAAGGGATCAGCCCTTCGGCCAGCGGCGGTGGATCCACAGCCAGTGGTCGGGAAGCTCGCGGATCCAGACTTCGAACAGGGTGTTGATCGCCGTCAGGATGGCCATGACGTCATCCCTGCGGTTGCCGGTGTCCGGCATCGCCAGCGGCGCCAGCACGTCGACGCGGAAGCGGGCGCCGCCCAGGCGCTCGACGCGCACGGGTACCAGCGGGGTCCTGTACTTCAGCGCCAGTTCGGCGATCGCCGGGGCGGTCATGGCCTCGCGCCCGAAGAAGGGCACGGCCAGGCCCTCGTTGAACTTCTGGTCGGCGAGGATCGCCACGGCCCCGCCGCTGGAGAGTGCGGCGATGATGGCGCGTGCGCCGTCGCGCCCCTTTGGCACCCAGCGGCCGCCTCGTTTCTCGCGCCAGTGCTGGATCAGCCGTTCGGACCAGGGGTTGCTCGCCTGGCGATAGACCAGCGTCGTTCTGATGCCGCGCTGGCTGGCGAGCAGGGGGGCGACCTCCCAGTTGCCGAAATGGGCGGTGAAAAAGATGATCGGTGTGCCCGCCGCCACGGCCGCGTCCACCTCCGGCGCCATCGCCACATCAACCCGGTCGCCGCCGTAGACGTCGAGCTCGTGGAGGTGGGGCATCTCGCCCATGAAACGGCCGAGGTTGTCCCACATGGCCCGCGTGATGGCCGCGATCTCGGCGTCGGACTTCTCAGGGAAGCAGGCCTTCAGGTTCTGGCGCGCCAGACGGTTCTTCGACATCAGCGGGCCGATGGCGCGACCGGCCGCGCCGCCGATGGCCGAGGCGACATCGATGCCGACGATGCGGAACAGGCCCAGGGTCAGCCACAGCAGGCCGGCCTCCAGCAGGTAGCGCAGCCGTTTCACCGTGCGGTCTCCAGAGCATCGGCGAGCAGGGTATCGAGCATCTCCGGGCGGGCAAACACCAGGCTCACGGGCAGGGCATCGGCCATCATGCGGGCGTCGGCATCCAGCCGCACCCAGTCCTTTTCCGTGGTGATCAGTTCCGCGCCAAGGGCATGGGCGGCCTCGACCATGGCCATGATCTCCAGGGGATCGAAGGCATGGTGATCGGCGAACCGGCGGCGCCCGACCACGATGGCGCCCTGTTCCTCGAGCGTCGCAAAGAACTTCTCGGGCCGCGCGATGCCTGCAAAGGCCCAGACCGGCTTGCCGTCGAGCATCCTGGCATCGGCCGGAGGCTGGAGCATCGCGCGCAGGGCCGGGCGGCCGGGTCCGGCAAGGCGCTCCGCCAGGTTCTGCGGGTCCGGCCCGATCACCACCACGCCGTCGGCGCGGGCAAGGCCGTCGGCGGCGGGCTCGCGCAGGGGGCCCGCGGGCATGACACGGCCGTTGCCCAGGCCGTAGCCGCCATCGATGGCGATGAGGCAGAGGTCCTTGGCGAGCGACGGGTTCTGGAAGCCGTCGTCCATCACCAGCACGTCCGCGCCCGCGGCGATGGCTGCGCGCGCCGTGGCGGTGCGGTCCGCGCCGATCCAGACCGGAGCATGGCGCGCGATCAGCAACGGTTCGTCGCCGACGTCCTGTGCGCCGTGTTTCTGGAGGTCGACGCGCAGGGGACCCTTCAGCCGTCCGCCATAACCGCGCGACAGGACATGGGGTTTACGGCCCATCGCGGTCAGGCGGCGGGCGACGGCAATGGCAAGCGGCGTCTTGCCGCCGCCGCCCGCGACCAGATTGCCGATGCAGATGACGGGCACGCCGGCGCGGTACGGCTTCGTCAGGCGCCGCCGCAGCCGTCCGGCCAGCGCCCACAGGCAGGCGGCAGGCGCCAGCAGCAGCGCCTGCCAGCCGCGGCGCTGCCAGAACTCAGGCGCGCGCATGACCGAGCCGGTCCAGCACCGGGGCAAGCGCATCGAGGGTGGCATCCAGGATGCCCGCGGCCTCGGCTTCGGCCCGGGCCTTTGCGCGCGCACCCATCTCGGTGGCAATGGACGGACTGTCGAGCAGGCGGCGAAGCTGGGCGGCAAGGGCCGCCTCGTCGGCCACCTCCAGCGCGCCGCCGGCCTGCTGCAGGGCGGCTGCCGCCGTCGCGAAGTTCTCCATGTGCGGGCCAAAGAGCACGGCGCGGCCCAGCAGGGCGGGCTCGCGCGGATTGTGGCCGCCCTCGTGCAGCAGGGACTTGCCGACAAAGACCGTCGGGGCCAGCGCAAGGTAGAGGCCCATCTCGCCCATGGTGTCGCCCAGAAAGATGGCATCGCCGGGTTTCGGTGCGGCACCCTTGCCGCGCCGGGCGACGGCAAAGCCCTGGGCAGCAAGCTCCTGGTTGACCGTATCGCCGCGTGCGGCATGGCGCGGCACGATGATCGTCAGCAGGTCGCGGTGATGCTCGGCGAGTGCGCGGTGGACACGCCCGGCCATCGCCTCTTCGCCGTGATGGGTGCTGGCGGCCAGCCAGACCGGGCGTTTGCCGATGGCCTGGCGCAGCCGGGCGACGGTTTCGGGGTCTGCCTGCAGCGGCGCGGCGACGGCCTTGAGGTCGCCGATCACACGCACATCGCGTGCGCCGAGCGCAGTGTACCGCGCGCCGTCGGCCTCGCTCTGGGCGAGCGTGGTTGCAAAGCCGGTGAGCAGCGGGCGTACCAGTCCGGGCAGGCGTGCCCAGCGGCGGAAGGAGCGCTGCGACATGCGCGCGTTGACGAGGCCGATGGGGATGCCGCGCCGCCGCGTTTCCATCAGCAGGTTGGGCCAGAGCTCCGACTCCACCCACAGCGCGGCATCGGGGCGCCAGTGGTCGAGGAAGCGGGCGACCGCATCGGGCGTGTCGACAGGCACATACTGGTGAGCGCTGCGCGGCGGCAGGCGCTGGGCCAGAATCGTCGCGGAGGTGACGGTACCGGTCGTCACCAGGGCGTGGCAGGCGGGATCGCGCGCCAGCAGATGCTCGATCAGCGGCAGGATGGAAAGGGATTCACCGACACTGGCGGCATGCAGCCAGATCAGCGGCGCATCCGGGCGCGAGAGGCCGGGATAGCCGCGCCGCTCGCCCAGGCGGGCGCGCTCCTCCTTGCCGCGCGCCAGGCGCCGGGCCAGCAGCAGGGGCACCAGCGGCCGGGCGGCGTGGGAGAGCAGGCGGTAGAGGCTGAGCGGCATGGCGGCCCGCCCGGTCCGGTCAGCGGCCTGCGGCGGCGGGCGTCTCGCCGGTCGCCTGCAGCGCCTGGAGGTGGGCATAAAGCCCGCCGCGGGCCAGCAGCTCGGCATGGCTGCCCGATTCCACGATGTGGCCGTCCTCCATGACATGGATGAGATGGGCATCGGCGATGGTCGACAGGCGGTGGGCAACGACCAGGGTCGTGCGCCCCTTGGCCAGCCGCGCCAGCGCCGCCTGGACCTGGCGTTCGGATTCGGAATCGAGCGCGCTGGTCGCCTCGTCCAGCAGCAGGATGGGGGCATCGCGCAGGATGGCCCGCGCGATGGCGATGCGCTGGCGCTGGCCGCCCGAAAGACGCACGCCCTGTTCACCCACGATGGTGTCGTAGCCCTGCGCCAGCCCGGCGATGAAGTCGTGGGCGGCGGCATCGCGCGCGGCGGCCTCGATCTGCTCGCGCGTGGCGTCGGGCCGACCGTAGGCGATGTTCATGGCGATGGTGTCGTTGAAGAGCGCGACCTCCTGGCTGACCAGCGCGATGGAGCCGCGCAGGCTGGAGAGCGTGACATCACGCACGTCCACACCGTCGACCGTGACGCTGCCGTCAGCGACCTCGTAGAAGCGCGGAATCAGGTTGAGCACCGTCGACTTGCCGGCACCCGAAGGGCCGACCAGCGCCACGGTGCGTCCGGCGGGCACCTCGAAGCTGACGCCGTCCAGAGCCGGCACGTCGCCATAGGCAAAGCGCACATCGTGGAAGGCCAGCGCGCCCTGGGTGACGTGCAGTGTGCCGGCGTTGGGCCGGTCGGTGATTGTGGGCGCGACATCGATCAGGGCGAAGACGCGCTGGGCGGCGGCCAGACCCTCCTGCAGGGTGTTGTTGAGCTTGGCCAGATCCTTCATCGGCTGGAAGGCAAGCAACAGGGCGGTGATGA
>CALLQH010000284.1 GCA_938014945.1 uncultured bacterium | reverse complement strand
AGGGCGACCTGGTGATCGTCGATGAGCGCACGCAGAACGAATGGCGTGAGACCGCTGTTGTGCCCGGCGACGCGCGCATCAGCCTCTACAACATCTGGGCCGTGCCCAACGACGATTTTACCGAACAGGTGCTGGCGGCGGTCGGTGGCGATCGTGACCGTCCCGTCGCACTGATCTGCGCCACCGGCGGGCGCTCGTCCCTGGCCTCGCGGATGCTGCGCGATGCCGGTTTCAGCCATGTCGCCGACATTTCCGAAGGCATGCAGGGTAGCCAGGCCGGGATCGGCTGGCTGTCGCGCGCGCTGCCCATCGAATACTGCGGCGCTTGCGACCCCTTCTGAGCGAGGCCCGCACCTGCTTCAGGGCTTGACCAGAAAACAGTCGGTGTTCTGCGCCTTCAGCAGGTTGCAGATCGATTCCGCCTCCAGGGCATCGGGCATCGGCCCTGCCTGCAGGCGATAGACGACGCCGGTATCGCCCCCCAGGTCGACCGTGAGAACCCTGTGGGGCAGACCGCCCAGCAGATCGGGGTGTTTGCCGGCAAGCTGTTCCCAGGCCCGCTCGGCGCGTCCGGCATCGACATAGGCCGCGATCTGGATATAGCGGGGATCGACTGCGACGACGGCAGCTCCCTCGTCGGATTCCTCGGTCGGCGGCTGTTGTGTCGTCGCCGTTGCGGCAACGACCTCGTCCTCCTTGGGCGGCGACGGCGGCTCGTCCTCGGTCGGCGGGAAGGTGAGGGAGCCCAGGCGCGTGATCGCCGGTTCGATCCCTGCCGCGGCGGCAAGCTGATAGTGCACGATGGCCTCATCCATATCCCTGGCAACACCGTCGCCGTATTCGTAGGCCACCCCCAGAGCGTATTCGGCGGCGGGATTGCCGTTGGCGGCGGCGCGCTGAAACCAGCTGAACGCCGCCACGGAATCGGCGGTGACGCCGTCGCCGCGCTGATAGGCGACACCCAGGGCAAGCTGGGCCTGCGCCAGATCCTGCTCGGCCGCTTCGCGCCACCAGTGCACTGCCTGCGCCATGTCCGGGGGAACACCGCTGCCCAGGCGATAGAGGTGGCCCAGGTTGAACTGGGCGCCGGGATGCCCCTGTTCGGCGGCCAGGTGATACCAGTGGGCCGCCTGGCTGTAGTCGCGGCCGACGCCGCGCCCGCTTTCGTAGATGAGACCCATGCCGTACTGGCTGGGTGCATCGCCGGCCTCAGCTTCTGGCCGCCACTCGGCAATGGCCGCCGCATAGTCGCCGGCGGTATAGGCGGCGACGCCTGCCGCGTAATCCGCCCCGGCGGGCTGCGCGAGCGCGCAGGCCAGCACCGCGGCAGCCAGTCGCGGGAGGGAGGCAGGGATGCGGAACACGCTCATCAGGCGGTTACGGTAGGCCCGGCGGGGCTTGCGTCAATGGCGTCTTGGCCCGGCAGGTCGGTGATCGCGCCTGCCCAGGCATCGACCTTGTTGCGCCGGCCGCGCACATCCAGGGCATGGCGCTGCATCGACGGAGCGGCATAGCCGGCCCGCTCCAGGGTCGCGCCGGAGACGACCAGTTCGACACCAAGCTCCTTGGTTGCGCTCTCCAGGCGGCTGGCGGCGTTGACCACGTCGCCGATCGCCGTGATGTGGAGGGCCGGGCCATAGCCCATCTCACCCACCACCGCGGAGCCGGAATGGATGCCGATGCCGATGCGCAGGGGAGCGGGCAGCTCGGCCTTCAGGCTTTCGTTGAGCACCGCCAGTGCCCCGCCCATGCGGCGCGCGGCATCCAGCGCCTGACGGCTGCCGTCCTCTGCGTTTCCCCGCAGCCCGAACAGCGCCATCACGCCGTCGCCGACGAACTTGTCGATCTGGCCTCCGGCAGCCTCCACCGCCCCGCCCATGGCGGCGAAGTAACGGTTGAGAATGAACACGGTGTCATAGGGCAGGCGGTCCTCGGCAAGTGCGGTGAAGCCGCGCAGGTCGGCAAAGAGCACGGCGATCTCGCGTTCCTCGCCGCCCGCGGGATTGATCGGCGCCAGCACGCGCCCTGTCGCCTCCTCGGGCTGAAGCAGCGGCGCCACCGCAAGATCGGCGGTGGGGCGCAGCTGACAGGCCAGCCGCACGCTCGGCGGTGCGCCGATGCGATCGAGCACGCGCTGCTCGTCGGGTGCCGCGGTCGCCAGATGTTCGCTGCCGTTGCCGGCGCGCACCCGACAGGTCGAACAGCGCCCGCGCCCGCCGCAGACCGAGGCGTGGGGGATGCCGGCCTGCCAGCTTGCCTCCAGCACGGTCATGCCGGGCTGCAGGTCGACGACGCGTCCGTTCGGGTAGAACAGGCGCGGCGGCCGGCTGCGCCGCGCCGCGGCACCGCGCAGCATGCGCCAGACCAGCACCATGGCCAGCAGGGCGAGCAGGATCGCGCCGACCACCGGTCGTGTCCCGTGAACGAAAGCGACCACCTCTCCGGCGACGGGCGCCAGGCCCGTGCGGCCCGCCAGGGCGGCAAGCCATCCGCTTTCTCCGGCCAGGACCGCGACCTGCCTTGCGCCCTGAGCGACACCCGCAAGCGCCAGCGCGGGCAGCAGCACCGCGAGCGACAGCAGCCAGGGCCGGGCGCGGCCGTACCAGGGCTTCAGGCCCAGCCAGTTCGCCAAACCCATGACACCGTGGATCCAGATGGCAAGCAGCAGGACCGTCTGGATGATCCCCTCGTCGATCTCATCGACCCAGATGGCGTAGAGGACATAGGCATAGCGGTCGTCGATGCCCCACAGCTCGTGCGCTCCGCGTGTGCCAGCGACATGGGCGGCGACCAGCAGCGGCATGGCCAGCCCCAGCACCACCTGCAGGCCGTCGCGCCACGACATCCGCAAGCTGCGCCGGCGCGCCAGCACCTGCATGGCGCAGACGAAGTGGACGGCCAGCGCGCCGTAGAACAGCACGGTCATCGGCCAGTTGCGCCACAGCTCCAGAAACACCAGGCGCCCCGCCTCCATCCACGCCAGCGACCACAGGCCCAGGGCATGGTTGAGCAGATGCGTTGCGACGAAGGCGAACAGCACCAGGCCGGAGATCAGCCGCAGCCTTGCGCTCATGGCGCGATCTTTCCGGTGACGGTGGGCAGCCCCGCCGCCATCGGGCCGGGGGAGGGGTGTGCTGCTGCACGGTCTCTGCGCGGTCTGGCCTGCATGGCCCATGATACCATCGGCGGGCCTTCGGTTGACGCTGCATTCGCCGTCTCTATTGTCGGCCCATGGAAAATACATCCCAGATGCTTGCAGAACGGTTTTCGCTGGGTCACGCCGCGTCGCCGGACTGGCGCGCCGCCGCCCGCATGGTTGCCGAACAGATCGGCGAGCGCGACGACGATGCCCTCGGCTTTCTCTACGTCACCGATCATTTCGCGCCCCATCTGGGGGATATCGCCACGTTCCTTGCCGGCGCGACCGGCGTGCTCTCCTGGTGCGGCACCATCGGCATCGGTGTCTGCGCCACCGGCACGGAGTACTTCGACGAGCCCGCCATCGTCGCCATGACCTGCACGCCACCGGGCGCCACGCTCGAACCCTTCGGCAGCGCCGACGAGGCCATCGCGGCATACCGGGAGCGTGGGGCAGGGGTTCAGGGTTCCTTCGCGGTCGTCCACGGCGATCCCCGCCAGGCGGCCCTGGCCGAAGACGTGCCGCGCCTGGCCCACGGCACCGACGGCTTCCTGGTGGGTGCACTCTCTTCCTCGCGCGGCGTCTATGGCCAGCTTGCCGCCAAGCCCGCCGGCGGCGCCGTCTCCGGCGTGATGATGACCGGGGCGACGGTCGCCACGGGCCTTTCCCAGGGCTGCCAGCCGCTGGGCGGCATTCATGAGGTGACGGAGGCCGAGGACAACATCGTCGTCGCGCTGAACGGCCGCCCGGCCATGGACGTCTTTGTGGAAACGCTCGCCGAGGCGGGCATCAGCGATCTGCGCGAGCTTGCGGGTTCGCTCCACATTGCGTTGCCCATCACCGGTTCGGACACGGGCGACTATCTGGTGCGCAATCTCGTCGGCATCGACCCCGACAACGGCGTCTTTGCCGTCGGCGACACCATCCGTGCAGGCGATGCGCTGATGTTCTGCCGCCGCGACCGCGAGGCCGCCGAACACGACCTGCGCCGCATGCTGCGCGGCCTGAAGGCGCGCGCCATACGCCCTCTGGGGGGGCTCTACTACAGTTGCCTGGCCCGCGGTCCCGGCATGTTCGGCGAAGTCGGCCGAGAACTCGGCATCGTGCGCGAGGAACTGGGCGATGTGCCGCTGGTCGGCTTCTTCGGCAACGGCGAGATCTCCTTTGACCGGCTTTACGCCTACACCGGCGTGCTGACCCTTTTCATGGCACCCGAGGACCTCGCCCGTTGAGACTGGCTGCCGACAATCTGCTGCTCGACCTGCAAGGCGTCCTCTACCAGGAGGGGGAGGTTTTTCCCGATGCGCCGGAGACCCTCCAGCGCCTGCGCGATGCAGGGCTCGGCCTGCGCTTCCTGACCAACACCACCACCCGGACGCGTTCGGCCATTGCCGAGCGCATGGCGGGCATGGGTTTTGCCGTCGATGTCGAGGAGGTCATCACCCCGGCCGTTGCCGCCCGCCATGTCCTGGAGCAGGCCGGGCTGGACCGGGTGCATCTCGCCGCCGACGCGGCGCTGGCCGAAGATCTCCAGGGATTCGAGCTGGTCGAGGAGGATCCCCAGGCCGTTATCCTCGGCGACCTTCAGGAGGGTTTCACCTTCGCCCGGCTCAACGGCCTTTTTGCCATGCTGGATGGCGGTGCCCGGCTGATCGCCCTGCACCGCAACCGGGTCTGCATCCGCGATGGTGCGATGGGGCTCGACCTCGGTCCCTTCGTTGCCGCCCTCGAATACGCGACCGGCAGGGAAGCGACGATCGTGGGCAAGCCATCCCGGGCGTTCTTTGCCATGGCGCTCGATGCGCTGGGCGCGCAGGCAGGAAATACCGTCATGGTTGGCGACGACATCGAAAGCGATATTGCCGGTGCCCATGGCTGCGGTCTGAAGACGGTGCAGGTGCGTACCGGCAAATTCCGCAAGGGTGACGAAAAGGCGCAGGTTCAGCCCGATTGCCGTATCGACGGCTTTGCCGATCTGCCCGCGGCTCTGGGCCTGTAGCAAGCCTCCGGAGACCTACCAGCGCGGAACGATGACGCCCAGCTTGGCGAGCCAGACCAGCGTGCGCCGCAGGTCGCGGCGCCGGTCCGCGGGCACCAGGTCGAGCAGCGTGCCGGTGGCAGTGGCGCCGTGCTCGGCGAGATGGGCGAGCACGGCGTTGATGTCCACTTCCGGAGCGTTCAGCGCACCGTTGAGGCGGCCCATGTAGCCCAGGCGCATGGCATCGGAGAGACTCACCGGGCCGTCCTCGAAGACCACGTCCTTGTCGATGACCCGCGTCGGGTAGTGGGCGAAAAGGGCAAAGGGATCGCCGCGCGAGGGATTGGCCTGGCTCGTTTCGCCGCGCGGCGCGGTGACGCGCGCCTTGGCGCGCCGGCCCTTCAACTCGGCCCAGAGCTCCTGGTACTGGCCCACGATCACCTTCCAGTCGAAGGTGGTTTCGGCCCGCTGGCGTCCGGCCTCGCCCATCTTGCGGCGCAGGTCCGGGTTCTCGATCAGGGTGACGAAGGCATCGGCCGCCTTGCCCGGATCGACGCTGACGAACTGCGCACTGGTGCCGACATAGTGATCGTAATCGTCGACCCCCGCGTCGTGGCGGAAGGCCAGATCTTCGCCGTCGCCGGGCGCTGCCATCAGCGTCGGCACCAGCAGGCCGTCGACGCCGTGGCGCACGGTGTCGCGGTAGCCGTCCCACTCGCTGCCGACGACCGGCAGGCCCGCGGCCATGGCCTCGATGGGCGTCAGGCCGAAGGTCTCCTGGATGTTGTCGGGCATCGTGGCGAAGAGGTCTGCGGCATGCCAGATGTTGAAGCGCACATCCGGCTTGCGTCCGTCGACCGAGACCACCTTGATGCTGGGCGCCAGGATCTTGGCGGCGGTGGAAAACTGGTCGCGCACGGTGTCGGAGCCGAACCAGCCCGAGAGCACCAGGATGATGCGCTTGCCGGTGCGCTTGGCCGCCTGTTCGAGGCCCATGTACATGGGGATCGGATTGGCCTTGGCATGGAAGGCCAGACGCCCCACGAAGAGGGCCACGATGTCGTTCTCGCCGGCCCCGAAACGCTCACGCATCACCTTGCGCGTGTCCTGCGCCTTCTTGGTGCGTGGATCGAACAGGCTGCAGTCCACGCCCAGGGGAATGACCGGAAGCTGGTGGTTGAGGCCCGCCTTGCCGCCGATCCGCTCCTGCAGGTATTCGGCCTGCCACTCCAGCAGCCGCTCCACCTTGGCGCGCACCGCGCGCGTCGGGCAGATCGTGGCGTCCCAGGGCTGGACCGGGGCGCTCAGATAGTTGGCGATCTCCGCCATCACGCCATGGCTGGCGGTGGTGTGGAAGACGCCGACCAGGCTGTAGGCCCGCTGGTCGTGGTGGCGCCGGGTCCAGGCGTAACGGGTGATGTTGGGATCGGGCGTGAACAGGCAGCCGACCTCGGCCAGCTTGTCGGGCTCGTGATAGGGCACCCAGACGCTGGGCCGCCGGCTGCCGTGCGAGCGCGTCATGTCGTTGAACGCGGTGAAGTCCTTGTGGGACTTGGCAAAGCAGTAGAGCTCGTCGGCGATGCCGTGGCGCGCGAAGCTGGTGAGGAAACCCTCGCCGGCGGCGTGCCGCCCCATCAGCTTCGGGCGCGAGGTGTCGTAGGCGTCCAGGGCGAAATGGATCGCCGCATTGGCGACCTCGACGCGGGGCGCCTTGCGTTTGCGCGTGGCAGGTGTCTGCGCCGGGCCCTTGGCCTTGCGCGTCTTTGCCGGCGCCTTGCTCACGAGCCGATCTTGCCGATCGCCTGATCGACCACCACCGCGAACAGATCGACGATCTCGTCGAGTTCGGCACGCGTCGCGTTGTAGGGCGGGGCGATGATCACCTGGTCGCCCTTGATGCCATCGACATTGCCGCCGGTGGGATAGACGATGATGCCGTTCTCCAGGCCCGCGGCCATGATCTTCTTGGTGAGCGCCTGATCCGGGCTGAACGGCTCCTTGGTCTCGCGGTCCTCGACCAGCTCGATACCGACGAAGAAACCGCGGCCGCGGATGTCGCCGACATGGGCGTGCTGGCCCAGCTTCTCCTGCAGGCGGTTCTTCAGGTGCACGCCTTCCGTGGCGACACGTTCGACCAGCTTCTCGCGCTCCATGATCTTCTGCACGGCAAGGCCGGCGGCGCAGGAGGTGGTGTGGGCGGTGAAGGTGTGGCCGGTGATCGGCATGCCGTCCTTCTCGTAGATCGGCTCGGCGACCTTCTCGGAATAGACCGTGGCGCCCAGCGGCAGGTAACCGCCGCCCAGGCCCTTGGCGATCGACATCAGGTCGGGCCGCACGCCGTCGTGCTCCAGGGCGCGCCAGGTGCCGCAGCGGCCGACGCCGCACATCACCTCGTCGGCGATCATCAGGACGCCGTACTTGTCGCAGATCTCGCGGATGCGCCTGGCGTAGCCCTCAGGCGCGGGCACAGCGCCGCCGGCCGCGCCGACCACGGGTTCGAAGATGAAGGCTGCCACCTTCTCGGCGCCCAGGCGCAGGATCTCCTGCTCCAGCTCATTGGCGCAGTGTTCGGCGACATCCTCGGGCGCCACGCCCTGGGGCGGGCGGTAGGTGTTGACGGGCGAGAGATGGGAGACCGGCAGCAGCGAGCCGATATAGGGCTTCTGGCGCGCCAGGAAGCCGGAGACCGAGAGCGCGCCCAGGGTGTTGCCGTGCCAGGCGCGGCGGCGGCTGATGAAACGGCGGCGCGACTGTTCGCCGCGCGCGCTGTGGTACTGCAGCGCCAGCTTCAGGCAGGACTCGACGGATTCGGAGCCGCCCGTGGTGAAGATCGTATGCTTGAGAT
>CALLQH010000283.1 GCA_938014945.1 uncultured bacterium | reverse complement strand
GGGCCGCGGCCACCATGCGGCGGGAAACCGCGGCGCGCACCAGGGGCGTGGCGCCCTCCAGCGGCAGTCGCAGCACGGCAAGATCGGCGACGATCTCCTCGAGCACGCCGATGAACCGGGTGCTGGCCTGGTGGTAGGCGGCGTTGATCTCGGCCTCGCTGCCCCAGGCGCGCGCGATGATGTCGATGGGCCCGTGCTGCAGGTGAAGCCGCCCGCCCGAGACGTGCCGTACATAGGCGCTCACGGCGCCGCCTTGCCGAGCGGCCAGGGGTTGCCCGCATTCCAGGGTGTGGCGACATAGCCGCTGCCGGCCGTCACGTCCTCGAGCCTGCGCACATGGTCCATGTGGCCGCCCAGCTTTTCGAAGTCGGCGAGCGCAAGCGTGAACTCGATGGGCGCGACCAGAGCCGGGGTCGGCACATGGCCGAAGGCCTTGTCGGGCAGGCGCGTGACATCGACCATGAAGGTGATGCCGCCACCAGGCCAGACATAGACCGGCGCACCGCCGCAGGTCACCCGCGTCAGCGCATCCCGCACGGAGCGCGTCAGGCGCACGGGATTTTCGGTGACGCCCGCCCGCAGGCTGCCGCCGGCACCGGCCATGAACAACACGGTGGAAAGCGCGGGTTCGCAGTTCTCCGCGATGCGGTCGACCACCACCTGCAGCGCGTCCGGCATCGCCTGTTCGACGGGCTTGAGATCCTCGTCCAGCGTGTAGAAGGCGGCATCCTCGCCGGTCGTCGAGACCATCAGCAGGCGCAGGCCTGGCCAGGCCTTCTTCGGATCGATCTTCTCGATGATCTCCAGGGGATCGGTGACGTTGGTGCCGCCCCAGCCCAGGCCCGGCTCGGCGACCTGGAAGTAACGCCCCGGCGTCGACTTGCGCCCGCGCACGCGGATGCCCGAGGGCGCGACGTCCAGATAGGTTCCGGCATAATGCTCGGTGAAGACGCCGGTGATGTGATCGTCGACCACGATCACCTCGTCGGCATGGCCGTGCCACTGCTTGGCGAACATGCCCATGGCCGCGCTGCCGCAGCCCACGCGCATGCGCTCCTCGCCATGGCCATTGACCACCGGCGGCTTGCCCGCCTCCACGATCACGGTAGAACCACCGTCCACGGTCAGTTCCACCGGCCGGCGGCTGGCAAGGTCGAGCATCGCCTGGCAGGTCGTGTTGCCCTCCTTCTTGGAGCCGCCCGTCAGGTGATGGACGCCGCCCAGCGAGAGCATCTGGGAGCCGTATTCGGCCGTGGTGACATGGCCGATGGCCTCGCCCTCGCAGCGCACCGCGGCCTGTTCGGGGCCCAGCCAGCGGTCGGTGTCGATCTTCACCTTGATGCCGCAGTAGCTGAAGATGCCCTCGCTCACCACGGTCACCATGTCAATGCCGTCGACCTCGGCAGCAACGATGAAGGGCGCGGGTTTGTAATCGGGATAGGTCGTGCCGGCGCCGATGCCGGTGACGAAGGTCTCGGCCGGATGCAGCACCGATCCCGCCCAGGCCGCCGCACCTTCGGCGAAGGGCACCAGGTTCTCCGTGCGGCTCGCCAGCAGCAGCGGATCGACGCGGGTCAGGGTGCCCTCGACGTTGGCGTAGCGGTCGCAGGCGCCTGCCTTGCCCGGCCGGATGCGGCAGAGCACGGGGCAGGCATCGCACTTCACGATGCCCTGGGCGACATCCTCGGCGCTGGCGGGTTCGGCGCTCACCGCTGCGCCTCCATGGCCGCGAGCACGCGGTGGGGCAGGGCGGGCACGCGGGTCAGGCGCGCGCCGGTGGCGTGGCGGATCGCCGAGAGGATTGCAGGGGCCGTCGCCACCAGGCCGGGCTCGCCGACACCCTTGGCGCCGAAGGGGCCGTGGCGCTCCGGGTCCTCGATGATGATGACGTCGATCTGGGGCATGTCGCCGAAGGTGGGGATCAGATAGTCGTGCAGGTTCTCGGTGCGCCCGGGGATGTACTCCTCCATCAGCGCCAGCCCCAGGCCCTGGGCGATGCCGCCCTGGATCTGGCCCTCGACCTGGGTCGGGTTGATCGCCTTGCCGACATCGTGGGCGGCCACCATACGGATCACCTTCACGGTGCCCAGTTCCGTATCGACCTCGACCACGGCCATCTGCGCGGCAAAGGCGTAGGCGGCATAGGGGTTGCCCTGGCCGCTGGCGCTGAGCGGCGTGGTCGGCGGGTCGAAGGTGCCGTGGCCGACCAGCACGTCGCCGTTGTCGTCGGCCGTCATGGCCGCGAGATCGAGGCGGTGGCTGTCGCCGCCATCGCGCACCAGGATGCCGCCTTCGGCGTGTTCGATCACCGCGCTTTCGCCGGCGTTGACCAGCCGCAGCAGGGCCGCGCGCAGGTCCATGGCCGCGGCCTCGACGGCCCGGCCCGACACCAGCGTCTGGCGGCTGGCCGAAGTCTTGCCCGCATCGGCGGTGCGGTCCGTATCGCCGGTCACCAGGCGGATGCGGTCGGCCGCCAGCCCCAAGGCATCGGCGGCGATCTGGGTCATGATCGTGTTGGAGCCCTGGCCGATGTCGAAGGCGCCGGTATAAAGCGTCACGGTGCCATCGGCCTTCACGCCCATCGTCATGGTCGAGGGGTTCGACATCGAGGTGTTGCCGATGCCGTACCACATGCAGCCGATGCCGACGCCGCGGCGCAGGTGGCTCTTCTCGCCATTGAACGTATTGGCCTGCGACAGCGCTTCCTTCCAGGGCCGGGTCAGCGCCTCCAGACAGGCGCGCATGCCCACACTCGTGGCCAGCTTCTGGCCCGTCGCCGTGCGGTCGCCGGCCTCCAGCGCGTTGAGCAGGCGGAATTCCAGCCGGTCCATCTTCACCCTGGCGGCCAGATCGTCCATCAGCGTCTCGTGCGCGATGGCCGCCTGGGGCACGCCGAAGCCGCGGAAGGCGCCCGCGGGCGGCCCGTTGGAGAACCACGCCCGGCCGCGCGCCGTGACATGGGGCACCCGGTAGGGGCCGCTGGCGTGGACGGGCACGCGCCCGGCCACCGTCGGGCCCCAGGAGGCATAGGCCCCGGTGTCGAAATCGGCAGTGATGTGGCAGGCCTCCAGGCGGCCCATGCCGTCGCACCCGAACCGCGCCTGGATGCGGCTGGGATGGCGCTTGGTGCTGGCCATCATGCTTTCGGGCCGTGTCCACACGCAGGCGACCGTGCGCCCCGTAAGCCATGCCGCCAGCGCCACCAGCGGCTGTACGCCCTGATCGAGCTTGCCGCCGAAGCCGCCGCCGCAGGCGCTGGGCACGATGCGCACACGCTCGGGCGCAACCTGCAGCACGTTGGCGACCTCGTCGCGGTCCATGTAGGGCGTCTGGGTCGAGACGCGGATCTCGATGCGGTCGTCCACCCGCCGCGCCCAGCCGGCCTCCGGCTCGATATAGGCATGTTCGACGAAGGCGGTCTCGAAGGTATCCTCGGCAACGAAAGCGGCGTTTTCCAGAACCTCGCCGGCATGGCCGGAGCGCACCAGGCCCTCGATCAGCATGTTGCTCTCGCGGCCCTGCTGCACCACCGCGCCCTCGGCCATGGCCGCCTCGATGCCGGTCACCGGCTCGGTCGGCGTCCAGGCGATCGGCACGTCGGCGGGGTCGATGGCGGCCAGCGCCGCGCGCGTACCCAGCAGGGCGATCACCGCCTGGCCGCGATAACGCACCACGCCGTCGGCCAGCACAGGCTGGTCCTTGATGTCTGGATAGATGCCGAAACCGTTGAACGGCACATCGGCGGCGGTCAGCACCCCTTCCAGCCCCTCGTGGGCGGCGATGAAGGCCTCCAGGTCGCCCAGTTCGAAGCTTGCCGCAGCGTGGGGCGAACGGATGACGCGCAGCCACACCGCATCGGGCGGCACCGCATCGGCGCCGTAGCGCTCCGTGCCGTCGAGCTTGGCGTAACCGTCGACCTTGGCGAGGCGGAAGCCCACGGCGCTGCCGGCGGGCGCGCTTTCGGCAATCGCGTCGTTGGCGACATCGAGCACGGCCTCGACGATCTTCTGGTAACCCGTGCAGCGGCACAGCACGCCGCCCAGGGCGTCCTCGACCGCGCCGCGCTCCGGTTCGGGGTTGCGCGCCAGCAGGTCCGATGCGGCCATCAGCATGCCCGGCGTGCAGATGCCGCACTGGGCTGCGCCATGGCGGTGGAAGGCGCGCTGCAGGGCCGACAGGCGCTCGCCCGCCAGGCCTTCCACGGTCTCCACGTTGCGTCCGCGGACCTGGGCGATGGGCACCATGCAGGCGCAGACCTGGGCGCCGTCCAGGCGCACGGTGCAGGCGCCGCAATCGCCGGCGTTGCAGCCGACCTTGGTGCCGGTTGCGCCCAGCCGCTCGCGCAGCACATCGGCCAGGCGTTCGGCAGGTTCTGCCTCGACCGTCACCTCGCGGCCGTTGAGGGTAAAGGGGACGCCGATGGTCATGTGCCGCTCCCCAGCCGGCCCAGCACCCGGCGCACCAGCACCAGGGCGGCATGGCGCCGGTAGTCCGCGCTGGCGCGCACGTCGTCGATAGGGCTGAGGTCGCCCAGATGATCCGCGGTCGCGGCCAGGCCCAGGTCGCCGTCGGCGGCGCGCCCGATGAGATCGTTCTCCAGCGCGGGGAGGCGGCGGGCCACGGGCGAGCAGGCGCCCACGGCGACGCGCGCCTCCGCCACCGTGTCGTCCTCCACGGCCAGCGTCGCCGCGACCATGGCGATGGAGATCACCAGATAACGCCGCGCTCCGAGCTTGGCGAAGGCGCCGCGCGTATCCGGGCGGGCAGGGCGTGGGACATGGATGGCGGTCACCAGTTCGCCCGGTTGTCTTGCGGTCTGCCGGTTGCCGGCGATGAACTCGGACAGCGCCAGGCGCCGCTCGCTCCCGCTGGTGGCCAGGACCACCTCGGCGTTCAGGGTCAGCAGGGGCGGCACGCCGTCGGCGGCGGGCGAGGCGTTGCACAGGTTGCCCGCGATCGTGGCGGCGTTCTGGATCTGCACGCCGCCCACCTCGCGCGCGGCGGCCTTCAGGCCGTCGAACAGGGGCGGCAGCTCGGCGCCGATCAGGTCGCTCCAGGTGGTCAGCGCGCCGATGGTCCAGCCGGCCTCGCCCTGAGCGATGCCGCGCAGGCCCTCGATGGCGGAAATGTCCAGCACGTCGCCCCTCAGGGGGCGCTCGACATGGGCCGGATAGATGTCGGTTCCGCCCGCCAGCACGGTCCACGACCCTGCCTGCAACGCGGCAACCGCCTCGCCAACCGAAGTGGGGCGCACATACTCCGCCACGC
>CALLQH010000282.1 GCA_938014945.1 uncultured bacterium | reverse complement strand
CTGTCGCTTCCAGATGCGCAAAGACTTCAAGCGGCGCGCTCTGAAGCACTCGGGCTTCGCTCAGACTTCCATGTTCCACTGCGTACATTGATTGCCCCGATACCCACCAATTCGATTGACCCGATCCCAAAGCCATTATGGCTTAAGGATTGCGGGAAACTCCACTTGGAATGACGGCATCTTGGCTGCGGCAACACGCAAATCGTCATCTTGCGCGGCAATCGTGCCAATACATGGCGCTCTGGGCAGCATTGTCGGAAGGATGGGGGGAGAAATGGTCGGAGTGGCAGGATTTGAACCTGCGACCTACGGTCCCCCAGACCGTTGCGCTACCAGGCTGCGCTACACTCCGACCGAAGGGCGGTAAACCGCCCTTGAGGGGCGCGGACTATAGGCTGGGCTTTTGCCGACTGCAACGCCGCAGGACGACAAAAACGACGCTTTTCAGAGCTTGCCGGAAAGCAGCTTGCGGCAGGCTTCGAGCTCGGCGATCGCACGCTCGATG
Source organism: uncultured bacterium (assembly GCA_938014945.1). Taxonomy (GTDB): domain Bacteria; phylum Pseudomonadota; class Alphaproteobacteria; order SP197; family SP197; genus CALGGB01. The sequence continues at coordinate 6,815 of CALLQH010000282.1, read as the reverse complement.
GCGGCGCGCATGTCCTTGTCGCCGGCCGCCGCCGCAGGGGCGGTCGCGGGCGCCGGAGCGGCCTGCGGCGCGGCTTCCTGGTCACCATCGTCATCGCTGGCATCGGGCACGGCGCGGCTGCCCTGCAGCAGGCCGGCCACGCCGACCTGGCGCAGCAGGCGCTGGACGCCCTTGATCGTGTAACCCTCGGTATAGAGCAGCGACTTGATCTGACGCAGGAGGTCGATGTCCTCGGGGCGATAGTAGCGCCGCCCGCCACCGCGCTTGAGCGGGCGAATCTGATGGAACTTGGTTTCCCAGAAACGCAGGACGTGCTGGGCGACATCGAGTTCCTCGGCCACCTCGCTGATCGTACGGAAGGCCGCCTTGGACTTGGCGCCTCTCCTGCCCGAGGCAGCTTCTGAGCCAGCGGCCATGGGTCTAATCCTCGCCGGCGCCGGTCGTCTCGCCGTTGATCCGGTCCTTCAGGACATGGGAAGCGCGGAACACCAGCACGCGGCGCGGCAGGATCGGCACCGCCTCGCCCGTCTTCAGGTTGCGGCCGACGCGCTGGGCCTTGTCGCGAACCGAGAAGCTGCCGAAAGAAGAGATCTTCACCGCCTCGCCCTGGATCAGGGTTTCGGAGATTTCGCCCAGGACGGATTCGACCAGTTCGGCGGACTCGCTGCGCGAGAGTCCCACCTCATGATAGACGGCCTCGGTGAGGTCCGCCCGCGTCATCGTACGTTCCGCCATATCCGCCGCCCCCTGCGACTTAAAGCGGAAAGCTAGCTTCGCGCGGAAAATGCGTCAATATCAAATAGTTGCGCTGGATCGCTGAACGATGGCTCGATTCAGTTAGCCGCGCGGCTTCAAGCAGAGGCTGAACTACCAGCGCACCATGGCCGAGCCCCAGGTGAATCCGCCGCCCATGCCCTCCACCAGAACAAGCTGTCCTGGCTGGATGCGGCCGTCCGCGGTGGCTTCGGCCAGGGCCAGCGGGATCGAGGCTGCAGAGGTATTGGCGTGGCGTTCGATGGTGATCACCACCCGTTCGTCGGTCATGCCCAGCTTGCGCGCCGTGGCGTCGATGATGCGGCGGTTTGCCTGATGGGGCACCAGCCAGTCGATCTCGTCGGGCGAAAGGCCGTTGGCCTGCAGCGCCTCGTCGACCGCCTGGGCGAGGTTGACCACGGCATGCTTGAAGACCTCGCGGCCCTCCATGCGCAGCAGACCGACCGTTCCGGTGCTGGAAGGGCCGCCGTCGACATAAAGCAGGTCGCCGTGCCGGCCGTCGGAATGCAGGTGGGTCGAGAGGATGCCCCGGTCGGCCTTGGTGCCCTCACCCTCGCCCGCACGCAGCACGACGGCGCCCGCGCCGTCGCCGAACAGCACGCAGGTGCCGCGGTCTTCCCAGTCCAGGATGCGCGAAAAGGTCTCGGCGCCGATCACCAGGGCGCATTCGGCCTGACCGGCCTTGATGAAGTTGTCGGCCACCGCCAGGGCATAGACAAACCCGGTGCAGACGGCCTGCACGTCGAAGGCGACGCCGCGCGTCATGCCCAGGTTGGCCTGAACGCGGGTCGCGGTCGCCGGAAAGGTGCGGTCGGGGGTTGCCGTGGCGAGAACGATCAGGTCGACGTCGTCGGCCGTGAGGCCCGCGTTTGCCAGCGCGGCAAGCGCCGCCTTGGTCGCCAGATCGGAGGTGAACTCACCCTCGGCGGCGACATAACGCTGGGTGATGCCCGTGCGCGAGGTGATCCACTCGTCGCTGGTGTCGAGCCTGGCGGCCAGTTCCGCGTTGGTGACGCAGCGCTCCGGCAGATAGGAACCGCAACCGGCAATCAACGAACGGCGCACGCTCACTGTGCGGCTGCCTTGGAAGGGTTTTCTGCAAATGCGCCAAGGAGTTGCAGGTCCTTGATAACCTTTTCGTTGAAGCCCTGGGTCATCATGTCGAAGGCGAAACCGATGGCATTGGCATAACCCACCGCATCGGTGCCGCCGTGGCTCTTCACCGCAATGCCGTTGAGGCCCAGGAACATGCCGCCGTTGTAGCGGCGCGGGTCGACGCGGTTCTTCAGGGCCATCAGGGCCGGCTTGGCCAGCCAGTAACCAAGCTTGGAGAAGACCGAGCGGCGGAAGGTGGCGCGCAGGAAGCCGGTGTACATGCTGGCCGTGCCCTCGGCGGTCTTCAGCGCAACATTGCCCGTGAAGCCGTCGGCCACGACCACATCGACCGTACCCTCGGTGATGTCGTTGCCCTCGACGAAACCGTAGAACTCCAGCGGCAGGTCGGCATCGCGCAGGATCTCGGCGGCACGGCGGATTTCCTCGTGCCCCTTGCTTTCCTCGCTGCCGACGTTGAGCAGGCCCACGGTGGGCTTCTTGAGGCCCTGCACGCTGCGCGCGAAGGCCGCCCCCATGATGGCGAACTGCACCAGGTTCTCGGCGTCGCACTCGATGTTGGCGCCCAGATCCAGCATCACGGACTCGCCGCGCTGGGTCGGGAACATCGAGGCGATGGCGGGGCGGCGGATGCCCGGCAGCGTGCGCAGCACCAGCTTCGACATCGCCATCAGGGCGCCGGTGTTGCCGGCCGAGACGATGCCCGCGGCGCGCCCGTCACGAACCTCGTCGATGGCCATGCGCATGCTGGAGCGGCCGCCCCGGCGCAGCGCCTGGGACGGCTTCTCGCCGGGCTCGATCACGGTTTCGCTCTCGACGATCTCGCAGACCTGGTCGAGCTTGGGGAAGCGGCCAACAAGCTTTTCGAGCTTGGCCGGATCGCCGAACAACCGGAAGTTGACGTTGGGGTAGCGCAGACGTGCCTGATTGGCCCCGGCGACGACCACTTCGGGTGCGCGGTCCCCGCCCATGGCGTCCAGCGCAATCGTGTGTGTGGTCGTCATGGCAAATCGGATCCGCGCCCGGGGACCCGGTACGTCAGATGCTGCCCTCGGGCTCCGTGACCTCCCGGTCACGATAGAAGCCGCAGGAGCTGCAGACGTGATGCGGCAGCTTGGTCTCGCCGCAGTTGGGGCATTCGGTCAACGAGGGGGCGCCCAACGCATGGTGCGAACGGCGATTGTTCCGCCTGGAGACGGACACCTTCTTCTTTGGAACCGCCATGATCGTAATCCTGAAATGATGGGAGAATGGCTTGTGTGGCGCGGGCTATATCAGGCTTTCAGGGCCTCGACAAGCAGCAGGGTTCACTGTTTGAGCCGCTTCAGCGCTGCGAACGGGTGGGGTTTGGCCTCGTCATCGTCGCCGGTTTCCTCCGGCGCGAGGTAGCGCGGATCGACCGTGGCGCCGGGCTTGCGGGGATAGGGATCAAGCTCCAGCCCGAAGCGCTCGGCGATCAGCTCGCCGACATCCACGGTATCGTCCACCAGCGGTTCGGGCGGATCGTCGTCCTCGACATCCAGAAGTTCATCGAATTCGCCGCTTTCGCGCACGTCCGGGTCGTAGAACTGCGCAATCTTGAAGGTGAGATGGGCCGGAACCGGATCCAGGCTGACCACACAGGTCTGCACGGCATCGGCCACCACATCGGCCTCCGCAAGGATCTGCGTGCCCCGGCGGGAGAGCCGCACCCTGCCCTCGATCCGCTCGACAGCCTCCAGGTTGAAGCGCCGGGCCAGCGCGGCGCATTCCTCGGGCGTCGCCGAAACGCTCTCGATGCGCTCCTCGCCGTCGTCGAGGTGGCTGAGTTCGAACGGGCGGGAAAATTCCGGGCCTGTTATCGGCTGTTTCTTCTTGCTCATGGCAGTTCCATCCGGGCGTTGGCCCTTATCGGGCGATCCCTGTGGGCTATATGGAAACACGGTCGGCCGCGGGCAATACGGCCGGTGCAAAGCTAAGGCGTCCGGCGTCGAGGTCCGCATCTGCCTGTCCGGCAAGATGGGCCTCCTGGGCAAGGACATAGGCGGTGACACCCGCAACGGCGGCCTCGGAGGGTTCGGAGGTGCCGTAGAGATTGCGGCGCAGGCCTTGAGCCAGCATGGCCTCGTCGTCCTGGTCGAGAGCCTCTCCGTAGGACTGCGCCCTGCCGTAAAACGCCTGGGCCATCTGCTTGATGCGCTTGCCCACCTTCAGGTCGCCAACGCCGATCTCCCGCAGGGTGCGGTCGAAATCGGCAAACATGATGTCGAACACCAGCTGCGCCCGGTCCGCGCCCGCCTCGCCGCTCTTGCGCAGGCGGCGCATGACCAGGATGGCGTGCAGCACGACAAGGTCGAACCGGCCATCCAGGGTGTCGGGAACGGCCAGTTCCGTGTAGAGGACCGGTTGCCTCGCCTGCGCCACGATCGTGTCGTAAAGATCGTGCGTCGCGTCGTCGAAGCGCGAGCGGCTGAAGAAGCGTTTGAGCATGACGTTCCCGGCGCCGGTGGGCGCACACGTTGACAGGAGGATGCCCTCGGCGGCATCGTCCGCCTCCACTTAGGAGTTCCCCGCCTTGCGGTCAATTTCCAAGCCACACGCACGCACAGGATACCGGCTCGCCAAAGCTGCGGCCGTGCTGCTCGTGGCCTTTTCCACCTGGTCCTGCCAGGAGCGCGTCTCGACTCACGGCTATGTGCCCGATCCCGAGGCGCTCGCCCGAATCGAGCCTGGCGTCCACAATCGCCTGGAGGTCGCCCAGTTCCTGGGCTCGCCCTCGACGACTGCGATGTTCGGCGACGAGACCTGGCTCTACATCACCGAACGGCGCGAGGAATTTGCCTTCTTCAAGCCCGAGATCGTCGAGCAGCAGGTTGTCGCCATTGCCTTCGACAACAGCGGTGTTGTCGACTCCGTCGATGAGTATCTTCTGGCCGACGGTCTTCTGGTCGATCCCGAGACCCGCACCACGCCAACCTACGGCAAGCAGATCGGTCTGATGGAGCAGCTTCTGGGCAACGTCGGCCGCTTCAACAACGAAGGCGGCCAGGGCGTCAAGCTGCCCGGTCAGTAGGCTCCCCTTCCCCGACCATACCCATCGCTGCTGCACGGGGCTTCTCTGAGCCTTCCACGACCCCTGTGCCTCTTTCATGACGCACCCTGAAACGACAACGCCCGGCAGGCTGCGAAGCCTGCCGGGCGTTGCCCGATCAGCGATGGTGCCTGAAGGCGATCAGGCGCCCAGCGTGGCGAGCAGGAGCAGCGCCACGATGTTGATGATCTTGATCATCGGGTTGACGGCAGGACCGGCGGTGTCCTTGTAGGGATCGCCGACCGTGTCGCCCGTCACCGCGGCGTGATGGGCTTCCGAGCCCTTGCCGCCATGATGACCGTCCTCGATGTACTTCTTGGCATTGTCCCAGGCGCCGCCACCGGTGGTCATCGAGATGGCCACGAAGATGCCGGTGATGATGGTGCCGACCAGCATGCCGCCCAGGGCTGCGGGTCCGAGCAGCAGACCGACCACGATCGGGGCAGCCACCGGCAGCAGCGAGGGCACGATCATTTCCTTGATCGCCGCCTTGGTCAGCATGTCCACGGCCTTGTCGTACTGCGGCTTGCCGGTGCCTTCCATGATGCCCTTGATTTCCCGGAACTGGCGGCGCACTTCGACCACCACCGAACCCGCCGCACGACCGACGGCTTCCATGGCCATGGCGCCGAACAGATAGGGAATCAGGCCGCCGATCAGCAGACCGATCAGGACCATCGGGTCGGCCAGATCGAACTTGATGTCGGGCATGCCGTACAGTTCCAGCTTGTGGGTGTAGTCGGCGAACAGCACCAGGGCGGCCAGCGCGGCCGAACCGATGGCATAACCCTTGGTCACGGCCTTGGTGGTGTTGCCGACCGCATCCAGCGGATCGGTCACATTGCGCACGTCCGGACCGAGCTCGGCCATTTCGGCGATACCACCGCCGTTGTCGGTGATCGGGCCATAGGCGTCGAGGGCGACGATCATGCCGGACATCGACAGCATCGCGGTGGCGGCAATGGCCACGCCGTAGAGACCGGCGAGGTGATGGGCCACGAAGATCGACACGCACACCGCCACGATCGGCATCCAGCAGGAACGCATCGACACGGCCAGGCCGGCGATGATGTTGGTGCCGTGACCGGTGGTCGAGGCCTGGGCAATGCCCTTGACCGGCGAGTACTCGGTGCCGGTGTAGTACTCGGTGATCATCATCATGACGCCGGTCAGGATCAGACCCACCAATGCCGAACCGTAGACCTGCATGGCCGTGAGGGTCATCGCACCACTATCACCCACCGCCGTCGCGGCAGCCGGGAACAGCGCCGTGGTGATCGGGTAGAAAGCCAGAGCCGCCAGCACGCCGGACACGGCCGTGCCCTTGTACAGCGCAGCCATGATCTTGCCGTTGCTGGCCTTGACGAAGAAGGTACCGATGATCGAGGCAACGATCGACGCGCCACCCAGCACCAGCGGATACAACAGGGCGTTGGCGCCCGCGGTTTCGGCGAAGATGAAGCCCACCAGCATGGTAGCGATGATGGTGACCGCGTAGGTCTCGAACAGATCGGCAGCCATGCCGGCGCAATCGCCGACGTTGTCACCCACGTTGTCGGCGATCACGGCCGGGTTGCGCGGATCATCTTCCGGAATGCCGGCTTCAACCTTGCCGACCAGATCGGCACCAACGTCGGCGCCCTTGGTGAAGATACCGCCGCCCAGACGGGCGAAGATCGAGATCAGCGAGGAACCGAAGGCCAGACCGACCAGCGCGTCGAGAATGGTCTGGGTCTGCATGCCCTGGCTCTTGAGGATGCCGTAGAAGCCAGCAACGCCGATCAGGCCCAGACCCACCACCAGCATGCCGGTGATGGCGCCGCCGCGGAATGCCACCGCCAGCGCCGCATTGATGCCC
>CALLQH010000281.1 GCA_938014945.1 uncultured bacterium | reverse complement strand
CCGTTGGCGCGAGGCGCTGTTCCTGCTGATCGTGCTGCCCTTCTGGTCCAATGCCCTGGTGCGCATCTTTTCCTGGACCGTGGTGCTGCGCCCGGGCGGCGTGCTCGACGGCGCCGTGCAGTTCGTCTTTCCCGGCGCGCCGGCCGTCGATCTCGCCGATTCCTGGACGGCGGTCATCATCGGGCTGGTCCATTCCTACCTGCCCTACATGATCCTCACCTGCTACCTCTCCCTGCAGGCGATCGACGACAGCCTGATCGAGGCGGCCAGAAGCCTTGGCGCCTCGGCCGGCACGATCCTCTGGCGCATCGTGCTGCCGCTCGCCATCCCCGGCCTTGCCGCGGGCGCCGTGCTGATCTTCGTTCCCGTGATCGGCTCCTTCTTCGAGCCCAAGCTGCTGGGCGGCACGCAGGGTGTGGTCATCGGCACGGTGATCGAGGAGCAGTTCACCGTGGTCTCGAACTGGCCGCTGGGCGGTGCGCTCTCCTTCATCCTGCTCGCCATCGTCCTGCTCATCCTGGCGGTCTCCTATCCCTTCCTCAAAGACCGCATGAGGACGGCATGACCAGGCTCGCACCGCGCATCGCAGACGGCATGGGCCGCGCCTTTCTGGCGCTGATCCTGATCTTCCTCTACCTGCCCATCGCCGTTCTGGCGCTGATGGGCTTCAATGAATCCGTGCACTACGCCCTGCCGTTCGAGTTCTCGACCAAGTGGTACGAGGCCCTTGCCGGCAACGAACGGCTGCTGACGGCGAGCTTCAACAGCGTCTGGATCGCCGTCGCCAACACGGTGATCGCCACGGTGATCGGCACCATGGCGGCCTTTGCGCTGGGCCGTTTCCGTTTCCGCGGGCGCACGGTGATGCAGCTTCTGCTGTTTCCGCCGATCACCATTCCCTGGCTCATCATCGGCACGGCCATGCTGGTGCTGTTCTTCTGGACCGGGGTCGGGCGCGGGCTGCACTCCATGCTGCTGGGTCACGTCGCCTTGTCGCTGCCCTATGTCATCATCGTGGTGGGCGCGCGCATGGCGAGCTTCGGGCCGGAGCTGGAGGAGGCCGCCGCCAGCCTCGGCGCCACGCCCATGCAGGCCTTCTGGCGCGTCTCCATCCCCGTGCTGATGCCGGGCATCGTCGCGGCCTCGCTCTTTGCCTTTGCGGTCTCCTTCGACCAGTTCGTCATCTCCTACTTCCTTGCTCCGCCGGGCACCTCGGTGCTGCCGGTGGAGATCTTCTCCGCCATCCGCAAGGGCTTCACGCCGGAGGTCAACGCCATCTCCACGCTCGTCATCTTCGTGTCCATGGGCATCATGCTGGCCTTCGCCCGCCTATCTAAGTTCGGAGGCGAGCGATGAGCGTCGTCGAGGCACGCCACGTCACCAAGCGCTACGGCGAAGTCCGCGCGCTCGACGACGTCTCGCTGGTCTTTCCGGAGGGCAAGTTCTTCGCCCTGCTCGGCCCCTCGGGCAGCGGCAAGACCACCCTGCTGCGCGCCGTCGCCGGGTTCGTCGAGCCCGAGGAGGGCGAGATCCTGCTCGACGGCGAGGACATCGCCCACACCCCGGCGCACCGGCGCAACATCGGCATGGTCTTCCAGAACTATGCCCTGTTCCCGCACATGAGCATCTTCGACAACATCGCCTTCGGCCTGTCGGTGCGCGGCGTCTCGCGCGCCGATGCGCGCGAGCGGGTGCACAAGATGCTCGAACTGGTGCGCCTGCCCGGCATGGAGCAGCGCAAGCCGCGCCAGCTTTCGGGCGGCCAGCAGCAGCGTGTGGCGCTGGCCCGCGCGCTGGTCACCGAGCCCAAGGTCCTGCTGCTGGACGAGCCGCTGGGCGCGCTCGACAAGCGCCTGCGCCAGGAGATGCAGATCGAGCTGAAGCAGATCCAGCGCGCCGTCGGCATCACCGCCATCTTCGTCACCCACGATCAGGAGGAGGCGCTCACCCTCTCCGACCAGATCGCCATCATCAACGAGGGCCGCCTGGTCCAGGTCGGCCCGCCGGGCGACATCTACGAGAACCCCCATTCGGTCTTCGCCGCCGGGTTCCTGGGCGATGCCAACATCCTGCGCGGCCGCGTCGAGGGCGATGTGGTCGTGATCGAGGGCGCGGGCCCCGTCGCCGCCCGCGGCGCCCTGCCGCCCCAGGGTTCGGCCGCCGTCGTCGCCGTGCGCCCGGAGAAGGTGCGCCTCAGCGGCGAAGCCAGCGCCGAGGGTGTCAACCGCATCGCCGGACGCGTCCTGCAGGCGGTGTTCTCGGGCACGAGCGTGACCTACCTGATCGAGACGGCCCTGGGCACCCAGCGCGCCTTCCGCCAGAACGCCGGCGAGCGCATCTACGGCGTGGGCGAGGCGGTGGTCATGGAGTGGTCGCGCGAACACACCGTCGTCGTGGAGGAATGATGCAGGAGGTCAAAGCCATCGGCGCCGATGCCGTCCACGTCTGCGTCGACATCCAGCGCCTCTTTGCCGAGAAGACGGACTGGCACACCGCCTCCATCCCTTCGATCCTGCCCGCCATCGTCCGGCTCACCGAACACGCCCCGGCGCGCACCATCTTCACCCGCTTCACCACGCCCGAGACGCCGGACCAGGCCCCGGGCCACTGGCGCGCCTATTACGAGCGCTGGACCAGCGTCACCACCGGCATCGCCGGCGCCGACATCATCGACATCGTCGATGAGCTCAAGTCCTTCGCGCCGCCCGCGCGCATCGCCGACAAGCCGACCTACTCGGCCTTCGAGAGCCCGCAGTTCTGCGCCATGCTGGATGAGATGGGCTGCCGCACGGTGATCTGCACGGGCGTGGAGACCGACGTCTGCGTGCTCGGCACGGTGATGACCGCCATGGACCGCGGCTACCGCGTGATCGTGGCTTCCGATGCCGTCCACGGCTCCAACCCCGCCTCTCACGAGGCGACGCTGGCCCATGTCTATCGCCGCTTCGAGGATCAGATGGAGATCGGCACCACCGACGAGATCCTCGCCCACTGGAGGCCCTGACGTGCAGTTCGAGAAGGTTCGCCCCGACCGCTGGTGGAACACCTGGGATGCCGTCTACCCGGCAGAAATGATCCACCTGCCGAGCGGCACCCATGTGGCGCTCACCGCCTATTCGGACGCTACCGGTTCCTTCACGCGCCTGCCGCCGGGCCACCGTCATGGGGTGAAGCTCGGCCCCCGCACGCTCAGCCCCGATCACATCGAGCTGGAGGTCGAACACGGCGGTACGCGCCTCATCGTCACCATGGCGCGGCGCACCGACGGCGCCATCACCATCGGCTGGAAGACCCTCAAGCACGGCGAATGGGGCCTGCGCTTCTGGCTCAACGTCTGCCTGTGGCGCGAGGACGGCTCGGAAGTCGCCTACGATCCCGAGACGACCGAGATGTTCGTCTGCACCGGCGACGGCGACGTGCTGGTCAAGGGCCCGCGTTTCCCCCTGATGGCGACCTTCCACGACAGCCTCGACGCGCTGAAGGCCGAGTACGAGGCCAAGGGTTACTTCTACCTCGCCTCCCGCGGCACCGCCGGAAAGCTCGGCGTGCTGCGCTACAACCTGGAGGAAATGAAGGACTTCCAGGTCGCCTTCGCCTGGGCGCCGACGCGCAAGGAAGCCTCCGCCAAGGCCGATGCCGCCCTCGCCGAGGGCGCCGCACCTGCCATGCCGCCGGCCCACACCGGGCGTCTGGAAGGCGCGCTCGATGCCGTGCGCGACTGTGTCGCCTGGACCACCGTCTGGGACCGCGCCAACGACCGCCCCTACACCGAACTCTCGCGCAACTGGGTGGCGCAGAAGTTCGGCGGCTGGGGCGTCTGGCTGAACGACGTGGTCTACCACGGCCTGATGGCCGGCCTCTTCGACAAGGACGTCGCCCACGACAACCAGCGCGCCGTCTTCGAGGGCGCGACGGAATGGGGCAACTTCCCCTGCCTGCTCACCGGCAACGATTCCTGGGTCGACCGCAGCCAGCCCCCCATGATCGGCTTCGTCACCTGGATGCAGCACCTGCGCCACAACGACCGCCGTTTCCTGGAGGAGGGCTGGCCCGTGCTGGAGGCCAACCACGAATGGTGGTGGCGCGAGCGCGACGGCAACAACAACGGCGTCCTGGAATACGGCACCTCGCCCGTGGGCGACGGCCTCTACCGCGGCACGAAGCTGGCGGCCAAGGACGAGTCCATGATGGACAACTCCCCCATCCATGACGAGGCGGTGCTCGACGAGGCCGCCCACACCATGGACATCGAGGACATTGCGCTGAACAGCTTCGTCGCGCTCGACGGCGAGGTCCTGGCCCTCATGGCCGCCGAACTCGGTTTGGCCGACAAGGCCGCCCGCATGGCCGACCGCGCCGAAGGCCTCAAGGCCCGCATCCGCGACCATCTCTGGGATCCCGAGCGCCGCATCTTCGCGAACAGATTATGGTCCGGGAAGTTCGCCGACAGCCTCGCCCCCACCAGCTTCTTTGCGCTGGCCTGCGGTGCCGCCACGCCCGAACAGGCGAGCGACCTGGTGGAGCGCCACCTGCTCAACGAGGAGGAGTTCTGGGGCCGCTGGGTGGCCCCGGCCTGCACCCGCAGCGACCCGGCGTTCGGCGACAACGTCTACTGGCGCGGGCGCATCTGGCCGCCGCTCAACTTCATGACCTACCAGGGCCTGCGCCGCTACGGCTTCGACGACGTCGCCGCCGAGTTCGCCAGGCGCTGCCATGAGCTGTTCATGCACAACTGGGCGGAGGACCGCATCTGCGGCGAGAACTTCTCGGCCGTCACCGGGCGGGCCGACGACCAGCCCGACACCGACCTCTTCTACACATGGGGCGCGCTGCTCGCCTACGTCGCCGTCGCCGAGACCACCGACGTCAACCCCTGGCAGGGCTGGACCCTCAACAACACCGGCGCCGACGTGGCGCTCGACGGCTTCCTCAGCGCCGCCGGCAACGCCAGCCTGAGGGTGGCGAACGGCACGCTCACCGTCTCGGCCGCCGGCGCCACCCTGCTCGAAACCAACGCACGCGGCCGCCTGACC
>CALLQH010000280.1 GCA_938014945.1 uncultured bacterium | reverse complement strand
CGCCGCCGGCACGCTCCACACACACCAGGCCGCCATTGCCGCCGGTCAGGCGCCGCTGCGCCCGCTCGCGGGCAGCACCTGTCATGTGGCCGGGATGGATGACGCGGGTGACCGCCGGATGACCGGCGAGGTAATCGGCCACCGCCTGCGCATTGCGGCAGTGCTCGCGCATGCGCAGCGGCAGCGTCTCCATGCCCTGCAGAAACTGGAAGGCGTTGAACGGGCTCATGGCGTAGCCGATGTCGCGCAGCAGGGTGCAGCGCGCCTTCATGATGTAGGCGACCGGGCCCATGGGCCGCGTGGCCTCCGTCCAGACCGCGCCGTGGTAGCTGGGGTCGGGCTGGGTCAGCATCGGGAAGCGGGCGCCGTGGCGGTCCCAGTCGAAGCGGCCGCCGTCGATCACCAGGCCGCCGATCGAAGTGCCGTGCCCGCCGATGTACTTGGTCGCCGAATAGACGACGACATGGGCGCCGTGGTCGAAGGGCCGGCAGATCACCGGCGCGGCGGTGTTGTCGACGATGAGCGGCACGCCCAGTTCCTCGCCGATGGCGGCGACCTCCGCGATGGGGAAGGCTTCCAGCTTCGGGTTCGGCAGGGTCTCGGCGAAATAGGCGCGGGTCCGCGCGTCCGTGGCGGCGCGGAAGGATTCGGGATCGCCGGCATCGGCAAAGCGCACCTCGATGCCCATCGAAGGCAGGGTGTGGGCAAAGAGATTCCAGGTGCCGCCGTAGAGGCCCTTGGCGCTGACGATGTTGTCGCCGGTCTGCGCGATGTTCTGGAGAGCAAGCGCCACGGCGGCCTGGCCGGAGGCGACCGCGAGTGCGGCAACGCCGCCCTCCAGCGCGGCCATGCGCCGCTCCAGGACATCGCAGGTGGGGTTCATGACGCGGGTGTAGATGTTGCCCAATTCCTCCAGCGCGAAGAGGCGGGCGGCACGGTCCGTGTCGCCCAGGTCGTAGGAACTGGTCTGGTAGATCGGCACGGCGGTGGCGCCCGTCACCGGATCGGCGCGGAAGGCTTCGTGCAGGACGATGGTCTCGGGATTGCGGGTGGTCATGGTGGTCTCCGTGGATGCTTGAACTGGGGAAATTGCGAACGGGGTCAGGCGGCGTGCGCCTGGGAGAAAACGGGCTCGGCGGCGCGCTCGAGGTGGGCGACAAGCAGGGCCGTCGTCTCCTCGGGGTGGCTCAGCGGCAGCATGTGGCCGGCACCCGACATCACGCTGTGCCATGCCTGGGGCAGGACCTGTGCGATGCGGTCGGCCAGGCGCCGTGCGGGCAGGGGCGACTGCAGGCCGGCGATGACAGCCGTGGGCATGGCGATGGCGGCGACATCGCTCCAGCGAAGATCGGCCGACAATACGGCACAGAACTCCTGGGCGATGGGGCCGATGGCGCGGATGAAGGCATCGCGCCGCTCCGGGCCGATGGCGTCCCAGGTGCCGGGGCCGTTCCAGTAGTCGATGAAGCCGGCCATGGCGCGCGCATGGTCGCCGGTGGCCGCGCCGCGCCAGACGGCATGGGCCAGCGTCTCGACCTCCGAGAAACATCCAGGCTCGCTGCCGTCGGCCAGCAGGGAAAAGGCGACCGGCTCGATCACCGCCAGGCTGGCGATGCAGCCGGCATGATTGCGCGCCGCCGCCAGGGCGACTGCGCCGCCGTAGGAATGGCCGACCAGATCGACCGGGCGGCCGAGGTGGTCGGCGATGGCGGCAACGATGGCGGCATCATCATCGAGCGTGCGGGCGTGGCGGCCGTGCCAGGGGGAGCTGTCGCCGCAGCCGGGGAAGTCCGGCATGCAGACGCGGTGCCGCTCGGCAAGCACGGCGGCGATCTTGCGCCACTGCTGGCCGCTGCAGGCCGAACTGTGCAGCAGCACGACCGGCGAACCGCTGCCGATGCTGCGCAGGGCGATGGTGCCGGCGCCGACGGGGAGGTAGCAGAACGAGGCCATGGGAAAGCTCCTTGGGGTTCAGGCGATTGCGATGGGGCCAACATGACCGCGCCTGGTTTCCGTCGGGTTTCGCGCAAGGCGGCGAAATGTTTCGGTGATGTTTCGGCGCCAGTAGGCAAGACCTCCTCTAGGGTGATGCCGGGAACGAAGTGATCCGGGGCAACAGCGACGATGTTCTGAGTGGGGAGGGCGGAAGGGATATTCTCACGGGTGACGCCGGGAATGACCGCATCCTGGGCGGTGCCGGAGACGATGCGCTCAGCGGAGAGCAGGGGAGCGATGTCTTCGTTTTTGCCACGGGCGACGGCATAGACACGGTGGTCGACTTCACGGCCGGTACCGATCGCATCGATCTCTCAGCTGTCGCCGCCATCGCGGATCTTGCTGATCTCGACGCGAACCACGCCATTCAGGACGGTTGCGACCTGTCAATCGAGGGCGCCGGCGGGGACCGCATCGTGCTGATCGGTGTGGCGCTGGACGGCCTCGAAATTGCCGGCTTTCTCTTCTGAAGGCACGACGGCCGACTAAGGCGGCCTTGCCGCCGTGTGGGTGCGGCGCGAAGATATCGCCCGTTGGAATGCGATCGGCACGGGCCACAGACAGCATGCCTGAGAGATGTCTCCACGCCATCCTCGTCCGTCATCGACCGGCCGGGGTTCCTGGCTGCGGCTCCCTGGCACGCCGGAGAGGCGCATCATGAGCTTTGCCCTGGATCCCCGGCTGGAGGCCGATACCCTGCCGGTCGCCGATCTGGCGCTGTGCACGGTGCGGCTGATGAACGATTGCCGCTATCCCTGGCTGGTTCTGGTGCCGCGCCGCGCCGGCGCCGTGGAGATTCACACACTGGCGCCCGCCGACCGTGCCGCCCTGCTGGAGGAGACCTGCCGGGCGGCCGAGGCGCTGGCCGGTATCGCGCCGGGCTGCAAGATCAACACCGGGGCGCTGGGCAACATCGTGCGCCAGCTTCACGTCCATGTCCTTGCCCGCTTCGAGGGCGATCCGGCCTGGCCTGGCCCTGTGTGGGGGCACAGCCCGGCGGCGGCGTATGACCGGCAGGCCGCGGCCGAGCGCATTGCGCAACTGCGCCGTGTGCTGCGCTAGAGACTGTCGCGCGGTCCCGTAACGGGCGTCTTGCACGGCGGCCTGACGCACTCCATCATCGCGCCCGAACGATTCCTGGGCAATTCAGGGTCCGTTGAATATGTCGCGGGGCCGGCCGGATGCTGCGGTCCGGCGGCAGTTCCGCCGGATCCTTTGGGAGAACGACCATGGCGGCCAGAACATCCAGGCGAACGGCATCCGGGGCTGCCGCGCTCAAGCGCCGTGGCGTGAAGATCGCCCACGTCGCGATCCCCGATCTCGACGCCTCCCTGCGCGAACGCCGCCTGGCGGTCGATGATGTCGATGCCGCCTTCGGGCCCGATGCCACCTTCGTCAACGTCATCCACAAGTGGGATACCGGCGAGGCGGTCTATGGTGCCGCCCCCTTCGTCGGCGAGGCAATGGCGGTCGACTGGGATTCGGTGCGCACCTATCCCTTCGAGCCGGACGCGGCGATGGTCCTGGCCGATTTCGCCGGGCCCTCGGCAGCGCTCAGCCCCAGGGAACTGCTGAAGGCGCAGATCGCGCGCGCCGCCAAGATGGGCTTTGTCGTCAAGGCGGCGCTGGAGTTCGAGTTTCACATGCTCGATGAATCCGCCGAGACCCTGCGCGCCAAGGGCTACGAGGCGATGGACACCTTCGCCGTCGACAACCGCTGCTGGTCCTCCCAGACCGCGGCGATCCACGGCGATGTCGTCGCCGACCTGGAAAAGGTGATGGAGACCGCCGGCGTCGGCCTGTTCGGCCTGGGCCTGGAACTCGGGCCTGGCTGTTTCGAAGCGACCCTGCGTGCGGCCGATGCGCTGCGTGCGGCCGACGATGCCGTGCTGTTCAAGACCTTCACCAAGGCCTTTGCCCGCCGCCGCGGCCTCACGGCCACCTTCATGGCCCAGCTCGGCGCGAACTTCTCGGGCCTCTCCGGCCACGTCCATCTCTCGCTCTGGGATGCCAAGACGGGCAAGCCGCTGTTCCACGACGCCAAGGACAAGGCGGGCATGAGCGCGACCATGCGCCACGCCATCGCGGGGCTTGTCGAGCTGACGCCGGAGGCGCTGGCGCTGGCGGCCCACACGGTCAATGCCTACCGCCGCCTGACGCCGGGCAACTGGGCGCCGCGCACGGCGACCTGGGCGGTGCAGAACTATGCCGCCGCGGTGCGCGCCGTACCCTCGCCGGCCCAATGGGCGCGGCTGGAGTTCCGCCTGCCGGCGTCCGACACCAATCCCTATCTCGCCCTGGCGCTGACCCTGGGCGCGGCACTCGAAGGCATCGCGACCAAGGCGAAGCTGCCCGCGCCGATCGAGAAGGGCGGCCCCGACGAAACGCCCGAAGGCCTGCCGGGCCTGCCCCACGACCTGCTGGAGGCGGCCGATCGCCTGGAGGCCAGCAGCAAGGCGCGGGCGATCTTCGGCGATGCCTTCATCGACTATTTTGTCGCCTCGCGGCGGCGCGAGGAGGCGATCCTGCGCAAGCATGTCAGCGCCTTCGAGCGCGCCCGTTACATCGAGGCGGTCTGAAGCCGCAGGGAGACAACCCGTGACCAAGGATGTCGATGCCTATGCCCACGCTCCCGGACGCGCCGATCTGATTCGCGCCGTGCGCGAGAAGATCGACGCCCTGGAGGTCGACTTCATCTACTACCAGTACATCTCCATCACCGGCCGCGTGATGGGCAAGGCCGCGCCCGCCGCCCACTGGGAGGCGATGGCGATGAAGGGCATCCAGACCTGGTACGGCGGCCTGACCAACGTGCTGCCCAGCCGCGCCGGCAGCCTGCTGGGCTTCGACAGCAACGCCCACGAGCTGGTCGCCATCCCCGACCCCGACACCTTCTGCCAGCTGCCCTGGAACAAACGCGCCGCACGCGTCTTCTGCACGGTGTTCTACGGCCGCGAGGAGGCCGACAAGCCCGGCGCCTTCATGGAAGAGGATTGCCGCGGCAACCTGCGGCGTATCCACCAGAAGTTCCAGGACGATCACGACGGCCTGCACCTGCGCGTGGGCTGCGAGCCGGAGATGGCCTGGCTCAACAAGGGTGCGGACGGCTTTCCCGACGGCGGCCCGACCAAGGCGCTCGCCTACCACATCGATCAGTTCGAGGTGCTGGCCCCGGTCTACATGAAGGTGATCGACTATGCCCACGCCATGGGCCTGGACATGATCCAGTTCGATCACGAGGACGCACCCGGCCAGCTGGAGCTCAACTTCACCTACGACGACACCCTGCGCACCGCCGACCGGCTGACCACCTTCCGCCAGATCTGCGCCCAGGTGGCGCGCGAGCACGGCCTGATCGCCTGTTTCATGGCCAAGCCCATCATGGGCGTCTCGGCCAATGGCTGCCACCACAACATGTCGCTGTGGAAGGGCGGGGAGGACAGGCCCGTGGTCCGCGTGAAGGGCGACCTGCCGGGGCTGGAGAGCGTCTTCCACCACCGCCAGGGCGGCGAGAACCTGTTCATGGGAGAGCGCGACCACTGGATGCCGGGCCCCATCGGTCTTCACGCCATCGGCGGCGTCATGGAGCACCTGCCGGCGCTGACGGCCATCGGCTCCTCCACGGTCAATTCCTACAGGCGCATGCTGGATCTGGGGCTGTGGGCGCCGGTCTATGCCGACTGGGGCTATCAGAACCGCACCACGGCGCTGCGCGTCTCCGCCCCCGGGCGGATGGAGTATCGTGCGGTTGACGCCATGGTGAATCCGTATCTCATGGCAGCGGCCCTGCTGGGCGCCATGGACGACGGCATCAAGCGCAGCATCGATCCGGGCGAGCCGGAGGAGCGCAACATCTACGAGGCCATGGAGTCCGGCAAGCAGGTCAAGCGCCTGCCGCGCTATTTCGGCGATGCGCTGGATGCGCTGGCCGCCGACGAGGTGGTCAAGGCCGCGCTTCCCGGCCGCCTCTACGGCATCTACGACGAGTACAAGCGCGACGAGTGGGACCGCTTCAATGCCGAAGCGAGCGACTGGGACATGAAGCGTTACATCGACTGTCTGCCCTGAGCGGCGGAAGAGGATGAGGACATGTTTGAACTGAAGAACGAAGAGATCGAGCGCTTCCGCGAGGACGGTTTCGTGTTCGTCGAGAACCTTCTGGACGATGCGACGTGCGAAGCCATCAAGCAACGCTACGAGGCGATGTTCCGCGGCGAGTTCGAGACCGGCGTCAGGCCCGACGAGGTCAACTGGCAGGAAGGCAAGAGCGACCCGACCCTGACGCGCCAGATCTGCAACGGCTGGAAGGGCGACCGGACGCTCGCCCATGTCGTGCTGCGCGAGGATATCGGGCGTGCCTGCGCCACCCTGGGCGGCTGGCCCGGTGCGCGCGTCAAGGTCGACAACGTGCTGTGGAAGCCGCCGGGCACCCGGCCGCTGGGCATGCACCAGGACTCGGCCTATCTCTCCTGGATCGATCCCGACGAGATGATCTCCTGCTGGATCGCGTTGGATGACACCAGCGCGGAGGGCGGCACCATGGAGCTGGTGCGCGGCTCCCACCGCTGGGCCCCGGCGCTGCCGGAGGGCGAGTTTCATGGTCCCCAGGACTATCGCAAGTACATGATGAAGGCCGCCGCGGCCGAGGGCATCGCCGAGCCGGAGATCGTGCCGGTGGTGGTGAAGAAGGGTTCGGGATCCTTCCACCACGGGCGCACCTGGCACGGCTCGGGCGACAACAAGGCGACGCGGGCCCGCCGCTCCCTGGTGGTCCACTGCCTGTCCTCGGAGGCCCGCTTCGTTCCGGCCAACATCGCCACCGGCACCGGCCCGATCTATGGCCGTTACATGCCGCGCAACGGCGATGTCACCATGGACGACAACGACTTTCCGATCCTGTGGACGCGCGACGGGCGCCGCTCCACCTGGATCGACAACTATCTCGGCGCGGCATGAGCCATTCCGGCCGGGATTGCAGGAACCTGCGTAATCGGGCGTTTGACCCTGCCGGGTTCGGCGTTACAAATGGTGATATTGAACCGTGTTGTGGGCACGGCCCGCGTCCGGATGGACGGCGGGCAGAACAACGGTAATCCAGGGAGGCTTGATACCATGAAGAATCGACTTCTATCGACCGTCGGCGCCGCGATCCTCGCGGCCGGCATTGCAGCCAGCGGGCAGGCGAAAGCCGATGGCGAGCTCAACGTCCTGACCTGGGAGGGTTACACCGATCCCAGCTTCGTCGAGGGCTTCGAGGCGGCCACGGGCTGCAAGGTGACGCCGACCTATGTCGGCTCCAACGACGAATTCCCGGCCAAGCTCGCCGGCGGCGGCGGCATCTACGATCTCGTGTCGCCCTCGATCGACACCACCAGCATCATGATCAAGGCCGGTTTCGTCGAGCCGATCGACACCTCGCGCCTCGAGCACTGGAGCGAGGTCTATCCGCAGTTCAGCGGCCACGACGGCATCAACGTGGACGGCGAGGTCTATGGCGTGCCCTACACCTGGGGCGCCATTCCCTTCATGTACCGGGCCGATGCCTTCGAGACGGCTCCCACCAGCATCACCCAGCTTTGGGACGATCCCGCTCTGGCCGGCAAGATCAGCCTGTGGGACGACAAGACCAACCTCTACATCACCGCGCGCATGCTTTATGGCAACGACGCCGATATCTACGACCTGTCCGATGAGCAGCTCGCGGAAGTCCGCGACAAGCTGATCGAGCTCAAGCCGAAGATCCGCAAGTATTGGGCCTCGGCCGGCGAGCTGGTGAACCTCTATGCCAACGGCGAAGTCACCATCTCCAACACCTGGGGCGGCTACCAGTCTGCGCTGCTGGCCGAACAGGGCATCGAGATGGTCGAGTTCATCCCGGAAGAGAATGCCGACGGCTGGGCCGACTCCTGGCAGATCGTCAAGGGCACGCCCAACGAGGACTGCGCCTACCAGTGGCTGAACTACGCGATCAGCCCCGAAGGCCAGTGCGGTGTGGTGAACATCACGGGCTATTCGGGTTCCAACCCGACGGCGCTCGAGACGTGCAAGACGCCCGAGGAAATGGCTGCGCTGCATCAGGATGACTTCGGCTACATCGACTCGCTGGTCCTGTGGCAGGAGCCGGCGCGCATCGACGCCTACATCAACACCTGGAATGCGGTGAAGGCGGCCGAATAGGTCTTGCTGTTACACGCGTAAACGGGGCGGGGCCGCGGCATGTCCGCCGGCCCCGCCTCCATTTTCAGATCATGCAGGCGCGGCCGGGTGTTCCTCCGACGCCGGCACCGGGGCAGGTTTCATGGCTGACATTCTTCATCTCGATCACGTCACCAAGACGTTCCGCGGCGGCGTGGTGGCTGTCGATGACATCTCGCTCAATATCCGTGAGGGCGAATTCCTGACCATGCTCGGCCCGTCCGGCTGCGGCAAGACGACGACCCTGCGCATGATCGGCGGTTTCGAATATCCCGATTCCGGGTCGATCCTGCTGGACGGCAAGGACGTTACCGACGCGCCGCCCTATCAGCGGCCCGTGAACATGATGTTCCAGGACTTCGCGCTGTTTCCCCACATGACGGTGGCGGCCAACATCGCCTTCGGCCTGAAGATCGCCGGCATGCCCCGTGCCGAGACGGAATCGCGGGTGAAGGAAATGCTCGACATGATCGAGCTGCCGCAAATGGGCGACCGCCTGCCCAACCAGCTTTCCAACGGCCAGCGCCAGCGCGTGGCGCTTGCGCGCGCCCTGGTGCGCCATCCCCGCATCCTGCTGCTGGACGAGCCGATGTCGGCTCTGGACGCCAAGCTCAAGGAAGCCATGCAGGTGGAGCTGCGCCATATCCACGATCGCATCGGCATCACCTTCATCATGGTGACCCACGATCAGACCGAATCCATGATCATGTCGGATCGCATCATCGTCATGAACCGCGGCCGCATCGAGCAGGTCGGTTCGCCGACCGATCTCTATGACCGTCCGGCGACGGCCTATGTCGCCGATTTCCTCGGCACCTCGAACATGGTGCCGGTCACGGTGACGCGCACCGGTGATCAGGTCGTCGCAAAGGCCGGCGAAGCAAGTTTCCGCATCGCGCGTCATGACGGCGCCATCGCCGACGGCGCGGCCATGACCATGTTCATCCGGCCCGAGAAGATCCGCCTGGCCGTCGCAGGCGACGACGGCAATGTCTTCAAGGGTCAGGTTCGCGAGGTCTTCTTCAGCGGCAATGCCGTGCGCATCGATCTCGATATCGGTGCCGGGCAGGTCGTCATGGTCCATCACCAGCTCGACACCGCGCTGGGCGATGCCGGCCTTCCGGCCGCGGGCGATACGGTGACCTGTTCGGTGAAGCCCGAGACCATTTCGCTCTTCGATCGTGCCCAGGCCGACGCCATCGTGCGCGGCGGAGCCGCGGCATGAACCACGCCCGCAGACACAAGATGGGCTTCTGGGTGCTGTTCTCGGCGCCCATGCTCTGGTGGGTGACCGTGCTGCTGGTGCCCTACCTCATCATGCTGTCGATCAGCTTCTATTCGCGCCAGTTCCCCTTCCATGTTCCCGACTTCCAGTTCGGCAACTACGCGATCCTGCTCCAGGATTCGCAGTACTGGACGGTGCTGCTGCGCAGCGTGAAGGTCTCGATCCTGGTGTCGCTCGCGGCCTTCGCCATGGGCTATCCGCTGGCCTATTTCCTGGCCTTCAAGGTGCGCTCCGAACGGCTGCGCCTGTTCCTCTATGTTGCGACCATCGTGCCGCTCTGGGTCTCCTACCTGCTGCGCGCCTACACCTGGAAGACGATCCTGGGCAGCGAGGGCATCCTCAATTCCTTCCTGATGTGGATCGGCGTGCTGGACGAGCCCTCCAGCCTGTTTCTCTACAACGAGTTCGCCATGGTCGTGACCATGGCCTACATCTTCACCCCCTTCATGGTGATGCCGATCTATGCCTCGCTGGAGAAGATCCCGCGCAGCCTGATCGAGGCGAGCAAGGACCTGGGCGCGGGGCGTTTCAGCACCTTCCTGCGCATCACCCTGCCGCTCACCATGCCGGGCGTTCTGGCCGGCTTCACCTTCACCTTCGGCCTGTCGGTCGGCGATTTCGTCTCGCCCCTGCTGGTCGGCGGTCCCTATTCGAACATGATCTCCAACGTCATCGCCACGCAGTTCGGCATGGCGATGAACTGGCCCCTGGGTGCCGCCCTGGGCGTGGTCATGCTCTTCATCGTGCTCGGCGTCATCACCGCTTCCGACAAGCTGGAGCGGGCCGGCAGACTGAACCTGGGTTAGGGGGCGATCATGACCGCAACACAGATCGACGGCACTGCCGTTTCCGCGCCCCGCCGCCGCCGGCCCATCGACAAGGGCACCTCGGCCCTGGCCGTGGCCGCCATGTCGGTGCTTGCCTTCCTCTATGTGCCCATCGCGACGCTGATGGTGTTCTCGTTCAACGACAACGCCGTTACGCGCCTGCCGCTCTCGGGCTTCACGCTGGACTGGTACGACAAGGCGCTCTCCAACCCGGACCTGATGGCCGCGCTGTGGAACAGCGTCATCGTCGGCCTGGCGGCGGTGGCGATCTGCCTC
>CALLQH010000279.1 GCA_938014945.1 uncultured bacterium | reverse complement strand
CATCAGCCGCGACGAGAACATCGCCATGATCGCCGATTCCATGGCGCTGGCCGTCGCCCGCGGCAAGGAGGCGATGTACGACGCCGAGCACTTCTTCGACGGCTACAAGTCCGATCCCGGTTTCGCGCTCGCCTGCATCGAGGCGGCGGTTGCCGCCGGCGCCCGCTGGGCCGTGCTCTGCGACACCAACGGTGGCACGCTGCCCTCGGAGATCGGCCGCATCGTCGAAGCGGTGCAGAAGACCGTGCCGGGGGCCAAGCTCGGCATCCACGCCCACAACGATACCGGTAACGCGGTGGCCAATAGTCTTGCCGCCGTCGAGGCGGGCGCGCGTCAGGTACAGGGCACGCTCAACGGTCTGGGCGAGCGTTGCGGCAACGCCAATCTGATCTCGCTGATCCCCTCGCTGAAGCTGAAGACGGAGTTCGAGACCGGCATTTCCGATACGGACCTGGCCCAGGTCACCCGCGCCTCGCGCCTGCTCGACGAACTGCTCAATCGCGCGCCGGACCGCCATGCGCCCTACGTCGGCGCTTCGGCCTTCGCCCACAAGGGCGGGCTGCATGTCTCGGCGGTCATGAAGGACCCGCGCACCTACGAGCATGTGCCGCCCGAAAGCGTGGGCAACCGTCGTCACATCGTCGTTTCCGATCAGTCCGGCCGTGCCAACGTGCTGGCGCGTCTCGCGGAGGCGGGCATCGCGGTCGAGGCCGACCATCCCCGCCTGCCGCGGCTGGTGGAGGAGGTGAAGACACAGGAGTTCGAGGGCTACGCCTACGACGGCGCCGAGGCGAGCTTCGAGTTGCTGGCGCGCCGTACCCTGGGCACCGTGCCGGAATACTTCGAGGTCGAGAGCTTCCGCGTCATTGTCGAGCGCCGCCATAACGCGCTGGGCAAGCTCATCACCATTTCAGAGGCGACGGTAAAGGTCATCGTCGACGGCGAGCGGCTGCTCTCCGTCGCCGAGGGCAACGGTCCGGTCGATGCGCTCAACGCCGCGCTGGGCAAGGATCTGGGCAAGTATTCCGAGTTCCTCGCCGACTGGCGGCTGGTCGACTACAAGGTGCGCATCATCTCGCCCCAGGCCGGCACCGGGGCGGTGACGCGCGTGGTGATCGAAAGCAACGACGACAGCGGCGTCACCTGGAGCACGGTGGGGGTTTCCACCAACATCATCGATGCCAGCTTCCAGGCCCTTTCGGACGCCCTGGTCTACAAGCTCCTGCGCGAGAATGCGCCGGCCTGAGCGATGAGCGCCCCTGCCGTCATCCTCGTGCGTCCTCAACTGGGTGAAAACATCGGTGCGGCCGCTCGCGCCATGAAGAACTTCGGCCTTTCCGACATGCGGATCGTGGCGCCGCGCGACGGCTGGCCCAATTCGGCCGCCACGATGATGGCGGTCGGTGCGGTCGACGTTCTGGAAGCGGCCCGCTTCTTCGACACGACGGCCGAGGCGGTGGCCGATCTCGAGAAGGTCTGGGCGACCACGGCGCGCCGGCGCTACATGCTCAAGCCGGTGCTCACGCCGCGCCGGGCGATCGACGACATGCGCGCGGCCGTGGGCGAGGGGCTCCGTTGCGGCATCCTGTTCGGGCCTGAGCGCACGGGCATGGAAAACGAGGAGATCGCGCTGGCCGACGCCATGCTGCGCGTGCCGGCCTCGCCGGGCTTCACGTCGCTCAACCTTGCCCAGGCCGTTCTTCTGATCGGCTACGAGTGGTTCCAGCACGAGGCGGAACTGCCCGAAGAGGAGATACGCAAGGGCCGCACTGAACTGGCGACCAAGGGCGAGGTCGAAGGATTCTTCGAACATCTGATCGGCGAGCTCGATACCTGCGGCTTCCTGCGCAACAAGCAGCAGCGCCCCAGCATGATCGTCAATTTGCGCAACATCTTCCTGCGCGCCAATCTCTACGAACAGGAGGTGCGCACCCTGCGCGGCGTCATCACCTGCCTCGTCCATGGCCGCCGTCCGATTCCGGGCAGGGAGGAACAGTGAAGCACCTGCTGCGCCTTGCTGCCGTGCTCGCCCTGCTGCCGCTGCTGACGGCGGCGTCCTGGCAGCAGTTCCCCAGCATCCAGGCAGACGGCAGCGAGGGTTTGACCGTCACCGGCCTGATGCGGGTGCCGGAGGGGGAGGGGCCGTTTCCCGCCGCCGTGCTGCTGCCCGATTGCGACGGCATCTCGCCGCACGAGCGGGTCTGGGGTCAGCGGCTGGCGGATGAGGGTTATGTCATCTACCTGATCGACAGCTTCTTCACCCGTGGCGTCAAGACGACCTGCGGCGATGCTCCCGACGTGGCGGTGATGGACGACCTGCGCGGCGCCATCGCCAAGCTGAAGACACTGCCGGAGGTCGATGACGAACGCATCGCCGTGGTCGGCTGGCAGGACGGCGCCGATGTCGCGCTCGCCTGGGCGGCCGAACCAGGAGAGGGACTGGCGGTGGTCTTCTATCCTTCCTGTTCGGCTGCCGGGCCCCTGTCGCGCGCCACGCTTTTCATCCTGCCGACCGGCTATGAGGGCTATGAGGCCTGCAACGCGTTCGTCTTCGGCGAGTACGAAGCGGGCAAGGCCGTGCAGCGGATCGCGCCCAACGATGTCGGCGCGGGATTCGAGTGCCAGGAATGCGCGGGTACCTATCTTGGCGGTCCCGGCGGCTGGAACGATCCGGCCGACAGCCTCACCACCCCGGCCATCTTTGACGAGATGGAACGTCTTCTGACCGCTCCCTGATCCGCGGTCAGGAGGGCGCGCGCTGCCGGGGATCCAGCGTCATCGTGAAGCTCTTCCAGATGTCGTAGTGCTCGGCCGGCAGGCCGACGAAGGGTTCGGTCAGGAAGTGATTGACGGCCGCCAGCGCGGCATCCACGGCGGCCTCGCGCTCGGCATCATCGCTGCCGCCGCTGACGTCGGTCGTCTGATTGCCGGTGACCCGCCCGTCTCGCGAAAGCTGCACCGAAAGGGTGACGCGCACGGGTTCGCCCGCCTGACCCTGCGGCGGCGTCCACTGGCTGTTGATCTGCTCGGCCAGGATCGTGGCGATGAGCGCCTTGGTGCTTTCGTCGCTGTGCGTCTCCTGCGCCCGGCCCAGTAGAGGCGCGGCGAGCATCAGGACGGCGGCGAAGAGCACGGCCCGAACCCCCGCGCTCACGGCTGATAGCCCCCGACATGAAGACCAAGCTGGAAGGTCAGCCGCATCTGGCCCCAGGTGCCGTAGTCGTCCGGGTCGAGATCCTGGAAGGGGCTGCTCCGGTAGTGATCGAAGGCGCGCTCCAGGGCATCGACGGCGGCGCGGCGTACCGCGGCGTCCGCTGCCTGATCGACGGCGATGATGTCGGCGGACTCGATCCGGCCGCTCTCATCGAGGTCGAGGGCCACGGTCACGCTGACGCCTTCGAGCGCCTTGCCTTCCTCCCGAGAGAGGTCCAGGGCGCTGGCGAGCTGGCCGGCGATCAGGGTGGGATAGCCGATATCGGCCGCGCTGGCGCCGCTCCAGGCGGTGGTTGCGACGAAGAGCAGGGCAAGGGTGCGGAAGAGCTGTCGGGCGGGCATGGGGGCTCCCTGGAAGCGGTGATGCATGCAATATTATGGGACAAACGCGCCAGAACGGCCGAGGTGCCTGCATTGGGGTACCGAAGAGGTTTGACAAGCCCGTCCCGCACGACTACAAACCGCGCCTCTGCAGTGGCGCAAGCCACCGCGGCAACACTGACCTGCACAAAAGCGAAGGCTCGATGACCAAACGACTGGCGTCGAAATACAAGATTTGCCGCCGTTACGGCGAGAATCTCTGGGGGCGCCCGAAGCGCTTCCTGACCAACCGTCTGTATGCCCCGGGGCAGCATGGCCAGAGCCGCCGGCGCAAGCCGACCGACTTCGGCATTCAGCTCGCGGCAAAGCAGAAGCTGAAGGGCTATTATGGCAACATCAACGAGCGCCAGTTCCGGCGTACGTATGAAGAAGCCTATTCGGCCCGCGGTGACACCATCGAGAACATGATCGGCCTGCTCGAGCGCCGCCTCGATATCGTCATCTATCGCATGAAGTTCGTTCCCACGGTCTTCGCGGCGCGTCAGTTCGTCAATCACGGCCACGTCAAGGTCAACGGCAAGCGGGTGACCATCCCCAGCTACCGTGTCTCCGAGGGCGACGTGATCGAGATCAAGGAAGCCTCGCGCGAGCTGCCCCTGGTCCTGGAAGCCGTTTCGTCGGCCGAGCGTGAGGTGCCCGAGTACCTCAACGTCGACTTCGACAAGATGACGGGCACCTACAACCGCGTGCCGTCCTTCACGGACGTGCCCTATCCGGTTCAGATGGAGCCCAACCTGGTGATCGAGTTCTACTCCAAGGCCTGATCGCCCTACCGCCTACGAAAGAGCCGCATCCCGCAGGGGGTGCGGCTCTTTTCGTTTCATGCGCCCGTGCTAAGACAGCCCGATGATCCTCACGCTCGCCGTTTCCGGTTACCGCTCCCTGCGCGATTTCGTGATCCCGCTCGGGCCGCTCAACGTCGTGACCGGCCCCAACGGAAGCGGCAAGTCCAGCCTCTACCGCGCCCTGCGCCTGCTTGGAGACGTCGCGCAGGGCAGGGTGATCGCCTCGCTGGCGGGCGAGGGCGGGCTGTCCTCGACCCTGTGGGCGGGGCCGGAGGCCTTCTCGCGGGCGATGAAGCAGGGCGAGGCGCCGGTCCAGGGCACGCTGCGGCGCGACCGTGTGAGCCTGAAGCTCGGCTTCGGCGACGAGGACTTCGGCTACGCCATCGATCTGGGCCTGCCGCGCGTCGGCACGTCCGCCTTCGGGCGCGACCCGGAGATCAAGGCGGAGGCTGTCTGGGCGGGGGAGGTCCTGCGACGCAGCAACGCGCTGGCGCAGCGGCGGGGACCGCTGGTCGAGGTCATGGACGCTGATGGCGCCCGCCGCCCGGCGCTGACCACCCTGGAGAGCTTCGACAGCATGATGACCCACGCCGCCGATCCCCGGCAGGCGCCGGAGCTTCTGGCCCTGCGCGAGCGGATGCGCGGCTGGCGCTTCTACGACCACTTCCGTACCGATGGGGCTGCTCCGTCGCGCCGGCCCCGGGTCGGCACCCGCACGCCGGTGCTGGGCGACGATGGCGGCGACCTTGCCGCGGCGTTGCAGACGATCCGCGAGATCGGCGACGATGCGGCGCTCGACGCTGCCGTGGCCGACGCCTTTTCCGGGTCGCATGTGGAGATCGAGACGTCCGAGGGCATGTTCGAGGCCACCATGCGCCAGCACGGCCTGCTGCGGCCTCTGCGAGCCGCCGAGCTGTCCGACGGCACCCTGCGTTACCTCTGCCTCGTCGCCGCGCTGCTGTCGCCCCGTCCGGCGCCGCTGCTGGTGCTCAACGAGCCGGAGACGAGCCTGCATCCGGACCTGCTGGCTCCGCTTGCCCGCCTCATCGCCGATGCCGCCACGCACACCCAGGTGGTCGTCGTCAGCCACGCCCCGGCGCTGGTCGAGGCGCTGGCGGCCGGGCAGGGCGCGCAGATCCTGCGCCTCGACAAGCAACTGGGCGAGACGGTGGTGGCGGACGTGGCGCCGCCCGCGTGGTCCTGGCCGAAACGCTGATCCCGGGCTTGCCCGCAGGGGTCCCCGCCGGTCTATGATCGCGGCGACCGCACCGCCCAGGAACCAGCAAGAATCGGAGAGCCCGCCATGCGCGTCGTCGTCGCCATGATGAAGCACGAGACCAACACCTTCTCGCCCGTGCCGACGCCGCTGTCGCGGTTCGCGCGCGGCGGCGACGAGGTGGCGCGCGGCGATGCGGTGATCGCAAACTTCGCGGGCACCCAGAGCGGCGTTGCCGCCTACATCGACATCTGCCGTCGCGAGGGCTGGGAGATGGTCACACCCATCGCCGCCTCGGCATGGCCGTCCGGGCCGGTCGAGGATGCCGCTTTCGAGGAGATCTGCACCACGATCTGCGATGCCTTGGCCGCCGGGTGCGACGCCATCATGCTCGACCTGCACGGCGCCATGGTGACCCAGAGCTTCGAGGACGGCGAGGGCGAGCTGCTGCGCCGCATCCGCGCCATCGCGCCCGATGTGCCCATCGCCGTAGCACTCGACATGCACACCAATCTCTATGCCGCGATCGTCGACCAGGCGACCGTGCTCGCTGGCTTCATGACCTATGCCCACGTCGATATCTACGAGACCGCTCAGCGCGCGGGCGAGGCGCTGGTCGCGGCGATCAAGGGCAAGGTGAAACCCGCCAAGGCCTGGGGCAACCGGCCCATGCTGCCCCACATCATGCTGCAGGGCACCACCAGCGGCCCCAATGTCGCCCTGCAGAAGCGCTGCCGGGAGATGGAGGAGAGCGGCGAGGCGCTCTGCGCCACGGTTTTCACCGGTTTCCCGCACGCCGACATCCGCAACGCCGGGCTTTCGGCGGTGGTCGTCACCGACGGCGATCAGGCCAGGGCGCAGGCGCTGACCGACGAACTGCTCGACATGGCCTGGAAGGCCCGCGAGGACTTCGTCTACGAGATCGAGCCGCTGGAACAGTCGATCGAACGGGCCAGGGGTATTCCCGACGGCCCGGTGATCCTGCTCGACCACTACGACAACGCCGCCTCGGGCGGCACCATGGACACCATGACGGTGCTCGGCGCCATCCTGCGCGCCGGGCTGGAGAATGCCTGCGCCTTTGCCATCCATGACCCCGAGAGCGTGCAGACGATGATCGCGGCGGGCATCGGTGCGGAAGTGACGGTCGACCTCGGAGGCAAGGCCGACATGCCCGCCCTGAAGCTGAAGGGCGAGCCGCTGCGCGTCACCGGCCGGGTGCGGCGCATCACCGACGGCCGCTTCCGCAACAAGGGTCCCATGGGCACGGGCGTGCTGATGAACATGGGGCCGACCGTGGTGCTCGACACCGGCAAGGTCGAGATCGTCGTCATCTCCACCTACCAGGAACCCAACGACATCAACGCCTTCTACAGCGTCGGCATCGATCCCTGGCAGAAGCGCTACGTGATGATCAAGAGCCGCGTCCACTGGCGCGCGGGCCTGGGCGAGCTGGCCAAACACGTCGTCGACTGCGCGGGCACGGGCGTGTGCACCTCCGACTATTCCAGCCTGGAGTTCAGGAACGTGCGGCGGCCGATCTACCCGCTCGACCGCATCAACACACCGGACTGAGCCCATGGACGCACCGGAAGGCCCCCAGCCGGGCCGCTACCGCCACTACAAGGGCAACGACTACGAGGTGTTGGGTACGGCCCGCCACAGCGAGACCGAGGAGCCCCTGGTGGTCTACCGCACGCTCTATGGC
>CALLQH010000278.1 GCA_938014945.1 uncultured bacterium | reverse complement strand
AATCGGCAGCATCCCTCCGGAATTCCACCCAGGGGATGCAGGGACCGCCGATGGCCTACAGCCGATCGATTCCACTGGTTCGGGCAAGCGGTTTTGGCCCCCTACCCTCCGTCTTCGAGGAACGGGCCGGCGAGCAGGCCCTGTGGAAGGTTTTCGAGCGATCCGGCCTTCCCGTCGATGTGATCGGCGCTCCTCAGACCGTCGTTCCGCTCCCCGCCATGATCGACCTGTTCGAACATTGTGCCCATGCCCTGGGCGACCGCACCTTCGGGCTGGACATCGGTTTTGCGATGCAGCGCTCGTGGGGCTACGGGCTGTGGGGGCGCTATGGTGCGGGAGCGTCCACCCTGGGGGGCGCCATCGCGCGCTACAACAAGACCTTCTGGGCCCATGCCTCGGGCGGCAAGCTGGAGCTGGTACGCTGCGGCAGGCACTGGCTGTGGCGCCACGTCCGGCGCCATCTGGGGGCGCCTGACATCCAGCATGTCGACCACCGGATCGGGCCGATGATCGTTGTGGCCAGGGCCTTTCTCGGCCCGGACTGGCTGCCCGACGGCGTCGACGTTTCCTACGAGCGCGATGCCGCAGCGAAGCTGCTGGAAGACCGGCTCCAGGTGCCGGTGCGCTTCGGCTGCGCCGGTACCGGCATCCTGTTCAACACCGGGGACCTGCAGGCGGCACCCCGGTGGAAGGTCCCGACCGCCTCAAGCCTCATCACCCTGCGCGAAGTCATCGCCGACCTCGCTCATTCCGGCAGCCCCGAACCGGTCGCTTCGCTGTCGGCCATCGTCGCGCTGCGGTTGATGGAAGGCCGCACCGACATCGACGGTGCGGCCCGCATGGCCGGGATGAGCACGCGCAACCTGCAGCGCAACCTCATGCTGGCCGGGTATTCCTACCGGGAGATCGTGAGCCATGCGCGCAAGGAACGCGCCATGCGCCTGCTGCAGGAGACGAGCCGGCCGGTGCTGGAAATCGCCATGCTGCTTGGCTACGAGGATCATTCCAGCTTCACCAGAGCCTTCCAGCGCTGGATGGGCTGCCCTCCCCAGGAGTTCCGGCTGCGCCACGCCCGGCACTAGGTGCTCCGGCGCAGCGCCTGGCGCGATATGCAAAGCCGCCCGGGCCGATCTCACGTAAATCCCGCAAGGCGCGTGTCTAGACGGGGCTGCGCAGTGGCGCCCTGACCTGCGTCTGCCCGCATTCGCGGCGCACCAGTCTGCCGGGCGCCATGGTTGATTTCGCCGGGGAGCACAATGACGACAAACCTCCTTCATTGGCCGCACACCATGCGCACGCTGGCGATCGCCGCCTTCATTGGCATAATGGCAAGCTGTGCCGTGCACTCTGCGGAACCGGCGGGCGGTGCGGAAGAGCCGGCAGCATCCCCATGGACCCTGACGGTCGCCCCCTACTTCTGGGGCGCGGCCCTTTCCGGCTCCGTGGCCGCCTTCGGCAGCCCGGCCACCAATATCGACATGAGCTTTTCCGACATCCTGGGGGATCTCGACGCCTCGGTCATGGTGGCGGGCGAACTGCGATACGGCCGTTTCAGCCTGTCGAGCGACCTGCTTTATCTCAAGCTCTCGACCGATGAGGCAACGCCGCTCGGCATCCTGGTCGGCGACGTCGGTCTCAAGACGACGACGAAGGAAGCCAGCCTTCTCGCAGGCTATGCGGTCGTGGAGCGCGACAACCTGCGGATCGACGCCATGGCCGGTCCCCGAGTCTGGTCCGTCGACAACGAGCTTTCCTTCAACGGCGGCTTCTTCGGCGGCCGTACCTTCGAGGACGACGCCACCTGGGTCGACGCCATGGGCGGCATCAAGGGCCGCTACGATTTCACCGACCGCTTCTACGTCACCGGCATGGCGCTGGCGGGCGCCGGCGGCTCCGACTTCGGCTGGGATCTGATGGGCGGTTTCGGCTATCAGATTGCCGATCATTTTGCCGCCGTCGCCGGCTACCGCGCGCTGGGCGTGGACTATCGGAACTCCAACTTCGTCTTCGACGTCACGGTCAAGGGACCCATTGTCGGGCTGTCGCTGCAGTTCTAGCGCCGCGCGTCCGGCCCCATTCAGCGGCGCACCAGGCCGAGCTCGCGGCCGTGGGCGGCGACCAGCCAGACGGCGATGCAGCCGGCCAGCAGGGGTGCGCAGCCGGCGAAGGTGAGCACCCAGTGGGCAGCGCGCGCCACCGCGTCGGGCTCCAGCCCGGCGGTGAGGCCGGCGAGATTGGCGATCATGCCCGCCAGGGCCGAACCGAAGGCAACGCCCAGAGAGCGCACGGTGGTAACCGAGGACGCGGTCACCGCCTCCTCACCCCGACGCGCCACGCGCATGATGCGCGTGGTGTAGTGCGGCAGGCACATGCCGATGCCGCAGCCGGCCGTCACCAGCAGCGGGCCGAAGATCCAGGGCGCGGCATCGTCGATCAGAAGCGAAGCTGCGATCAGGGAGAACGCCGTCAGAAACGGGCCCGCGATCATCACGCGCCGCACCCCGGCATCGTGAAGGCCCGAGACCGTGATCGCCGAACTGGTCCAGCCCAGGGCAAGCAGGCAGCCGAAGTAACCCGCCGCCAGCGGCGTGTAGCCATGGAGCTGCTGCATGGCCAGCGGCAGGAAGATGCCGACACCCGTGGGCGCCATGGCGATCAGCAGGAAGACCCAGTGCAGCGCCCCCGGCGCCACGGCCGGCACAAAGGCGCGCGAGGGAAACATGGGGTTGGAGCCGCCGCTGTCGCGCCAAAGCGCCATCACGAACATCGCCGCGCCCAGCACCAGCAGGCCTGCCTTGCCGCCGGCCTGCGCCACATTGCCTGCTGCCGCCACGGCAAGCGCGCCGCCGCACAGCAGGGTGATCGCCATGACCGGAAAGGTGGTCGCCCGCCCGTCGTCGCTGCGGCGCGGCACGACACGCCAGGCCAGCACGATGAACAGCAGGGTGATCGGCACCTGGCACCAGAATGCGCCGCGCCACCAGTCGATCTCGGCAAAAATGCCGCCCACGGCGGGCCCGACGATGGCCGCGGCACCCCATAGCGTGGAAAGCACGGCGAACAGGCGCGGGCGCAGGCGGTCGGCATAGAGCGTGCGCACCAGCACATAGGAGAGCGCCAGCAGCAGGCCGCCGCCCCAGCCCTGGACCGCGCGCCCGGCGATCAGCACGCCGATCGAAGGGGCGCTGCCGCCGATCAGGGCGCCGGCGCCGAACAGGCCCGCGGCCATGATGTAGCCGAAGCGCAGGCCGCGCCCCGCCTGGATCGGCCCGGCGCTCGCCGAACCGACGATGGTCGCCACCATGTAGATTGCCGTCGGCCAGGCGTAGAACGCCGCGCCGCCGATCTCCGCGACCACCGACGGCATCACCGTCGACATCACGAAGACGTCGATGGCGTGCAGGCTGATTGCGGTGAGGATGATGCCGGTCGCAAGGCCGCGGCGTCCCCGGAAGAGCAGCTTCCAGGGCGCGCGCCGCCCGCGACCGGCGTTGCCTGCCACCCTGCGCCCTAGCTGTTGACCGCCAGTGCGCGGGCCATGGCAGGCCGCTCCGCCAGCTTCTTGCGCATGGCGGCAATCGCCGGGCAGCGCTTGGCAAAGGCATCCGGGTCGGGATGCCAGCCGGCGAGCATGGAGAGGTAGATGTCGGCGGCGCTGGCCTTGGCCCCCAGCAGGAAGGGTCCGCCAGCCTTCAGCGCCTTCTCGACGACGTCGAAGGCCGCATCGAAACGCTCGCGCGCCTTCTCCGCGATGTGCGGTGCCTCATCGGCATGGCTCGTGCAGCGCTCGGGATAGAACATCTGCAGCATCAGCTCCTGCACCGTGTTGGTGAGGTACACCATCCACTGCATGTAGGACGCGCGCTCGGGCGCATCGGCGGCCGGGGCAAGACCCGCCTGCGGATGACGGTCGGCAAGGAAGGCGCAGATCGCCGCGCACTCGAACATCGGCTTGCCGTCGACCAGCAGGGTGGGCACGCGGCCGTGGGGATTGAGCTTCAGGTAGGCGGGATCGCGCGTGTCGCCGGAGATATCGACCTCCACGAATTCATACTCCGCGCCGACTTCCTCGAGCATGCAGTGAGCGGCGGTGCTGGCCGAGCCGGGCGTGCCGTAAAGCGTGTACATGGATGGTCCCTTGGTTGGTGTTCTCAGGTATCGGCCCGGCCCGCATAGACCGTCATGGTCTCCACGATCCGGCTGTAGAAGGATTCGGCGTCGAGCCCGGTGACGATGCGGCAGGGCCCCTGCCCGCGCGTGATGCGGGTCTGGCCCATGCGTTCGGCATCACAGGTTTCCACCGTCACACTGCAGGGCTGCGTCTCGAACAGATCGGGCCACAGCAGAAGGCCCGTCACCGCAACATCGTAAAGCGCGACCGGCGCCACGCGCCACATCGCCGCCAGCGCACGGCCCGGGGCGCCGAAGCTCTCCATGGATTCGAACCAGGTGATGGGCGGGCGCAGGTCGCGGGTGTGGTCCAGCGTCACCAGGGTCGCCGGCAGGTTCATGGCAAAGACGCTGGCCGCGGCATGGGGGTCGAGCAGGATGTTGTATTCGGCAAAGTCGCCCATGTTGCCCCGCCCCTCGCTGCCGCCCATGACGTAGAGACGGGCGATGCGGTCGGCGAGGTCGGGCCGCGCGACCAGAAGCATGGCGATGTTGGTCAGCGGCCCGATGGCGGCAATGGTGAGTGGCTCGCTGGCCGCTTCCAGCAGGGCGATCAGCGCGGTCACGGCATGTTCGGGCTCTTCCGGCCGCGCCGGACCGGGAAGGCCGGAATCGTCGAGACCGCCAGCACCCTGCACCTGCTCGCCGGGATCCAGAGGGCGCAGCATGGCCCGGGCGCAGCCTCGATAGACCGGGATATCGCCACGGCCCGCCCCCTCGACGATGCGGCGGGCATTCGACGTGGTGAACGCGACCGGCACGTTGCCCTCCACGGCGGTCACGGCGACGACGGATAGGGCATCCGGACGGGCAAGGGCCAGGAACAGGGCGAAGGCATCGTCCT
Organism: uncultured bacterium; assembly: GCA_938014945.1. Lineage (GTDB taxonomy): Bacteria > Pseudomonadota > Alphaproteobacteria > SP197 > SP197 > CALGGB01. Next base: position 20,564 of record CALLQH010000278.1, on the reverse strand, counting down.
TGCCGGGGTCGCAGTCGAAGATCACCTGAACGGGCGGCATGAGGACTCCGCTATGGGAAACGCGCGGCATCTTGCATCCGGGCCCGCGAAGGGGCAAACGATGTGCGCCAACCGCAAGCCCCGAGGTTCCGATGTCCGACGCCGCCCTGCCCTCCGCCAACTGGAGCTTCCCCACCGCCATCCGTTTCGGTGCGGGCCGCATCTCCGAACTGGCCGACGCCTGCCGCCAGCTCGGCATCAAGCGTCCGCTGCTGGTCACCGATCCCGGCATCGCCGGCCTGCCGATGATCGCCGATGCGGTCGCCGCCAACGAGGCCGCGGGTCTGCCGACCGCGGTGTTCTCCGACATCCAGGCCAATCCGGTCGCGGGCGACGTCGAAAAGGGCATCGCCGTGCTGCGCCAGGGCAACCACGACGGCGTCATCGTCTTCGGCGGCGGCAGCGCCATGGACGCGGGCAAGACCATCGCCTTCATGGCCGGCCAGACCCGCCCGATGTGGGATTTCGAGGACCGCGCCGACTGGTGGACCCGCGCCGATCCCGCCGGAATCCTGCCGATCATCGCCGTGCCGACGACCTCGGGCACCGGCTCGGAGGTCGGCCGCGCCTCGGTCATCATCGACGAGAGCGACCACACCAAGAAGATCATCTTCCATCCGAAGATGCTGCCCGCCATCGTCATCGAGGATCCGGCCCTGACCGTGGGACTGCCCGCCTCGATCACCGCCTGGACCGGCATGGACGCGCTTGCCCACTGCCTGGAGGCCTACAGCGCGCCGGGTTATCACCCCATGGCCAACGGCATCGCTCTGGAGGGCATGCGCCTGGTCAAGGAATGGCTGCCCGTGGCCGTCGCCGACGGCAGCAACCTTGCCGCCCGCGGCCACATGCAGATCGCCGCCAGCATGGGCGCCACCGCCTTCCAGAAGGGCCTGGGCGCGATCCATTCCCTTTCCCATCCCATCGGCGCCCTGTTCCACACCCATCATGGCCGCACAAATGCCGTGGTCATGCCCTATGTCATGGTGTTCAACCGGCCTGCGGTGGCGGAACCCTATGCCGCGCTGGCGCGTTATCTGGACCTGCCGGGTGGTTCCTTCGAATCCGTCCTGAACTGGGTGCTTGATTTGCGACAGAGCCTGAAAATCGAGCACACGCTCACCGAACTCGGCGTCGACGACAGCCAGATCGACGAAGTCGTGCGCCAGGCCGAGAACGATCCCACGGCCGGCAGCAATGCCGTGCCGCTGAATCAGGCCAATCTGCGCGGGATGTTCGTCAACGCTCTTGAAGGCCGTCTCGGCTGAGGATGACAGGCCCCCTTCGCCATCGGCTACTCCCCAGCGCGAGCGCAGCAGTTCTTGTTCTGCTGCTGCACGGAGGGGTGCCGGTGGCGATGGCCGGTGATCTCGATCCCGAGGTCGATGCCGACATTCTGCCCAGCCCGGCAGAACGCCAGCCCGCCGAACTGCCCGGTTCGGTCATCACCCTGCAGGTGGAGAACGATTTCTTCACCACCAGCGACGATGGCCAGTACACACACGGCATGCAGGCCGAGTGGCTCTCGGCCCCGGGCGACGTCGAAGGTTATGTGCGCGAGGTCGCGGATTTCCTGCCCCTGTTCAACACCGAGGGCGCGCTGCGCGGCAGCTTCGCCATCGGCCAGAGCATGTACACCCCCGACGACATCAGCGATCCCAACCTGATCGTCGACGACCGCCCCTATGGCGGCTGGCTCTACGCCAGCTTCGGCCTGCTGTCCGACACCGGCCGGCGCCTGGACAAGATGGTGCTCTCCCTGGGCATGGTCGGACCGGCCTCCTTCGCCGACGATACCCAGAAGTGGTTCCATGAGGTGATCGACGCCCCCGATCCCCAGGGCTGGGACAACCAGCTGCACAACGAGCCGACGGTGAACCTGTTCTACGAGCGGCAGCTGCGCATTCTGGCGCCATTCGAGATCTTCGGCATCGGCGGCGATCTGACGCCCCACTACGGCGCCGCACTGGGCAACGCCTTCACCTACGGCGCCGTCGGCGCGACGATCCGTCTGGGCACCGACCTGGTGCAGGACTACGGCCCGCCCCGCATCCAGCCCAGCCTGCCGGGCAGCGGCTATTTCACGCCCCGCGGCTGGAACCGGCCCAACGCCTATCTCTTCGCCGGCATCGAGGGCCGCGCGGTCGCCCGCAACATCTTCCTGGACGGCAACACCTTCGGCAGCAGCCACAGCGTCGGTCACAAGCCCTTTGTCGGCGACCTGCAATTCGGCGCGGCCATCACCTGGGGCTCCATGCGACTGTCGATCACCCACGTCATCCAGACCAAGGAGTTCGACGGCGAGGGCGAGGGCGACCAGTTTGGCGCTGTCAGCTTCAGCATGGCATTCTAGAGCCGCACAAGAAACTTGCGGCTCCCGGAGGCGCAGCGCGAAACGCACCGGACATTCAGGCGTTGTCTGGAACGTGAAGGGCGGAGAGCGGGCGTGGAACAGAAGGCCTTTGAACGTATTGTCATGGTCGGCATCTGCGGCCTGCTGGTGCTTGCCGTCGTTTCGCTGTTCTATCTGGCGCGCGATCTGATCCTGCCGGTGTTCCTGGCGGGTTTCCTGTCCCTGGTCCTGCAGCCCATCGTGCGGCGTTTCTGCCGGCTGGGCATGAATCGCGCCGCCGCCGCGGTCGCCACCATGCTGATCGTTCTGGCGATCCTGGTCGGAGGCGGATACCGCCTGACCGAACCGACCATCGAGTGGCTCGACCGTATTCCCGCCATCACCTACAAGATCGAAAGCCGGTTCTACGATCTGCGCCGGTCCCTGGCCGCCGCCGAGCAGGCCTCCGAGCAGATCCAGGAGATCACGGGTGACTCCAACGACCAGACCGACAAGGTGGTCGTCGCCGAGGAGAGCTTCGCCAATCGCATGCTCGGCCAGATCGGCGCCTTCCTGACCCAGGCGGGTATCACCATCGGCCTGCTGTTCTTCATGCTGGCCTTCGGCCCGCCCACCGTCGAACGGGTGGTGAAGGCCTTTGAAATGCGCGACACCCGCCGCCGCCTGCGCGAGATCACCCGCGACGTCGAACGGCGTTGCGCCGAATACCTGCGCACCGTCACGCTCATCAACATCGGAGTGGGCATCGCCACGGCGCTCGCCATGTGGGCACTGCATGTTCCCAACGCGGCGCTTTGGGGCATCCTCGCGATGGCCCTCAACTACATGCCCTACCTTGGTCCCACCGTGATGTTCGGCATTCTGGGCGCCGTCGGCATCGTGACCTTCGAGGAGCCCCTCTACATGGCCGCGCCGCTGTTGGCCTTTGTGGTCATCACCGGGATCGAGGGTCAGTTCATCACCCCCTCCGTCGTCGGCCGGCAGCTGACGCTCAATCCCATCGCCGTGTTCCTGGCCATCGTGGTCTGGTTCTGGATCTGGGGCGTGGCCGGAGCCATCATCGCGGTACCCCTGCTCGCCAGCATGAAGATCATTTCCGACCAGATTCCCGCACTTGCTCCACTTTCGGCGTTTCTCGGCAGTCCGGTGGTGGACCGCCCGTCCCCCGATGCCGAGACCAAACCGACATCCGCCTGATCTCCAGTCTGTCTGTTGAACCGTGGGGTGTTCATGCCTTCCCTTGAGAACGTGACCGAGCAGTGGAACCTGACCAAGCCGGCAGTGACCGGGCGCAACGGGATCGTGGCGACCAACCACTACGAGGTTTCCGAGATCGGCGCCGATGTCCTGCGCCGCGGCGGCAACGCGGTTGATGCCGCCGTCGCCGTGAGTTTTGCCATCGGGGTCGTCGAGCCATGGAACAGCGGTCTGGGGGGCTGTGGTTTCATGCAGGTGTTCGACGCCCGAAAGCGGCAGGTAACCAGCATCGACTTCGGCACCCTGGCGCCCCGCGCCATCGATCCGGCCGATTACCGTCTGGCCGGGGGCACATCAGAGGGCGGCTTCAACTGGCCCGCGGTGATCGGCGACCGCAACATCGTCGGACCTCTCTCCGTGGGCGTGCCGACCCTGGTGGCGGGCATGGCCAAGGCGCTGGAGACCTTCGGCACCCGGCCCTGGGCCTCCCTGCTCGAAGGCGCCATTGCGCTGGCCGAACGCGGCATGCTGATCGACTGGTACGCCAGCCTGCTGCTGGCGTCGGAAGCCGCCGAGATGGCGCGATATCCCGATCTTGCCGCGCTCTACATGCCGAACGGCCATGCGCCTGCAGCCGGCTGGTCGGGCCCCTTGCCGCGCCTCGACCTGGGTCCGCTGGCGGCCACCCTTCAGCGCCTTGCCGATGTTGGCCCAGGCGACTTCTACCACGGCCTGCTGGCCGAACGGATCGCCGCCGACGCAAAACGCGCCAGCTGCGCCCTGTCGCGCGACGACCTCGAAGCCTTTGAGCCCAGAGTCTGCGAACCCAGTTCCGGCCGCTATCGCGGCGCGCAGGTCTACACTGCGCCGGGGCTATCGGCAGGCCCGACCCTGCTGCACGCGCTGGAGCTGCTGGAGCGCCACCAACCGGGCGAGACACCGGACGAGGACACCTACCTTGCCTATGCCGATGCCCTGTTCGAAGCCTATCGGGTGCGGCTGGCGACCCTGGGCGAGACCTCGCATGCGCCCTCGTCCACCACCACCTTCAGCATCGTCGATGGCGACGGCAACATGGCCATCGTCACCCAGACGCTGATGTCGGGCTTCGGCAGCAAGATCCGCCTGCCCCAGACCGGAGTGATCCTGAACAACGGCATGCTCTGGTTCGATCCCGTGCCAGGGCGCCCCAACGCCATCGCGCCGGGCAAACGCCCGCTTGCCAACATGTCCCCGACGGTGGTGCTGCGCGAGGATGCCCCCGACTTTGGCCTGGGCGCCCTCGGTGGCCGCCGCATCTTCCCCGCCGTCTTCCAGTTGCTGTCCTTCATGCACGACTTCGGCATGGAACCGGGCGCAGCCATGGCCCAGCCGCGGATCAACGTCTCCGGCGGCTCCGACATCACGGTCGATGCCCGGTTGCAGGGAGCGGTGCTGGAGGCCCTGGCCGCCCGTTATCCTGTCATCGTCGAGCAGAACGGCGTGCTGCCGGAGGCCTTTGCCTGCGCCAACATCGTGATGCAGGCCAAGGACGGCGCCCAGAGTGCCGCGGTTCACATTCCCATGCCCTGGGCCCGCGCCGTCGCTGTCTGAGGCTGCGGCCCAGCGGCGTCAGGTATCGCCCAGGGTCATCAGCGCGGCGTTGCCACCAGCCGCAGTGGTGTCGGTGGAGACAACCTTTTCGTTGGCAAAGCGCGGCAGGTAATGCGGCCCGCCAGCTTTCGGTCCGGTGCCCGAAAGGCCCTGGCCGCCAAAGGGCTGGCTGCCGACAACAGCGCCGATCATGTTGCGGTTGACGTAGACGTTGCCCACACGCGCGCGTTCGGCGACGTAGCGCGCCTGCGCATCGATGCGGGTGTGGACGCCCAGGGTCAGGCCATAGCCGCTGGCGTTGATCGCGCCCAGCAGGTCGTCCAGCCGGTCGGCGCGATAACGCAGGACGTGCAGCACCGGTCCGAAGACCTCGCGCTCCAGCCGGTCGAAGCGGTCGATCTCGATGACGCCGGGCGCCATGAAGGTGCCGCCCGAGGCGGCCTTTGGCAGTTCGGCGCGATAGAGCAGCTTCTGCTCGCGCGAAAAGCGTTCGACATGCGCCTCCAGACCTTCGAGCGCCTCGCGGTCGATCACCGGGCCAACGTCGGTCGCCAGAAGGCCGGGGTCGCCGATGCGCAGCTCTTCCATGGCGCCGGTCAGCATCTTCAGCATCCGCGGCGCCACGTCGTCCTGCAGGCAAAGGACCCGCAGCGCCGAGCAGCGCTGGCCCGCGCTGTTGACCGCCGAGCGGATGACATCGACCGTCACCTGCTCGGCAAGCGCGGTGGAATCGACGATCATCGCGTTCATGCCGCCGGTCTCGGCGATCAGGACGGGAATGGCGCCCTGGCGCTCGGCAAGCGTCTGGTTGATGCGCCGCGCCGTCTCCGTGGAGCCGGTGAAACACACCCCGGCAACCCGGGGATCGGCCACCAGCCGGCCGCCGACGGTGGCGCCGTCGCCCGGCAGCAGTTGCAGCACCTCGCCGGGTATGCCGGCCCGGTGCATCAGGCCGACGGCGAAGGCCGCCATGAGCGGCGTCTGTTCGGCAGGCTTGGCGATCACCGTATTGCCGGCCGCCAGGGCCGCGGCGATCTGGCCGGTGAAGATCGCCAGCGGGAAGTTCCAGGGCGATATGCAGACGAAGACGCCCCGCCCGACCAGGCTCATGCGGTTGCGCTCCCCTGTCGGGCCAGGCAGTTCCACCGGGGCGCCGAAGTCGTGCCGGGCACGATGGGCGTAGTAGCGGCAGAAATCGGCGGCCTCGCGCACTTCGGCGATGCCGTCGGCCAGCGTCTTGCCCGCCTCGCGCGTGGCAATCGCCAGGGCGCGCGGCATCTCGGCCTCCAGCAGGTCGGCCATGGCCTCCAGACAGCCCGCACGCTCCTCGGCCGGGCGGCGTGCCCAGTCCGCCGCCGCCCGCGCGGCGACATCCAGCGCCTCATCGACCAGGGCTGCCGTCGTCTCGATCACGGTGCCCACCTGGCGCGCCGTGTCGGCGGGATCGGTCACGGCGCGCGCCTTCCCGTCGCGCGCCTTGTCTGCAACCAGCGGCGCAGCGCTCCATCCGCCCGTGCCGGCGGCCTCCATGTCGGCCGCCAGACGGTCGAGCACATCCCTGTCGGAAAGATCGAGCCCGCGTGAATTGGCGCGCTCCGGCCGGAAGATGTCGCGCGGCAGCACAATACGGGGATGGGCCTTCGGCTCGGCCTCGCGCACAAGATCGGCGGGGTCGGCGACGATTGCTTCCATGGGCAGGTTGTCGTCGACGATGCGGTTGACGAAGGAGGTGTTGGCGCCATTCTCCAGCAGACGGCGCACCAGATAGGCCAGCAGATCCTCGTGGCTGCCCACCGGGGCGTAGATGCGGCACGCAATGCCACGACCGCTCTGCTCGACCAGCTTCTCGTAGAGCGCCTGGCCCATGCCGTGCAGGCGCTGGAACTCGAAATCCGTGCGGCTGTCGCCGGCCAGCGCCAGCACGGTCGCCAGGGTCTGGGCATTGTGGGTGGCGAATTGGGGGTAAAAGGCGGTGGGGTCGTCGAGCATCGCACGGGCACAGACGATGTAGGACAGATCGGTCGAGACCTTGCGCGTGAACACAGGATAACCCGACAGGCCCTGCTCCTGGCTGCGCTTGATCTCCGTATCCCAGTAGGCGCCCTTGACCAGGCGGACCGGCAGGCGGCGGCGGGTGCGGCGCGCCAGATCGGCGAGCCAGGCAACCACATGGACCGCCCGCTTCTGATAGGCCTGCACGGCAAGGCCAAGGCCATCCCAGCCCGCCAGCGACGACGCCGAGGCGGCGGCCTCGAAGAGGTCGAGGGATAGGTCCAGCCGGTCGGCTTCCTCGGCGTCCACGGTCAGGGCGACACCCCGCTCACGGGCACGCTCGGCCAGCGCGAGCAGGCGCGGCGCCAGCTCGGCCATGGCGCGGTCGCGCTGAGCGAGCTCGTAGCGGGGATGAAGCGCGGAGAGCTTCACCGAGATGCTGGCACGGGCGAACAGGTCGTCGGGCCCGCCGGCAGCTCCCAGGCGGTCGATGGCGTTGCCATAGGAAGCCATGTAGCGGTCGGCATCCGCCATGGTCCGCGCCGCCTCGCCCAGCATGTCATAGGAGTGGCGGTAACCCTTGCGTTCGGCCTCGACGCCGCGCTTGATCGCCTCGTCGATGGTGCGGCCCATGACGAACTGACGCCCGATGATGCGCATGGCATGGGTCATCGCCTCGCGCACGATGGGCTCGCCGACGCGGTTGATGACGCGACCGAAAAGGCCGGAAACGTCACCCTTCCAGCGTTCCTCGAGGCGCACGACCTTGCCGGTCAGCATCAGGCCCCAGGTCGATGCATTGACGAAGAGGGATTCGCTGTCGCCCAGGTGGCGCTGCCAGTCGGCCTCGGCGATCTTGTCGCGGATGAGGGCCTCGGCAGTGTCGTCATCGGGGATGCGCAGCAGCGCCTCGGCAAGGCACATCAGAGCGACGCCCTCCTGGCTGGAGAGGTCGTACTCGTGCATGAAGGCGTCGAGCCCGCCGGTATCGCGCCGCCGCGCCCGGACATGGGCGACAAGGTCGCGGGCCTGGCGCTCGATGCGCCGCTTGAGCGGCTGATCGAAGGTGCCCTGCGGCAGCAGGGCCTCCACGGCCTGCGCCTCATCGGCCCGGTAGGCGGCGCGGATCGTCTGGCGCAGCGGTCCGGGGCTGCCGAAGGGCTCCGGGGCAACAAACGGCGGAACGTCACGACCAGTCATCGGGCCTTCCTTGGTGCGGGGGACAGGCGGCAATCGTATCTGCCGCTTTACGGATCACTCTAACATCCTGATAATACAGACTCCGTCGTCGCAGTCGGGGGGAAACGTGGCCGACACTGGCGTAGCGCCGCGCAGTCTGGCGAATATCGAGCTTTTCAAGGAACTTCCGCGTGCAGAGGTGGAAGCGATTGAAAAGCTTGTGCGCTGGCGCACCTACAAGGCCGGTGAACAGATTCTGGACCGCGCCAGCGACAACAAGGACGCCTTTCTCGTGGTCGAGGGGGCAGTCCGCATCGTTAATTATTCACGTTCGGGCCGCGAGGTCGCCTATGCCGTGGTCAATGCCAACGGCTTTTTCGGCGAGCTTGCCGCGATCGACGGCGAACCGCGCTCTGCAACGGTCGTGGCAGTAAACAAGGCGCTGCTCGCCACCGTGTCGCCGAGCCTGTTCGTCGAGCTTCTCAGCCGCCACCCCTCCATGCTGATGACCGTGACACGGCGTCTGGCGCGCATCGTGCGCACCTGCGACGACCGCATCATGGATCTTTCCACCCTGGGTGCGGTGCAGCGCGTCTATGTCGAACTGCTGCGCATGGCCAAGCCCGACGCCGCCGGCGCAGGCTTCTGGGTGATCTATCCCATGCCGCCGCACAAGGAGATCGCCGCGCGCGCCAGCACAACCCGGGAAACCGTGGCGCGGGTGCTGAGCCAGCTTTCGGGCGACGGCATGGTCGAGAAACGGGACAAGGTCCTCTACATCCAGGACAAGAAGAAACTTCAGGCCATGGCCGAGGCCCTGGAAGCCGGTCACGGGGAGATTGCGCGCTAAAGCTTGTCGAAGGGGTTTGCCGGTGCGCGCATCTCAGTGATAGCGGTCACTGGCCAGTTGGGTGTTGCGTCGTCAGATTGCCGGTATCCCGTTCGGGACAACGGTCTGCCAACGTGATGCGGGGGGCACACCAAGGCGAATTCAGGCGTTGTCTGCGAGTTGATGGGTAATGTTGGCGAGCGGCCAGGTTCGGCCGCCCTGACGAGCGGGGATTTGTCGCCATGGCGTTCAAGGTCAAGTTCTGGGGAGTCCGGGGCAGCATTGCCTGTCCCTCTCCGCACCACATCGCTTTCGGCGGCAATACGAGCTGTGTCGAGGTGAGCTGCGGTGGTGCGCGCATCATCCTCGACTGCGGCACGGGCGTGCGCAATCTGGGCCACTGGCTGCTGCGCAAGAACACGCGCTACGCCACGATGATGCTCTCCCATACGCACTGGGATCACATCAACGGCTTTCCCTTCTTCACCCCCGCATTCCATCCCGATTGCGAGTTCGCGATCATGGCGGGGCATCTCAACGGCACGCGCATCGAGGATGTCTTTGCCGACCAGATGCAGAATCCCTATTTCCCGGTGCCGCTGGAAGCCATGCTGGCACGCAAGACCTTCGAGGACTTCCGGGCAGGCGACACCTTCAAGCTGCCCGACAATCCCCTGGTCACGATCCGCACGGCGCCGCTCAACCACCCCAACGGCGCCACAGGCTACCGTATCGAGTATGAAGGCAAGTCGTTCTGTTATGTCACCGATACCGAGCATGTGCCGGGCCAGCCCGACCAGAACGTGCTGGGACTGATCGAGGGCGCCGATCTGGTCGCCTATGACTCGACCTACACGGATCAGGAGTTTCCGGCCAAGGTCGGCTGGGGCCATTCGACCTGGCAGGAGGGCGTACGCCTGGCCCAGGCAGCCAACGTCAAGAGCCTGGCGATCTTCCACCACGACCCCGACCACGAGGATCGCTTCATGGAGCGGGTCGAGGCTGAAGCGCGCAAGGTGTGGAGCGGCGCCTTCGTTGCCCGCGAGAACATGCGCGTCAATCTGACGTGAGCGGCGGCGGACACCGCCTGGACGACCTGCGCCGCGCCCAGTCCCTCGTTGGCGAGGTGATGGGCCCGACGCCCCTCTTCCGCTGGCCCCTGCTGGCGCAGCGTTGCGGCACGGATGTCGCGGTCAAGCACGAGAACCACACCCCGGTCGGCGCCTTCAAGATGCGCGGCGGCATCGTCTACATGACCCGCCTCAAGGAGCGTGCGAGCGATATCGCCGGTGTGTGCGCCGCCACACGCGGCAACCACGGCCAGTCCATCGCCTTTGCCGCCGCCCGGGTCGGCATCCCCGCGACCATCGTGGTGCCCCACGGCAACTCGGTGGAGAAGAACCGCGCCATGGTGGCGCTGGGCGCTCGCCTTGTGGAGGCCGGCCACGACTTTCAGGCGGCCTACGAACACGCCCGCACGCTGGCGGCCGAGGAAGGCCTGCACATGCTGCCCTCGTTCCACGACGACCTCGTGGAGGGCGTGGCGAGTTACGCCCTGGAGATGTTCGATGCCGCACCGGAACTGGAGACGGTCTATGTGCCCATCGGGCTGGGCTCGGGCATCTGCGGCGTGATGCGGGCGCGCGATGCGCTCGGGCTGAAGACGCGGGTGGTCGGCGTCGTCGCCGAAGGCGCGCCCTGCTATGCCCTGTCCTTCGCGCAGGCCCGGCCGGTATCGACCAACACCGCCGAAACCATTGCCGACGGCATGGCCTGCCGCGTGCCGGTGCCCGAGGCGCTGAAGGAAATCATGGCCGGCGCCGACCGGATCGTCCGCGTGAGCGACGCGGAGATCACTGCGGCCATGCGCCACTACTTCAGCGACACCCACAATATCGCCGAAGGTGCGGGTGCGGCGCCGCTGGCCGCGCTGTTGCAGGAGGGTGCCGCCAGGGCCGGAAGCCGCGTCGGCCTCATCCTTTCGGGCGGCAACATCGACCGCGATCTCTACGCCGGCATCCTGGCGCGCTGATCCCGGCCTGCCGCTACCAGCCGCCCTTCTGAAGCCAGCGTTCCATCTGATCGAACTTGTCGCAGCCAAAGAACATCTCGCCATCGACCAGCATGGTCGGCGAGCCGAAGACACCTTTCTCCATGGCGTCGTCCATCTCGGTCTTGAGCCGATCCTTGACCGCCGCCTGCCCCAGAGCCTCGCGCAGCGCGTCGCCGTCGAGACCGATCGCGGAGGCAACCTCGGCGACCTGCTCGGGCTTGTCGACATCACGTCCCTCGCCCCAATAGGCGCCATAGATGGCGTGGGCAAAGGCCACCGCCCGATCGGGCGCGCTGTCTTTCAGCCAGTAGAAGGCGCGGCTGGCGGCAACGGAGTGGAAGGGGAAGTGTTCGGGCATCACCAGGCGCACATCCCATTCCCGCGCCGTGCGTTGCATGTCCCGCACGAAGTAGGGCCCGCGCAGGGGCTGCTGCAGCAGCGGGCTCTGGCCGGTGACGCGGAACATGATGCCAAGCAGGATCGGATTCCAGTCGACCGTGCGGCCATGGCGCGCCGCGACCGCCTCGATACGCCGGGAGGCGAGATAGCCGTAGGGCGAGCTGAAATCGAAGTAGAAGCGGATCGGTTCGGACATGGGATCACCCGATGGGTTGTTGCTAGAGCAGGAATGCCGCGCCCAGCGCCAGGAAGACGAAGAAACCCACGACATCGGTGACGGTGGTGAGAAATACGCCCGCGGCGACAGCGGGATCGACGTTGAGACGGTCGAGCAGCAGTGGGATCAGCGCCCCCGACATGCCCGCAATCAGCAGGTTGGCAACCATGGCTCCGGCGATGACCCCGCCCAGCATGGGATTGGAAAACCAGAGCCAGGCTACGACGCCGATCAGCACGGCGAACATGATGCCGTTGAGCAGGCCGACGGCGATCTCCTTGCCAATGACGCGCAGGGCATTGGCCTCCGTCAGGTCCTTGGTCGCCAGGGCGCGCACCGCGACGGTCATCGACTGCGTTCCTGCATTGCCGCCCATGGAGGCGACGATGGGCATCAGAACCGCGAGCGCCACCACGGTCTGCAGGGTGTCAGCGAAGAAGCCGATGACGACGGAGGCAAGCACCGCGGTGCCGAGGTTCACGAGCAGCCAGACGAAACGCTTGCGTGTGGTGTCGACGATGGAGTCGTTGAGGTCGGTCTCGGCGACACCACCCAGGCGCAGCACGTCCTCCTCGCTCTCCTCGTTGATGACGTCGACCATGTCGTCGAAGGTTACCGCACCCAGCAGGCGCCCTTCGCCGTCGACCACGGCGACCTCGGTCAGACCGTACTGCTGGAAGAGATAGGCGACCTCCTCCTGGTCCATATCGGCCTGCACGGTGGTCGGCTCACCCTCCAGCAGGGCGGCGAGCTTCACATCGCGCTGATTGCGCAGGATGTCGGCCAGGCCGATCATGCCGACCGGCTTGTGCGCGGGATCGACCACGAAGACGGCGTAGAACTCGCTCGGCAGGTCCTTGCTGCCGCGCAGGTAGTCGATGGTCTGGCCGATGTTCCAGAACATCGGCAGGGCCACCACATCGCGCCGCATCAGGCGGCCGGCGCTTTCCTCCGGGAAGGTCAGCGCCTCCTCGACCATGCGCCGCTCGGCGGCGGGCACGGCGGCCAGGATCTCGCGCTGGTCGTCGTCGTCGAACTCGCCGATGACCTCGACCGCGTCGTCGACATCGAGTTCGCGGACCAGGCGGGCGAAGTCCTGGTTGCCCAGCAGGTCACGGACATCCTCCAGGGTCGATTCGCCGAGATAGGCCAGGATGTCGGGATCGATGTCCGGCTTGAGCGCGTCGATCACCTGGGCGCGCTGGGTCGGCGTGATCTGCTCGAGAAGGTCGGCGGTATCGGCCGCATGCAGCGGCACGACCAGGGCTTCCAGGCGGTTGACGTCCTCCTGGTCGAGCGCCTCGAGGATGGCGCGCAGCAGGTCCGGGGTCAGGCCGTAGAGGTCCTGCCCTTCGCGCGCGCTCTCGTCGATGGCGGCCGCTTCGCTCATGCCTTCAGGCGTCCTTTCGGCTGCAAACGCACCCCCGCGGCGCGCTTGAGGGGCAGTCTAGAGCATGTTGACCGCCGTTCGTATGACTCCAACGCGCGCCGCGGCCGGAGAGAGCGCCAAAGCCAATGAAAAAGGGCCTGCCGAAACGTTCGGCAGGCCCTTTTTCAGGAATGGTGCGGTCGAGAAGACTCGAACTTCCACGGGCTTTCGCCCACAGCGCCCTCAACGCTGCGCGTCTACCAGTTCCGCCACGACCGCCCAGGCTGGTAAGCGCGGTCCGTATAGCTAAGATTGCCGGGTGCCGCAAGGCGCGAAAGTCCCTGGAAGGAAGCAATGACCCAACCGGAATGGCTGACCAGCGAGCAGCCGGTCCCCTATGCGCAGGCCCTGGAGGCCATGGAGACCCGCGTGGCGGCGATCCGTGCCGGTACGGCGGGCGAACTGGTCTGGCTTCTGGAGCATCCGGCGCTCTACACCGCGGGCACCAGCGCCGATCCGGCCGAACTCCTGCCCGGCAACACCCTGCCCGTGCACCGCACCGGCCGTGGCGGGCGCTACACCTATCACGGGCCGGGCCAGCGCATCGCCTATGCCATGCTCGACCTCAACCGGCGCGGCAGCGACCTCCATGCCTATGTCGCAGGCCTGGAAGCCTGGGCCATCGCAGCCCTGGCCCGATTCGGCATCACGGGCGAACGCCGCCGCGACCGGGTCGGTGTCTGGGTCGTGCGCCCCGACGGGCGGGAGGAGAAGATCGCCGCCATCGGCGTGCGGGTGCGCCGCTGGGTGAGCTTCCACGGCATCAGCATCAACCTCGATCCGGATCTTGGCCACTACGCCGGCATCGTGCCCTGCGGCATCCGCGAACATGGCGTCACCTCACTGGCCGCACTGGGGGTCAAGGCAACCATGGCTGACCTGGACACTGCACTGCGCGATACCTTCGATGCCTGCCTGCCGCCGCTGCGCGCGGCGGCCTGACCTCACACGGTCGGACGCTGCTCGAATCCGCGCGGCGGATATTCCTGCTCGGGCGCGACATCGATGCCGTCGACGCTGGCGAGCGGCGGGCCGGAACGGCACAACGACAGCAGCTTTTCCACGTCCTGATCCCGTCCGGCGAACACCGCCTCGACTGTGCCGTCGCGGCGGTTGCGGACCCAGCCGTCGATGCCCAGTTCCCTGGCCTCTTCCTGCGTCCAGGCGCGGTACCAGACCCCCTGGACCTTGCCCCGGATACGTACCCGTACGATGCGTTCATGCGTCATGGCCGTCATCCCGCTGGAGCGTTTCCGCTTTCTTCTGGCTTTCGCTGCGCTGGGCGGGGAAGCGCGCGATCACCCGCGTGCCCTGCCCCAGTTCGCTCTCCATGATCAGATCGCCGCCATGCAGCTGCATCACGGCCCGCGACAGGGGCAGGCCCAGCCCGGTGCCCTCGTAGCGCCGGTTGAGTGCGCTGTCGACCTGACCGAACACCTCGAAGGCGCGCGCCATGTCATCGGCCGACATGCCGATGCCGGTATCGGCGACCACGATGTCGACGCCGCCATCCTCGCGCACCTCGCCACGCACCTCGATGCGGCCATGTTCGGTGGTGAACTTGACCGCATTGGAGATCAGGTTGAGCAGGACCTGGCGCAGCTTGCGTGTGTCGGCGCGCAGGCGCGGCAGCCCTCGCGGCGTCACCGCCACCAGCGTGATGCCCGAGCGGTCGGCGCGCTCACGGAAAAGCTTGGTCGACTGCTCGATCACGGTCTTGAGATTGACGATGTCCTCGTTGAGCTGAAGGCGCCCGGCTTCGGCCTTGGCGAGATCGAGGATGTCGTTGATCAGTTCCAGAAGGTGACGGCCGCTCTCGTTGATGTCGCGGACGTACTCGGTGTAGCGCGGGTTCTCCAGCGGCCCGAACATGCCCTCCAGAATGACCTCGGAGAAGCCGATGATGGCGTTGAGCGGGGTGCGCAGTTCGTGGCTGATGGTTGCCAGAAATTCGGTCTTGGCCCGGCTCGCCCGTTCCGCATCATCGCGGGCGCGGCGCAGTTCCTCGGCGGTGCGCCGCTCCTCGGTCACATCATGGATGGCGCCGATCCGACGGTTGATGCGCTGGCCCTGCTCGTCGACCATGAATTCCGACTGTTCATGCAGATGGCGCACCTCGCCGTTGGGCCAGAGCACGCGGAACTCGATGTCCACGGGACTGAAGTCCTCGGCGGTCCGCATGAGATGCTCGGTGACGCGCTCGCGATCCTCGGGATGAATGAAGGCAAACGTGGAGGCCTGGTCGGTGAGAAACTGGCTCGTCTCGATGCCGAAGATCTTTCCGATGGTCTCGGAGGCATCGATGATCCGGTCGAGCTCCGTGTCGTAGACGAAATGGCCGTGGCTGGTCATGCGCTGGGCCAGCGACATCATGCTGCGGCTCTCGTCGAGATTGCGCAGCGCCTCGTGCTCGGCCGTCACGTCGTCGCGCACATGCAGCACGCGCCGCCAGTCGCGCGCGAACTCCGGAGGCACAAAGGTGACGGCGCGCTCGACGAAACTGGTGCCATCCAACCGGACCTGCCGGGTATCGGGAAGTTCGATCCGCCTTTCGCCCCGCAACAGGCCGCTGATCAGACGCATTGCCGTCAGGCGTTCCGTCTCGGGCATCGGCAGGCGCGACCAGGCGATCATCTCCGCCCGCCCCGGCGCATGGCGCTGGCGCCAGCCCATTTCGTTGATATCGACAAGCTCTATCGCGTCGTAGAGTTCCTCCAACAGGCCCGGCGTGCTTTCGATCTGGCCGAGCGCGTCCTCCCCCAGCTCCTCCAGCCGCTCGTGCACGCGCGACCAGTCTTCCACCCAGATCGCCACCGGCGACTGATCGAACAGCTCGCGATAGCGCCGCTCGTTGCTCTCCATCGCCTCGCGGGTGCGGCGGATTTCCGTGACATCCTCGACGGTCAGGATGACGCGCGCCCAGTCGCGCTGGTACTCGTTGGGGATGAGCACCGTACCTCGCGTGTAGATGCGCCCGCCGTAGCGCAGCGTTTCGGCTGTTTCGCCCCGGCTGACCGACGAGGCGCCCTGGATCAGCTGCTCCAGCGTGCGCGCCAGTTCGCCGAGCATGTCGTCGGAAAGTTCGGCGATGAACTGCTTGCGCAGCGCCTCCAGGCCATCGGCGCCGTAGATGCGCAGGCAACCCTCGTTGGCTTCGACGATGCGCATTTCGCCACACAGTTCACGCATGGCCCCGCGGTTGGCGATCAGGTGATCGGCCAGGCGGCCGCCCTGGGCGACAAACAGGCGTTCGGCGCGGCGCCGGATATGCGACCAGTCGTCGACGCGGATACCGACCGGCGCCTGGTCGAACAGCTCGCGGTAGCGCCGTTCGCTGGCCTCGATACGGGCACGGGCCTCCTGCTGCTCGGTGATGTCCTCGATGATCGAGACCACACGTTTCCAGTCACCCTCGGCTCCCTGCGGCACCATGGTCGTGGTACGCACGACGATCATGCGGTGGTCGAAGGTCTCCTCGACGATGTCGCGCTGGACGTTGCGTTCGCCGGCAAGAAAGGCCTCGGCGATTTCCATCAGGGCATCGATCTCGTCGCGGGTCGGGGCCACGTCATCGACATGCTCGATGGCCTGCGCGCGCGACTGGAAGCCGAACAGGCGCACCGCTGCATCATTCATGTCCTTGGGGACAATGGCATCGTTGAGCGCGCTCGCCAGGTCGCTGCGCGCTCGGATATGGCCGATCGGGTCCTCGATGCCCTGTGCCAAGAGGTCATCCAGTGCCCTTTTGACACCGGACCAGTCCGACTCCCAGATCGCGAAGGGCGACTGCTCGAACAGTTCGCGGTAGCGCCGCTCGCTATCCTCGATTCGCGCCAGGGCCTCGCGCCGTTCGGTGACGTCCTCGGCGTGCAGGATCACGCGATCCCAGTTGCGTCGATGGGCTTCGGGCACATGGAAGGTGTTGCGCACATGAAGCAGGCGGTGGTCGAAGGTGATCTCCATGATTTCGCGTGCGAAGAGATAGCGCCCTGCGTCCAGCGCCGCGACGACCGAGATGAAGTTCTCGCGCTCCTCGTCCGTGCCCGGCACGTCCAGCCTGCCCTCCAGCAGCGCCGTGCGGTCGGGCACGGCATAGAGGCTGACCGCGGCGGCGTTGACGTTGGTCACGATGATGCTGGACTCCCAAGCATCGGCCAGGTCCGGCCGCTCCCTGAGATAACTTCCGACATCGTCGATACCGCGGGCATGAAGCAGGTCCACCTGATGCTTGACCGGCGACCAGTCGCCCTCCCAGATCGCCAGCGGTGACTGTTCGAAGAGTTCGCGGTGGCGTTCCTCGCTGGCGCGGATGCGCGCCATGGCCTCGCGCTCGATGCTGATGTCCTGCACGATGATAACGACACGACGCCAGTCCTCGCGGTGGGATTCCTGGAGCGCGGCCGTGATCTTCACCGAGATGGTCCGGCCATCGAAGGTCGTCGCCATGGCCTCCGCATTGGCCAGTTCCCTGCCCTCGAAAAAGGCCAGGAACATTTCGATATTGGCGTCCAGTTCCTCCTGAGACATCGGCACATTGCCGCTGTCGTGAATTTCGTCGGCATCCTTGACGGCGTAAAGTTCCCGGGCCGCCGAATTGAGATCGACAAATCGGACCTGCTCGTTGAGCTCCCGCGCCAGCTCGGGGTTTTCGGCCAGATGGGTGCGCAGGTCCGTCACCCCGTCGGCGACCAGCATGTCGATCTGACGTTTGACGCCGGACCAGTCGTTTTCCCAGATGGCGAGCGGGGAACTCTCGAACAGTTCGCGGTAGCGGCGCTCGCTGTCGGCCAGCTCGCGTTCGGCACGCACCTCCTCGGTGATGTCCTGCTCGACGATCAGCACACGAGACCAGTCATGGGTATGGCCGCGCATCAGTACGATGGCGCCGCGCATATCCATCAGGCTGTCGTCGCGACGCAGAACGCGATGCGCCTCGAAACTCGTTTGAAGTTTGCCTTCGACCGCCAGTGCCCGCATCTGGTGGGCCAGCGTTGCGCTGTTGATCGTCGACATCAGGGAGGCGCCGCCGGTGGACCGCAGTTCGGCTGCCGAGCCCGCCCGATAGAGATCGACCGCGGCGCGGTTGACATAGAGGATCTCCATCTCGGCTTCCAGGGCGTGGAGACGCTCGCCATTGGCGGCGATCCAGCCCTCGAGGTCCTCGCCCGCTTCGTCGAGCAATGCCATCAGCTTGGGGCGGACCTTGCTCCAGTCCTCCAGCCAGACCGCCATGGGGAGTTCCTCGAGCAGGGCGCGCAGGCTCGCCTCCCCTTCGGCCAGCCGGCGGTTCGCTTCGACCTCCTGGGTGATCTCGGTCTCGACGAGCAGAACCTGTTCCCAGTTGTCTTCATAGCCTTCGGGAACAATCAGGGCGGTACGGACGCTGAGGCGGCTTCCGTCGAGCCCCCTCTGATCGATGCTGTCGAAAACGGTGGCGCGAGAACCCGCAAGCATCGGACCGAGGATCGAGGCCACCATGGCGCCGCTCTCGCGCGTGATCATGGTGTCGAAATCCGGCGTATCGAAATCGGACATGGTGGATGCGCCGTAAAGACGCATGGCGGCGCGGTTGCCATGGAGCACACGGGAAGCGATCACCGCCTCCTTGCGCGCTTCGCGATGCTCTTCAAGCCAGTCGGCAAGGCCGTCCTGCCCGACCTTGCGTTGCGCCTCCTCGAGCATGATGCGTATGGGAGACCAGTCCTCGAGCCAGACCGTCACGGGAAGCTGGTCGATCAGATGCCGCAACATCTGGTCGCGGGATATCTGGAGCTGGGCAGCCGTCTGCGCACGGCTGGCATGAAAGAGGCCTGCCCCCGAAAGCAGGCCCAGCGCCAGGGCGGCCCAACCGATCGGTTCACCGGCCACGCCGGCCCAGGCGCCGCCGGCTGCCAAGGCCAGCGGAGCAGTACCCGCCAGCAGATAACCTGCGCGGCCAGCGCGGGACGGCACTTGCTCAGCCAAGCGCATTACCCCCGGCGAGATCTGGTGGCCTGCACAGCGTCACCGCGCCCCCTTCACAACCAAAAAGCGGCTATCTGGTCCACCGTAATGCCACACAGCGGGCTTGCAAACTGCGGTCTTGAGGCATGGCCCCCATCCGCTCCGCGCTCATCGCCGCGCTCTGGCGCTGCCTCAGGTCTCGAATTCCAGAAGCACCTGATCGACGGATACGGAATCACCCTTGGCAACCGCCGCGCGCGCCACGACGGCCGAGCGCTCGGCGCGCAGGACGTTCTCCATCTTCATGGCATCCACGATAACCAGGGCCTGGCCCGGCTCGACCGCATCGCCCTCGGCGACCAGCACGTCGACGATCATGCCCGGCATGGGCGACAGCAGCATGCCGGAGCTGTCGGCGGCCTGCTTCTCGGGCATCCGTTCCAGCAGCGTTTCGGCGCGCTCGGTGAGCACGGAAAGCTCGATGGTGACGCCGCCGTGGGCCAGACGCCAGCGGGTACCCAGGCGCTCGACCTGGACCACGGCATCGGCATCGTCCACGGTGCCCTCCCAGATGCGCTGGCCCGGGCGCCAGTCGGCACGGACCGCCACGGGGCTGCCCTCGACATCGGCATCAAGCCCGCCGTTCACCAGGGCGGCCTTGGCGCGGATCAGCATGCCGTCCATGCGCAGCACCCAGTTGCGCGCGATGGGCGCGGGGCCGGCGAGCGTGCCGCTGATGCCCCTGTCGCGAGCGATGACGCTGAGGTGGGCATGGAGCGCCACACCCATCAGGGTGCGCCGCACCGCGCCGTCGAGCGCCGCGCCGTTGAAACCCTCGGGCCAGGTCTCGTCGACGAAGGCGGTGGTCAGCGCCCCCTCGGCGAAACGCGGCTCGCGCATGATGGCGTTGAGGAAATCGATGTTGTTGCGCACGCCGCGGACATGGAAGCGGTCGAGCGCACGGCGCATGGCCGCGATGGCGCCGGGGCGGTCCTTCCCGTGGACCACCAGCTTGGCGATCATGGGATCGTAGAACATCGAGACCTCGGAGCCCTCGGCGACGCCACTGTCGATGCGCACGGTCTTGCTCTCCGCCGGCACGTCGTAGCGCGTCAGGCGGCCGATGGAGGGCAGGAAGCCGCGCTGCGGGTCCTCGGCATAGACGCGGGCCTCCATGGCCCAGCCGTCGAGCCTGATGTCGTCCTGGCCGAAGGCGAGCTTCTCGCCATGGGCGACACGGATCATCTGTTCGACGATATCGAGGCCGGTGACGAACTCCGTCACCGGATGTTCGACCTGCAAACGTGTATTCATTTCAAGGAAATAGAAGTTTTTCTTCTG
>CALLQH010000277.1 GCA_938014945.1 uncultured bacterium | reverse complement strand
CTGGCGCTTGCCCTGGCCCTTCTGGTCGCTGCGTGTGCGGGCAGGGAGCCCGTCGCGCCACAACCGGCGGTTCTTGCCATGCCGGTTGTGCCGAACCCTCCGGAGGCAATCGGCGCCTCTGCCCACATCATCGAAACCTCGAGCAACCTGCAGTGCGTCGCCTACGCCCGCAGCATCGGGGAGATCCAGATCTTCGGCGATGCCTGGACCTGGTGGGATTCCGCCGAAGGGCTTTACTCCCGCGGGCACAGGCCGCAAGTCGGCGCCGTGCTGGTGCTGGGCAGGAAGGGGGCCTCGCTCGGCCATGTCGCCGTCGTTCGCCAGATCATTGACGACCGGATCGTCATCGCCGAACACGCCAACTGGCTGAACCGCGGCGAGATCGAGATGAACTCGCCGATCATGGACGTTTCGCCAGACAACGACTGGTCGGCCGTGCGTGTCTGGTATGTGCCGGGCAAAACCTGGGGCGGCTCGGTCTATCCGGCCTACGGCTTCATCTATCCCGAGCGGATGGCGAGCCTCTGATCCTCAGTTGCGCGCGGGTTCGCCGATTCCGCGCGGCAGCAGCATCAGCAGGGGACGCACGGAGGTGACGCCGCCGTCGGCATCGCTGGTCCAGCGCACCTCGCACCAGATCGTGCGTTCCAGCAGCTCGCCGACAAAACGCCCGCCCGGATTGAGCCGTCCGGCCCTTGGCAGGACCGGGGTGAAGCCTTCCTCCTCCAGGACCTTCTGCACCTCATGCCAGGGCGTGCCGACGGGAAAGCGTGCATAGACCCGCTCGGCGAAGGCATAGGCCGTTGCCGCATCGTCTTCGCCCGCAAGGCCCGCACAGAGTTCCGGGCGCCGCCAGTCCTCATAAGCCGCCATGGCCAGCACCGAGATCACCAGGATGCACTCGAAGGCGGCGAGATAGAGCACGACGAAACACGTCACGATGCCGCAATGGCGCAGCCAGCGCCAAAGACGGCCCGGCCGCGGCCGAACCACACGATGGGGTGCCGTCCTCTCGTGCCTGTCCATGACGGTCTGGCCTCAGACGCCACAGTGCAGGCAGCGGCCTTCAGCGCCGTTCATGTTCCTTGGCCTGACGCCACAGGGCATCCATTTCCTCCAGCGTGGCCTCCTGCGTGGTGCGGTCTTCCTGGGCCAGACCGTCCTCGACATGGCGGAAGCGGCGCTCGAACTTGGCGTTGGTGCGGCGCAGGGCGCTTTCGGGATCGACGCCAAGGTGGCGCGCCAGATTGACGACCGTGAAGAGCAGGTCGCCCATCTCGTCCTCCAGCCGGTCGTGGGGCGAGCCCGCGGCCATCTCGGCCTTCAGCTCGTCGAACTCTCCCTCGACGTCGGCCACCACATGAGCGGCATCGGGCCAGTCGAAGCCCACGCGCGCGGCGCGTTTCTGCAGCTTGGCGGCACGGGTGAGGGCGGGCAGGCCCGGTGTGACGCCGTCCAGCGCGGAAGGACGGCGGCCATCGCGGGCGGCGGCGGCCTCCCGCTCGGCAGCCTTCTGGGCTTCCCAGTTGACGGTCTGGGCCGCGGCATCGTCGATCCCCGTCTGGTCGGCAAAGACATGGGGATGACGGCGGATCATCTTGTCGGCGATGCCCGCGGCGACGTCGTCGAACGCGAAGTGGCCGGCCTCCTGCGCCATGCGGGCGTGGAACACGACCTGGAACAGCAGATCGCCCAGTTCGTCCTTCAGGTGCGGGAAATCGCCTTTCTCGATGGCGTCGGCGACCTCGTAGGCTTCCTCGATCGTATAGGGCGCGATCGTGCGGAAATCCTGCTCGACGTCCCAGGGACAGCCGTGTTCGGGATCGCGCAGCCGGGCCATGATGGCCAGCAGGCGGGCGAGGGGTGCGTCGCCGCCGTCGGCGGCCGGATCATGCGTCGTCATGGCCCAAGCTAGCCGCGCCGCGCGCGCCGCTCAACCGGCGATGGCGACACTGCCGCTGATGATGCGCGTGGCCATGCCGCCGACCCGGACGGCAATGGCGGCACCGGCCATAACCTCCATCTCGACATGAATACGGCTGGGGCGGCCGACCTCCAGGCCCTGTTCGGCATGGACGGCGATCCGCCCGCCCGCATCGGGCCGCAGGACGCCGTGGCGCACCAGGTAACAGGCAAGGGCGCCATTGCTGGTGCCCACGGCCGGGGCTTCATCGACGCCCACCGCCGGGCAGAAGTCCCGACAGCGCCACGCCGCCGAGGCATCGGCCGGCTGCATGGAGTAAGCGATCACCGTGCCGATGCCGCGCTCGATGCAGTAGCGCCCGAGAGCGGCGAAATTCGGCCGCAGGGAGGACAGTGCCTCCAGGGAAGCCATCGCCACGGGCAGATGGACAAAATCGGCGCCTGCGGTTTCCAGCGGCAGGGAATTGTCGAACGCCGCGCGTGTCGTGCCGAGCAACTCCGCAAGCGTCTCTGGATCGACGTCCGCAGCTTCGAAAGCCGGAAGCTTCAGATCCAGCAGCACGCGAGGCCGGTCATCGGCCATGCGGATCAGATCGACCGCCGAAGCACGGATCGGTGTCACCAGCGTTGCCCTGCGGCGGTCCGCATCTTTCCAGGACAGTTCGCCGTCGGCCAGCAGCTTGGTGAAGAGGCCCATGGTGCCGTGGCCGCACATCGGCAGTTCGGCGACGGGTGAAAAGAAGCGGACATGCACCGCATCGTCAAAGACCTGCTGAATGAAGCAGGTCGCCGGGGCGGCGAATTCCCGCGCCATACGACGCATGGTCGCCTCATCGAGGCCAGCCGCATCCGAAACGATCATGGCGACGCTGCCACCGAAGGGCACGTCAGAGAAACAGTCAAAGGAGGCAAGGGGCAGGGTAGTGGCCATCGCTCCGGCATCTTCCGATCAAGATCAGGTCCATGCTTGTACCTCAGCGCGCTCTCCCGGAGCATGGGGTTTCCGCGAACCGCCACCAGCATGACCCGCAAGGAGAACAGCAT
The DNA here is from genome assembly GCA_938014945.1 of uncultured bacterium. Lineage (GTDB taxonomy): Bacteria > Pseudomonadota > Alphaproteobacteria > SP197 > SP197 > CALGGB01. Next base: position 16,963 of record CALLQH010000277.1, on the reverse strand, counting down.
GACGATCGAGAGAAGCAATCCGGAAGGCGCCTACAGCACGCGCGGCTACCACCATGTCGTCACGGCCAGCGGCGGCCGCGCGGTCTACATCGCCGGTCAGATCGCCTACGACGAGCACCGCAAGCTTCAGGGCGGCAACGATGTCGTCGCCCAGGCCAGGGCCGTGCTCGAGAACCTGCGTCATCGGCTGGCCTCCGTCGGGGCCAAGCCATCCGACGTCGTGAAGATCACGACCTATGTCGTGGGCTACCGCCAGGAGGATCACATCGCCGGGCTCGTCGAAGCCAACAAGGCCTTCTTCGGCGAGGCGCATCTGCCGGCCAACACCCTGATCGGTGTCGAACGTCTGGCCGTGCCGGAGCTGCTCGTCGAGATTGAGGCGATCGCTTACGTCGACTGAGGGGCGGTCCGACGGGCCCATCCCGGGCCTGCCTGAGTTGTGTGCGAAGTCGTATAATATATATTATGGAAAGTATGCGATCGGCTATAGCCAGCCAAACTGCGGCTTACGCTCCCAGCACGATCTCCATACCGTCCCACCCCGGAGTCACATGGGCCGGCGTGCGGGCATCGACGTCGGTCCAGATCATGTCCTGGCTCATGTGCGTCAGCACGGCGCGTTTCGGCTTGGCCCGCTCGATCCAGCCCAGCGTGCGCGCGAGATCGCTGTGGATCGGGTTCCCGGTCAGGTTCTGGCAGTCGACGATCCAGAGGTCGATGCCGGAAACGACGTCGAAGCCGCGGTCGTCCAGGTGCTTGAGGTCGGTGCTGTAGGCCACCGAGGCGCCGCCGGCATCGAAGCGGAAGCCCAGGGTTTCCATCACGATGTGGTCCTGGGCGAACGGCGTCACCGTCACCGGGCCGACCGTGAACGGCGCCGTGGCGGCCGTGTTGGGCAGCAGCTGCGGCGCATACCAGCCGTAGCGCGGGTCGTTGGGCTCGAAGACATAGCCGAAGCGTTGCTGCAGTTCTTCCATGCAGGCCGCATTGGCATAGGCCGGAATGGCGCTGTCCATGATGCGGCAGATGCGCCGCAGGTCGTCGATGCCGTGGCAGTGGTCGGCATGGGCATGGGTGAAACACACCGCGTCCAGCCGCGAGATGTCGTGGCGCAGAAGCTGCTGTCGCAGATCCGGCGACGTATCGACGAGGATCTGCGTGCCGTCGTGTTCGACCAGGATCGAGGATCGGGTGCGGTGGTTGCGCGGATCCTCAAGCATCCCCTCGGGATAGGTCTCGCCAAGCTGGGGCACGCCGGCGGAAGGACCGCAGCCGAGAATGATTGCTTTCATTTCAGAGGCTTGGCCGCGTTGCCTTGCTGAAGAGGTTAAAGAAATTATCCGTCGTGACGGCGGCAATCTCTTCCTCAGAAACAGCTTTAAGTTCGGCCACCAGCGCAGCCGTATGTTTGACGAAACTGGGCTCGTTGCGCTTGCCGCGCTTGGGCACCGGCGCCAGGTATGGCGCATCCGTCTCCACCAGCAGACGCTCGAGCGGCACGTCCAGGATCGTGTCGCGCAGGTCCTGGGCGCTCTTGAAGGTGGCGATGCCCGAGATCGAGATGGAAAAGCCGATCGCCAGGCTGCGGCGCGCCAGCTCGGCCGAGGACGTGAAGCAGTGGATGAGGCCCGGGAAGGCGCCCTTCCCCATCTCCTCCTCCAGGATGTCCATGGTGTCGTCGTCAGCCTCGCGGGTGTGCACGATCAGAGGCAGGCCGGTTTCCCGGCTGGCGGCGATGTGCTCGCGGAAGCTCGCCTTCTGCTCCTCGCGCGGGCTGTGGTCGTAGAAGAAGTCGAGGCCGGTCTCGCCGATACCGATCACCTTCGGGTCGGCGGCCTTTGCAACCAGATCGGCCGCGGCCACGACGCCCTCGCTCTCCACATTGTGGGGATGAACGCCGACCGAGCACCACAGGTCGTCATGGGCGTGCGCCAGGGCGCGGACCTGCTCGAAGGTCGTCATGCGCGTGCAGATGGTCTGCATGGTCATGACGCCCGCATCACGGGCGCGGCTCAGCACGCCGTCGAAATCCTCGACGAAATCGGCGAAATCAAGATGGCAATGGCTGTCGACGAGCATCAGGCAGCCCCCTGCTCTTCCTCCTGGTACCTCGGGAAAACGCCCTGGGGCTTGGGAAGCTCCGTGCCCGGCTTGAGGGCAAAACCCTCGCCCAGCGCCTCGAACGTGCGCTCATCGGCCGGAATCGCAAGCTGATCCAGCAGTTTTGCCGAAGAATCCGGCATCACCGGCTGGGTCAGCAGGGCAAGATGGCGGATCGTCTCGGCCAGCACGTAGAGCACCGTCGCCATGCGCGCCGGATCGGTCTTTTTCAGGGTCCAGGGCGCCTGGACGTCGACATAGCGGTTGGCCTCGCCGACCACATCCCAGATCGCCTGCAGCGACAGGTGAAAGGCCTGGACGTCCAGATGACCGCGCACCACCGCCAGCAGGCCGCGGGCCTGATCGAGCAGCGCCTCGTCCTCGGCGGTGAAGGCGCCGTGTTCGGGCACCTTGCCGTCGCAGTTCTTGCCGATCATCGAGAGCACGCGCTGGGCCAGGTTGCCGTATTCGTTGGCGAGATCGTGGTTGGTGCGATGGACGACGCCGCGATGGGAGAAATCGCCGTCGTTGCCGAAGCTCACCTCGCGCAGCAGCGCATAGCGCACCTGATCGAGGCCGTACTGCGTCACGATGTCGGAGGGCACGATGACGTTGCCCAGGGACTTGGAGATCTTCTGGCCCTCGCGCGTCCACCAGCCGTGGGCATAGACGCGCCGCGGCACCTCGATGCCGGCGGCCATCAGGAAGGCCGGCCAGTAGACCGCGTGGAAGCGCAGGATGTCCTTGCCCATCAGGTGGATGGCGGGCCACCACTTGCGGAAGCTCTCGCCCTCCTGATCGGGATATCCTGCCGCCGTGATGTAGTTGGTCAGCGCGTCGATCCAGACATACATGATGTGCTCAGGGTCGCCCGGCACGGGCACGCCCCAGGTGAAGCTGGTGCGCGAGACCGAAAGATCGCGCAGGCCCGACTTCACGAAGCTCATCACCTCGTTGCGCCGCGATTCCGGCATGATGAAGTCCGGCCGGCTCTCGTAGAGCTCCATCAGCCGGTCCTGCCAGGCCGACAGGCGGAAGAAGTAACTCGGCTCCTTCACCCACTCCACCGGCGCGCCCGAGGGCGCGAGCTTCTGGCCGTCCGGACCCGTGGTGAGCTCGTCCTCGGCATAGAAGGCCTCGTCGCGCACGGCGTACCAGCCCTCGTAGGCATCAAGGTAGATCTGATCGGCCTCGACCAGCTTCGTCCACAGCGCCTGGACCGATCGCTCGTGGCGCGGCTCCGTCGTGCGGATGAAGTCGTCGATGGAAAAATTCATTGTTTCCGCAAGGATGCGGAAATTTTCTGAGACGCGATCGCAGAACGTCTGCGGGTCGACGCCGGCCGCCTGGGCGGCCTTTTCGACCTTCTGGCCGTGTTCGTCGGTCCCCGTCAGGAACATCACGTCGTGGCCGTCCAGACGCATGAAACGGGCCAGCACATCGCAGGCCAGCGTGGTGTACGCATGGCCGATGTGCGGGTTGTCGTTCACGTAGTAGATCGGCGTCGTGACGTAGTAGGTGGGCTTCCCGGACATGCCAGGGCTCTCCTCGGGACCGTAGCGTCGTTGAGCCTTCAGGGGCGGGCGGCGGCCTGCAGGGCGCCGAAGACGGCCAGAAGGACCTGCTTGCGGTCCAGATTGAGGCTTTCTGCCCTCTCCCGGAGGCGGGCCGTCTTTTCCCATACGTCCACCCACCGTGCAAGGCCGGGCAAGGCGGCAAAACGCGCCAGCAGTTCGGCTTCGCCGGCGACATAGGCCGCGGGCGTCTCATTGCCTGCGCTGGAGCGCACCAGGCGCGCGAGCCAGGCCGAGAGGAATTCCAGCACCGTGCCGCACGCCTGCTCGTTGCCGTAACGGCCCATCTTCTCGGCAAAGCCGTGCAGCCGTTCGGCATCGAGATGCGGCAGGCTGGCAAGCGTGCCGACGAGTTCACGGTAAAGTTCGACGCCGCCCAGCGCATCCAGTTCCAGCGCGCGGCCGGGGCTGCCCTCGGCCAGACGCGCCAGGACGGCCCGGTCGGCGGGATCGACATCCGGCAGGTAGTCGGCAAGCAGGAGTTCCACCTGATCGGTCGCCAGCGGCTGGAGGTAAAGCTTGCGGCAGCGCGAACGGATGGTCGGCAGCAGGCGCGCCGGCGCGTGGCTCACCAGCACCACGACGGAGCGCGGCGGTGGTTCCTCGATCAGCTTCAGGGCGGCGTTGGTCGCGGCCGTACTCATCAGCTCGGCGCCGTCGATCAGGGCGAAGCGCCAGCCCCCCTCGCCCGCCGACTGGTGGAAAAACGGCGCCATGCGGCGCACGCTGTCGACATCGATCAGGGTGCGTTTCTTGCCGGTCTTTTCGTTGACGCCGAGGCGGATGCTGAGCAGGTCGCCATGGCCGCCGGTGGCGACGCGGGTGAACACCGGGTCGGATTCGTCCAACGCCAGGCTATCTTGCGCTGTTTCGCCGAACAGCCCGCCCGCCTGAGGTCCCGCCAGCAGATGCCGCGCCAGGCGGTAGGCAAGCGTCGCCTTGCCGATGCCCGCGGGTCCGCCGATCAGCCAGGCCCCGGCGATCGCGCCGGAGGCCGCGGCGTCCGCCAGGCGCTGCTCGGCCTCGCCATGGCCCAGCAGGCGCGGATTGGCGCGCGGCGCGGGTGCCAGCGTGTCGGGATGGTCCTCGTGCAGGCGGGGATCGGCCGCCTCCTCTGCGGCACTCACAGCAGGCGCTCCGAGACGGCAGCGGCGATACGTTCGCTGATCGCTTCCAACGGCCCGTCGGCATCGACCACGACGCAGCGCTCGGGCTCGCCCGCGGCGATCTCCAGGAAAGCCGTGCGCAGACGCTCGTGGAAGGCCGTGCCCATGCGTTCGTAGCGGTTGTCGCCGCCGCGATCGGCCGCGCGCGCCAGCCCCGTGGCCACAGGCAGATCCAGCACCAGGGTCAGGTCCGGGCGCAGGTCGCCCACGGCCAGGGCATAAAGCCGCTCGACGACATCCTTGCCCGCCCCCTGGACGATGCCCTGATAGGCCCGCGTGGAATCGGCAAACCGGTCGCTGATGACCCAGGCCCCGCGCTCCAGCGCGGGCAACACGGTCACCCGCAGGTGATCGCGCCGGGCGGCAAAGTGCAGCATGGTCTCCGTGACCGCATCCCAGCGGTCGGTCTCACCGCTCACCAGCAGGGCGCGGATCGCCTCGGCGCCGGGAGACCCACCGGGTTCGCGGGTCACCACGGCCTCGATGCCGCGCTCCTCGAGCCATGACGCCAGACGGCGCACCTGCGTCGACTTGCCCGCCCCTTCCCCGCCTTCCAGCGTGATGAAGCGGCCGCGGCTCACGGCGCCGCCGGAGGACCGAAGACCAGATAACCGATGGAGGCACCCAGACGGCTGAACAGGGAAAGTTCCGGCACCGCCTCGGCCGCAAGCAGCGGGCGCTCCACCGTCGGCATGTCGGGTGCGGTGATGACGAGCTGGGCGATCGGCTGGCCGGCCGCGATCGGCGCGGGCACGGGACCGTCGTAGACCACCTTCACCTCCATCTCCTTGCGCGCCGAGCGCGACATGGTCAGCGACAGCGGCTCCTGCAGGACCAGCGGCACGGTATCGGCTTCGCCCATCCAGACCTCGGCGTCGCTGACGGCTTCGTCCTGGGCGAAGAGATCGTAGGTCTCGAACTCGCGGAAGCCGTATTCCATCAGCCGCTGGCCTTCGCTGGCGCGCTCCTGCGTGCTGGCGGTGCCGTTGATGACGAGGATGAGGCGGCGGCCGTCACGCTCGGCCGAGGCGACGAGGCCGTAACCGGCAGCCTCGGTGTGGCCGGTCTTCAGGCCGTCGGCGCCGGGCGTGTTGTAGAGCAGCGGGTTGCGGTTGTGCTGCTCGATGTCGTTCCAGACGAACACTTCCTCGGCGTAGTAGTGGTAAAACTGCGGAAAATCCGCGATCTCGCGCTGCGCCAGGATCGCCAGATCGCGCACCGTGGTGACGTGTTCGGGATCGGGCCAGCCCGAGGCGTTGCGGAACTCCGTGTTGGTCATGCCCAGCTCGTGGGCCGTCTCGGTCATCTCGACGGCGAAGGCCTCCTCGGAACCTGCCAGTCCCTCTGCCAGGACCACCGTCGCGTCGTTGCCCGACTGCACGATGACGCCGCGGATCAGGTCCTCCACCCGCACGCTGTTGCCGACCTCGACGAACATCTTGGAGCCCTGCATGCGCCAGGCCTTTTCGCTGACAGGCAGTTCGTCGTCCAGGCTCAGCGAGCCGTCCGCGAGGTGTTCGAACACCAGGTACATCGTCATCAGCTTGGTCATTGACGAGGGAAAGGTGACCTCGTCGGCGTTCTTCTCGAAAAGCACGGCACCGGTGTCGGCATCGATCAGGATCGCCTGCGCTGCGGCGGTCTCGTAGGCGCGTGCGGGATGCGCCAGAACAAGGCCGAACGCCAGAAGCACCAGCGTGGATGAGACGTAACGAACTAGAGACATGATCCTCCCCGGGGAAACTGGGCTGCGCCTGGCGCAAGCGGATGACCCTTTTGGCACCAGACCTTGGCCGAATTCTGGCCGTTTCCGAAGACCCTGGCCAGCCAGGCAGGCACCACCGGACATCATTCGTCGATCACCACCACCGCCTCGGGATAACCGCGAGAGGCAGCCATGATACGCGCCGCTTCGGCCTCCTGCACCGTGGGATAGGGGCCAAGGCGCACGCGGTAGAGCGGCGTGTCGCCGAGCACGACACGGAAGATCTGCACATGGCCGATGGCGACCAGGCTGTCGCTCACCTTCTGGGCGTTGTTGGCATCGCCGAAGGCACCCGCCTGGACGAAGATGCCGCCCACCGTCTCGGTGCTGGTCAGCGCCACTTCGGCCTCCGTGGGCGTGCTGTCGGCCGGGGCGTTGGGATCCTGTGCGGCATACTCGATCCCCGTCTCGGGATCGACGACCTGCACGCGCACCCGCGTCGTGCCCTGCTGCTGGAAGCCCAGAAGCTGCGCCGCGCGACGCGAAACATCGATGATGCGTCCGGAGACGAAGGGCCCGCGGTCGTTGACCCGCAGCACCAGCGAGCGGCCGTTGTCGAGATTGGTGACGCGCACATAGACCGGCATCGGCAGCGTCTTGTGCGCCGCCGTCAGGTCGTTCATGTCGTAGATTTCGCCGTTGGCCGTCTGCCTGCCGTGGAACGGCTCGCCGTACCACGAGGCGATGCCATCCTGATCGTAATAGGGATCCTCGGCCGGGTAGTACCAGACGCCGTTGATCTGATAGGGATTGCCGACCTTGTAGGTGCCGGCAGGCTGATCGGGCGTGATGTCCTTGACGACGGTCGCAGCGAACTGCGTCTCCGCACAGGCGCCAAGCATCAGCAGGACTGACACTCCAATCGCCATCGTGATTCCACGAAATGGAGCGTTCATACCCTGCCGATCCGCCATATCTTGTGGTCGGGCAACTCTAACTGCCGGCTATGGCATCGGCAAGGGTGACCACGGACATGCCGAAGTAGTCCGAGCGGTTCCACTTCATGATGGCGCGGTAGTTGTCGAACACCAGGTAGGCCGGTCCGCCGGGGCCGCCGGGCAGGATCAGCGAGGCCTCCTCGCCGCCACCGACCTGCGGCGGCGTGCCGACGAAGGCGACACCCATCGCCTGCCACTGGGAAAGCGGCAGGGTGTTGCGGTTGCCCGCAAGACCGGCATCGAACCCGGCAGGCAGCGTCACCGGGCCGCCCCAGGGCAGCCCCTGACGCCAGCCGACGCTGGAAAGATAATTGGCGGCAGAGGCAAAGACGTCGCCGCGCGTCGTCCAGATGTCCTTGTGGCCGTCGAGGTCCCAGTCCACCGCGTAACTCATGAAGCTGGAGGGCATGAACTGGCACTGACCCATCGCCCCTGCCCAGGACCCCTTCATGTCGGCATGGTCGATGTGGCCCTGATCGAGGATGTGCAGGGCGCGCATCAGTTCGGCGCGGAAATAGTCGCTGCGGCGCGGATCCCAGGCGAGCGTGGCCAGAGAGTTGACCACGTCGAAGCCGCCGGTATAGGTCCCGAAACGGGTCTCCAGCCCCCACAGCGCCACGATGTACTCGGGATCGACCCCGTAACGCGCACCGATGGCGGTCAGCAGGGGCAGATCCTCCTCGTAACGCCGCCGGGCCTCGGCCAGCAGCTCGGGCGGAACCCGCGAGGCCATGTATTCCTCGAAGGTCACCGTGCCTTCCGGCTGGCGGCGGTCAAGCTCCAGGACACGATCAAGCGGTTTCAGGTTTCCCAGAGCCTCGATCAGCACGGCATTGCTGATGCCCTCGCTGCGGCCCTGCTCGTAGACGCCCTCGAGAAAGGCGCCCCAGGTCGGCTGTTCGGCACGCGCAGCCGACATCGCCAGAAACAACACCGGCAGACAGAGCCATCGCAGCCTCATCGTGGCAACCCCTTGCTGCATCGAACCTTCACCCTTGTGGCACGGCGCACCGAGACCGCGCAACGCCGCTCAGGGCTGATCGTTGCGGTGACCGTGGTCCCGGGCATAGGTGTCGGCGCGCTCATCGAAGCCCTTGTCCTGGCTGATGCGCAGAAGCCGCATCAGAACGATGGTCGTGGCCGGCACCAGCACCAGACACAGGAACGTCGCCACAAATCCGTGTACCCCAAGGTCGATGCCGCCGGCGGCGAAATAACCGTCGATCAGCCAGGTCAGCAGGCCTGCGGCCACCACGAGCGCAGCCGTGAAAACGATGATCCGAACCATGAAATCGACCTTATGACGAGGGTCGCAAGGCGATGTGCGCATCATCACATTTGCTGCACATTCACTTGCAACCCGTTGGGGACTCACCCAAATTGGCATCTATGGAACGTTTGTTCCACCGGGAAGCCGATCCTCGGCTCCTCGAAAAGGCAAACCGTCGGAAACGACGGGACGCAAAGCCTCCGGCCTGAAGCCCCCACAGAGGGACAGGTAGCGGGGCCACCGAAGGGAGTAAGTCATGGCCCATACCATCCAAGCCTTCCGACAGGATCTTGTGTCGCTCTCGCATCCGGCGGAGGCGCTGTGATGCTCCAGCCCATGCGCATTATCGTCGTCGCCTCCCAGAAGGGCGGCTCCGGCAAGACCACGATCTCGGGCCACATCGCCGTGGAAGCCGAGCGCAGCGGACATGGCCCGGTTGCGGTCATCGATACCGATCCCCAGGGCAGCCTCGCCCACTGGTGGAACGCCCGTGAGGCAAGCGAACCGGCCTTTGTGCAGTCTTCCCTGACCAGCCTGCGCGACGATCTCACCCGGCTGCGTGAGCAGGGCTTCCGGTTGATCGTCATCGACACGCCCCCGGCCGTCACCCGCGCCATCTCCGAAGTCGTCGCCTATGCGGATCTGGTGGTGCTCCCTACCCGACCCAGCCCGCATGATCTGCGTGCCGTCGGCGCCACAGTCGATATCCTGGAGGCGCGCGGCAAGGCGATGATCTTCGTCCTGAACGGCGCGACCGCCCGGGCGCGCATCACCGGGCAGGCAGCAGTCGCCCTGTCGCAGCATGGCACGGTCGCTCCGACCACGGTTCACCATCGCGTGAACTTCGCCGCAAGCATGATCGATGGGCGTACGGTGATGGAAACCGAGCCGGAATCGGCCTCGGCGAAGGAGATTCAGGCGCTTTGGGGCTATATTCACGATCGTTTGCAGCGCAGGCATGTTGTGGCATTGCCCGGCGGGCTGCATGATGTGGCAACACCGCAGCAGGGAGTAACCATACCCAATCCTATCGCGCCGGAAGGTCTGCGGCCGACCCAGCCCTTCGGACGGCGCGGGCGTATCGAAGCTCAGAGCTATTGAGCAGGCAGAGGGAGCGCAGTATGACTAGCACCAGTGCCGCACTGCACGCGGGTCTCCTTGCCCGCAAGGGCGAAGCAAAGCCCAGCGCACAGACGGAGCCCTCGGGTGTATCCCGCGGCGGTAGTGTTACCTCGTTTGCCGATGCCCTGATCCGCCGGGAGCCTCCGGCCGCGTCTCCCGATCCGAACGCGCATCAAGGTGGCGCCCGTTGTATCGAGTTACCGCGCCCACGGCCGCTTCCGGTGGCCCGAGCGCGCAAGGACGGCAGCCCGCGGCATCAGGTTCATGCCCGCGTACCTGCCGAGCTTCACCTGCGCATGCGCGTCGCGGCAGTTCGCGGCGGACGCACACAGCAGGATCTGGTTTCCTCCGCACTGGAGGCCTATCTCTCGTTTCTCGACGAGGATGTCTATTCGCCGCCCTGCGGCGCAAGGAATGCCTGGGTTTAGGGACATACGCGCTCGACCCCTTACCCCGGCACAGCGGGCCGGAACGTCCCCCAAGCAACGTTCCGGCCCGCGCCTTTTTTCAGGCTCCTTTCAGATCGTGTGGCGCGCCATGAAGGCGCCGGCGGCTTCGATCGCCTCCACCGACTCGGGAACCTCGGGCACCATGTGGTGCCAGACGTGGGGTGTCCCCTCCTCCGCCACCTGCATCTCCACCGAGCCGCCCGCCGTTTCGATCGCCGCGGAAAGGCGCACCGCATCGTCGTAGAGCAGCTCGCTGGCACTGACCTGGATCAGCACCGGCGGCAGGCGGTCGCAGGCGCCGTACATCGGCGCCGCCATGGGATGGCGTAGGTTCATGCCGTCGAGGAAGCCGTCGACGAACAGTTCCAGTTCGGCCGGCAGCAGGAAGGCGTCGCGCTCGGGATCGCCGGCGCGCCAGGTGCCCACGCCTTCCATATCCGACCAGGGCGAGATCGCCGCGGCGCAAGCGGGCAATGCGACGCCCCGGTCCCGCGCCATCTGCATGATCGAGAAACACAGTCCGCCGCCCGCGGAATCCCCGGCAAAAGAGACACGTTCGGGCGCCAGCCCCGTAGCCAGCAGACCCTTCCAGGCCGTGAAACAATCCTCCACGGGCACGGGAAAGCGGTGCTCGGGCGCCAGGCGGTAGAGTGGGAAGTAAAGCGCGCATCCCGCCGCCTTGGCGAGACGGGTAACGATCATCGCGTGGCTGCGCGTCGAGCCGATGCAGTAACCGCCGCCATGGAAATAGAGAATGGCGCGCTCGCTATCGACGCCGGGCGGCGTGAACCGCACCGTGGGGATCCCCCCAAGATCGATCTCCTCACGCGTCACGTCCTCCAGCGCGGGATAGACCTCGCCCAGCGCGTCGTAGGCGACACGCCGCTCCGGCCAGGTGGCGTCCAGCGGCGTCACGGCCTGGGTAAGGATGGCGATCTGTTCCTGCATCTGCGGGCTGATCATGGCGTCTGCTTTCGCTTCAGAGGGTGTGTTCGCGCACGAAGGCGCCGATGCGGTCGATGGCGGTGACGGCCTCGGGAATCGTCGGCACGAAATGATGCCAGACGTGGGGCGCCTGTTCCTCCTCCTCCAGGATCACAGCGACCCCGGCGGCCCGGGCACGCTCGGCAAGGATACGGGCGTCGGGCAGCAGGATTTCGGCGGTGCCGACCTGGATGAGAAGCGGCGGCAGACCGGAAAGATCGCCGTGTGCCGGCGCGGCATGGGGATGGCGCGGATCGCCGCCGGCCATGTAGGCCTCCGTCAGGCGGTCGAGGTCGCCGTGGCGCACCATGGGATCGACCGCGGCGTCCATGTCGCGCCAGCCGAGTTCGCCCGTCAGATCCACCCAGGGGGAAATCGGCACGCCCGCCGCGGGCATGGGCAGTCCGGCCTCGCGGGCGGCAAGCATCGCCGCAACGGTCAGCCCGCCGCCCGCGGAATCGCCGGCGAAGACGATCGCTCCGGGTTTCAGACCGCTGTCGAGCAGTCCGCGATAGGCCGCGACCGCATCCTCGACCGGAGCCGGGAACGGGTGTTCGGGCGCCAGGCGGTAATCCAGGGCATAGACCGCGCATCCGGCCGCCAGCGCGATGCGCGAGGTGATGGCGTGGTGGGTGACAATGCCGCCGACGCAGTAGCCACCGCCGTGGAAGTAGAGCACCGCACGGCTGGTATCGGCATCGGGTCCGGCGAATCGCACCGCGGGCGCGCCACCCAGGGACAATGTGGAGGAAGCGGCCTGCGGATCAGCAGGATAGAGGTCGCCGAACGTTTCGTAGCCGGCGCGCTGTTCCTCCCACGAGAGGTCAAGCGGCGTCGCCGCGGTCTGTTCGCGCAGAGCCGCATTGAGGGCCAGCAGTTCGGGGCTGGGCATGGTGGTCGTCTCCGTTCGGGATGGGTTCAGACGGCGCGCACGGCGGCAAGCGCCATGCCGACCGCGGCGTGAGTCGGATCGATGACGGCAAGGCCGCTTGCCGATTCGATGTCGCCCTTGTAGGGCGTCATGCCCGCGCAGCCGGTAACGAGCACCTCGGCGCCCTTCTCCTTCAGGCGGCAGGCAGCGGCCATGAGCGCGCGGCGTGAGGGTTCGGCCTCTTCAAGACCGGTCACGGGAATACCGATGGGTTCGATGCCGGCAATGCGGCTCTCCAGGCCCAGAGTGCGCATGTGGCGCAGGCCCGGATTCACGTCGGCGGCGATGTTGGTGAGGATACCGACCTTCTCGCCGTGGTTCAGCGCCGTGGTGATGCCGGCCTGACAGATGCCGAAGACCGGGCGGGCGGTCACCTCCTTGGCGGAGTCGAGGCCGGGATCGCCGAAGCAGGCGATGACGAAGGCGGCGCTGGAATTGTCCTCGCGTGCGATCAGGGCGCAGAGCGGACCGACCACCTGATCGACATGGCGCTGGGTCTCGATACCCAACGGCCCCTCCTCCAGCGTCACGCAGGCGATCTGCGGGCCGTCGGCGAAGCGCAGGCTCTCGACCACCCGGTCGAGGGCGGCGGTGACGCCGGTGTTGCTGTTGGGATTGATGACGAGAATGCGCTGGCTCAACGGATGCCCCTTCTAGCAGCGGGCGGAAGTATGCCACGCTCGCCGCGCACCATCACCGGAACCGCAGGAGTTGTCGATGTCCCGAACGATCAAGGTCGCCGCCGCCCAGCTTGGACCCATCGCCCGGGACGAGTCCCGCGAGGCGGTGGTCAAGCGCCTGATCGCCATGATGCGCGAGGCTGCCGACTGGGGCGTCGACGTGGTCGTCTATCCCGAGCTGGCGCTCACCACCTTCTGGCCGCGCTGGGCGATCGAGGATGAGGACGAGATCGACAGCTGGTTCGAGAAGGAGATGCCCAACGCGGCGACCATGCCGCTGTTCGAAGAGGCCAAGAAGCTCGGCATCGGCTTCCACCTCGGCTACGCGGAGCTTGTCTGGGACGGTGCGACCAAGCACCGCTACAACACCGCGATCATCGTCGACAAACGCGGCGAGATCGTCGGCAAGTTCCGAAAGATCCACATTCCCGGCCACCACGAGGTGCTCGACCGGCCGGGCCAGCACCTTGAGAAGAAGTATTTCGAGGTCGGCGATCTGGGTTTCCCGGTCTACCGCGCCTTCGGCACGATCTGCGGCATGGCGATCTGCAACGACCGCCGCTGGCCGGAGACCTGGCGCTGTATGGGGCTGCAAGGCGTGGAGATGGTGTTCTGCGGCTACAACACGCCGGTCGGCCTGGGCGATCCTTACGACCTCGACGCGCTCCAGCTCCTGCACAACCAGCTCTCATTCCAGGCCGGCTGCTACCAGAACGCCACCTGGGCGGTGGGCGTGGCCAAGGCGGGCCTGGAGGAAGGCTACAACATGATCGGCCAGAGCATGATCGTCGCGCCCTCGGGCGAGGTCGTGGCGATGTGCAGCTCGATCGGCGACGAGGTCATCGTGCACAAGTGCAACCTTGACCTCAGCGCCGACTACAAGCGCGACATCTTCAACTTCGCCTACCACCGCCGCCCCGAGCACTACACCCGAATTGTCGAGCAGACCGGCGCCATCCTGCCGCCGGAGTAGGATCGTCAAGGCGCTCAGACGGCGCGGAGCTCGCCGGCGGCGTCCTGCAGACCGAGCCTGTCGAGCAGGCCAAGGGCAAACTCCCAGTTGGTCGCTTCCCAGGGATGCAGCGGTGCGCGGTTGCCGGTACCGGCGGCCAGGCCCCTCTGAAGCCCCTCGATCACGGCCTTGTCCTCGCCCATGAACCGATGCAGCAGGTCGTTGGCCGCCCGGCTGTGTTTGGCCGATACCTCTCCGGTTGCGGCATCGGGCATCGCGGTCTGCCACATGCGCGCCCGCAGATGATCGGGCCCATCGGGCATGACCGAAACCCAGAGCGCATGACCCGGCGTCATGCTGAAGGCCATGGCGGGAAAGATGCAGACCAGATGGTTGAGCACCGCATCCTCACCCTCCAGGCCCAGGCGCTGGCCCATCACCCGCTGGCCGTCGCCGACAAGACGCATGGTGTGATGGTTGAAACCCGGACCGCCGGGGCGGCTCTCGATGGTGCTGGTCGGCGTGCTGTCCTCCAGCGTCGCCTTGTGCACGCAGAAGACGTGATAACTCTCGCAGAAATTCTCGATCAGGACCTTCCAGTTGCAGGCCATGCGGACGTCCTCTCGCAGGATCACCTTCTGCGCGTCGACCCGCTGCGGCGTGATCCAGCGTTCGAGGCCGGCAAGGGCCGGCGCCAGCGGCGCGGCATCGCTGTCCAGATTGACAAAGACCAGGCCGTGCCAGAGTTCGAGGCGGAGTTCCTTGAGGCGGATATCGCCCAGCGCATCCCGGTCCATGTGGGGCGCGCCCATCAGGCGCCCGGTGAGGTCGTAGCTCCAGGCGTGATAGGGACAGGTGAAGAAGTTCGCGTGGCCGCAATCCCTGGCAATCAGGGCCGAACGGTGCGGGCAGACGTTGGAAAAGGCCCGCAGCACGTCGTCGCGCCCGCGTACAACGACCACCGGATGCCCCGCGACATCGAAGGTCACGTAATCACCGGCTCTGGCCACCTCGCTGGCATGGGCAACCACGATCCAGCCATGTCCGAAGACCCGATCCTGCTCAAGCCGGAGGAGTTCCGGGGAGGTATAGGCCTCGGGCGGCAGGCCGCGGCGGGCGCGGTCGGCGGCGCAGCTTGCGGCCCAGTCGGCCAGACGTTGCTCGATGGTCATGGTTCGGATGTCTCCAGAAGTGCAATCTCACGGTCGATCAGCGCACGCCGGCGCACGTTGGGATAACGCGACGGGCGCACCACGCCCGCGACATAGATGCCGTCGGCAAACAGCTGCAGGTGCTCGGCAAGTTCCGCCGCAGGGCCCCGCGCGGTGAAGGAGCCGTCGGCTTGTGCAGAGGCGACCAGGGCGGTCAGTCCGGCCTCTGCCCTGTCGTAGAAGCTGCGCAATCCGGTAGCGACCGCCTCATCCGAGAGGGCCGCCGCAAAGCGGCG
Source organism: uncultured bacterium (assembly GCA_938014945.1). Taxonomy (GTDB): domain Bacteria; phylum Pseudomonadota; class Alphaproteobacteria; order SP197; family SP197; genus CALGGB01. Next base: position 1,585 of record CALLQH010000277.1, on the reverse strand, counting down.
CAGCAGGACGCCGTCGTGTTCGTGGCCATCGTAGGCCGCGCACTGGACGAAAAGATTGCGCGCTATCGCCTCCCGCCCGTCGGGCGCATCTGCCGCAGCCTGCTCGAGCATGGCGCCCAGTACCCGGTCCTGCTCGTCCAGCGCGTGGGCGATCAGGGTCTCACGATCGGGAAAGAGGTGCGTCAGGAGGCCGGTGGTGCAGTCAGCACGCTGTGCGATCTGTCGCAGGGAAGCGCGCTCCAGACCAACCTCGCCGATCACCAGCCAGGCCGCCCGGGCAATGCGCTCCCTCTGCTCGCCCTGATTGACGCTGCGCGGCATCCGAGCCTTCCGTAACAGTCGTTGCGTAACGACTGTTCTTCAATACGGACGAAAGGTCAACTCCGCCATTGGAAGCTGCCGTCGGCAGCGAGCGGGCAATGCGGATTCCAGCAGACTTCCCAAAGGTGGTGATCAAGGTCCGCGAAATAGCCGGCGAACCCTCCCCAGGGCGTATCCTTGCCATGCTTGACGATACGGCCACCGGCGCGTTCGGCCTCCTCCAGGAGGGGTTCCACCTCTTCCCTGGTGCGGACATTGTGAGCGAGAGCCACGCCGCGAAAGGCCGGCACCTCGGGCAGCACCTCTGCGTCCTCGGCAAGTTCATCCACGGGGAACAGAGCAAAGCCGATGCCATTGAGGTTGAAGGTCACGATCTCCGAGGCGAGTTCCTCGGATGCAACCCTCCAGCCCAACGCCTCATAGAACCTGCGCGCGCGATGAAGGTTCGCCACACCGAGCGTGACGACGCTGAGTCGCGGTTCCATGATGCTTGTTCCTTACGACACGTTGAACGGATGCCCTCTGCCTATATAGGGCTGGAACAAAAGAGGCTCAAGAAAGAACGCCCCCGCCATGGACGATTTACCGGAGACACAACCCCGGGTTACGTCGCGCAGCCACGCTGTGTCGTAGTTTATCGCCTGGGCGCTGAGCATCGCGGCGCTGACCCTGCTCACGCAGATCGGCGGATTGGTTCTGCTGCTTGCCGCTCTGTTCGCGCGTTGGATGCGGAGGCGGTTCGGCATTTCGGGACGGCTCTGGCTGGGGCCTGTAGCCTTCATCGCCATCTATCTGGCGGCCACCTTCGCGCTGGTTCCACCGCTCGCCCAGGTCGGCGACAGGCATGCCCCTGCTGCCTCATCTCAGCCACGGCGACGGACGCAAGGTCGATCTGGCGTTCTTCTACAGGGGCGCGGCGGGATATGCCCCAGGCCTTGCGCCATCGCCCATCGCCTACTGGGCCTTTGAGACGCCCCGCACCGGCGCCATGTTGCGCTGGCTGGCCGGCCCCGGAGCGGAGATCGGCGTCAGGAAGATCCTGCTGGAGCCGCACCTGGCTGCACGCCTTGGCGCCACCGGCCCCCTCGTGCGTTTCCAGGGTTGCCGGGCCGCACGCCACGATGACCACGTCCATGTGGACATCGCGGGCTGACGCGGCCCGCCGCAACGCCGTCCTCAGGCCCCGGCAGCAGACCCGTACTCGTCGTGCAGCCTGACCCAGCTCATGCTGCCGTTCTCGTTGCGGCCCTTGGGCGCCAGATCG
>CALLQH010000276.1 GCA_938014945.1 uncultured bacterium | reverse complement strand
CCGCATCCGACGGCGGTGCCGCCAGATCGGCCTTGTTGGCGACCACCAGGCTGCCGTCCAGCAGATCGGCAACAGCGGCCCGGCTTTCCTCCCAGCGACTCGCATCCAGCAGCACCAGCCGCAGGTCGGCCTCACCAGCCAGCGCGCGGGTGCGGCGCATGCCCTCCGCCTCCACGGCGCCTGCCCCTTCCCGCAGCCCTGCGGTGTCCGAGAGCGTCACGGCAAACCCGGCGATGTCGAGGGTGACCTCCACGATGTCGCGGGTGGTGCCCGCCTCCTCGGCCACGATGGCGGCCTCCCGGCGGGCGAGCCGGTTGAGCAGGCTGGACTTGCCCGCATTGGGTGCCCCCAGGATCACCACACGCAAGCCCTCGCGCAACCGCTGGGCGCGGCCGTCGTCGTCCAGATGGCCGCGGATCTCGGCCGCCAGCGCCAGCATCTCCCCCTCCAGGCCGGAGAGCAGGCCCGCGGGCAGGTCCTCGTCAGAAAAGTCGATGGCCGCTTCCAGCCGGGCCATCAGGCCGATCAGGGTCTCGCGCCAGCCGTCGTAGCGCCGCGCCGCCGCACCGCCCGCTTCGGCGAGCGCCTGGGCGCGCTGGCGCGTCGTGTCGGCGTCGATCAGATCGGCCACGGCCTCGGCGGCGGTGAGGTCGATCTTGCCGTTGGCCACGGCCCGGCGGGTGAACTCGCCGGGTTCTGCCGGGCGCAGGCCGGGCAGGCGCGCCAAGGCCTCGAGCACGCCGGAAACCACCGCACGGCCGCCGTGAACCTGGAATTCGGCCATGTCCTCGCCGGTCTCCGTGCGCGGCCCGGCAAAGAACAGCACCAGCGCGGCATCGAGCAGGGTGCCGTCGGCGGGATCGACGATGCGCCGCAGGGCGGCATGGCGCGGCTCCGGCGGCTCCCGTCCGGTCAGCGCGCGCAGGGCGCCCGCCGCGGCGGGACCGGAAACGCGGATCACCGCCACCGCGGCCCGGCCGGGGGCGCTGGAAAGGGCAAAGATGGTCATGGCAGGGGACGGTGTTTCACGTGAAACACCCCTTCCGGCCCGAAGGCCTCACGCAGGATCGTCCTCAGGGCGCAGCAGCAGCCGCTCGACCCGTTCGCCGCCCGCGACATGGCGCCGCAGGATCTCCTCCAGGTCGGCCTCGTCCTTGTAGCTGTACCAGACGCCTTCCGGGTAGATCACCATGGTCGGACCCAGTTCGCAGCGGTCGAGGCATCCCGCGGCGTTGACCCGGATGTCCTTCAGCCCCAGCTCCTTGGCGCGTTTCTTGAGATGGTTGCGCAGGCGCTCGGCACCCTTTTCGTTGCAGCAGCCGCGCGGGTGGCCCGGCGCGCGGGTGTTGGTGCAGCAGAAGATGTGCCGCGCGTAATAGAGCGGCGGATCGCCCGCCGCACCGTCATCAACCTCGCTCACCCCTGGTCCTTTCGCTGTGCCGCACCGGCCATCTGGGTCCAGAACTTCATCATCTGCTCCATGCTCTCGCCCGAGGCGCCCATCCAGGTCTTGAGCACCTGATCGGGTTCGAAGGCCTTGGCCGCCTCCAGCATGCGTTTCCTCATGTCGGCCATGATCTCCTCCTGCAGCGGGCGGACATCGGGCATGCCCATGAACGCGCGCGCCTCCTCGGGCGTGCAGTCGATTTCGATCGTCACCTTCATCGGGGCCTCCTTGTCGCCGGCAATCGGCGCGCGGCGGTTGCGCCGCCGCGCCGGGCGGACCACGTTACGGGTTCGAGGGCCTGCCGCGCAACGGCGCCCCACCCCGGCCAAGAGAGTTCATGAACTTCCAGCGCAACAATCTCGACCGCGAGACCAGCCCCTACCTCCATCAGCACCGCGACAATCCGGTCAACTGGCAGCCCTGGGGGCCGCAGGTGCTCGCCCACGCACGCGAGAACGACAAGCCGATCCTGCTGTCGGTGGGGTATGCCGCCTGCCACTGGTGCCATGTCCTGACCCACGAGAGCTTCGAGAACCCGGCGATCGCCGCGGAGATGAACCGGCTCTTCGTCAACATCAAGGTCGACCGCGAGGAACGCCCGGACATCGACGCCATCTACCAGACGGCGCTGCACCTCCTGGGCCAGCAGGGCGGCTGGCCGCTGACCATGTTCCTCACCCCCGACGGCGAACCCTTCTGGGGCGGCACCTACTTCCCCGCCACGCCGCGTTACGGCCGGCCGGGCTTCACCGACGTCCTGGTCGCCATCGAGGACACCTATCGCAACGGCAAGGACAAGGTGGAGCAGAACCGTGCCGCGATCGCCGAGGCGCTGACCCGCCTCTCCGACAAGACGCCCGGCGCGGGCCTGCCCGCGGATGCCGCCGACCAGGCGGCCGACGCCCTGGTGCGCCATGTCGATCTCGCCCACGGTGGCATCGGCGATGCGCCCAAGTTCCCCCATGTTCCCGGCCTGGACCTGCTCTGGCGCGCCCACCGCAAGGGGCGCGGCGACAGCTTCGCGCGCGCCGTCCTCATCACCGCCGACGCCATGGCCGAGGGCGGCATCTACGATCACCTGGGCGGCGGCTGGGCGCGTTACTCCGTCGATACCCACTGGCTGGTGCCGCATTTCGAGAAGATGCTCTACGACAACAGCCAGCTCATCGAACACTACTCCCGGTTGTGGCTCGCCACGGGCCGCCCGCTCTACCGCCAGCGTGTCGCCGAGACCGTCGGCTGGCTCCAGCGCGAGATGACGACCGCCGACGGCGCCTTCTGCTCCAGCCTCGATGCCGACAGCGACGACGGCCATGGCCACAGCGAGGAAGGCGCCTTCTACGTCTGGAGCGAGGCGCAGATCGACGAGGCCCTCAAGGGCCACGATACCGATCTCTTCAAGATGCACTACGGCGTCACGCCTGAAGGCAACTGGGAAGGCAAGACCATCCTCAACCGTCTCGCCATGCCCGCACCCGACGCGGCCATCGAGGCGAAGCTCGCACCGATGCGCGAGGTCCTTTTCGACGTGCGCGCGCCGCGCCCGCGTCCCGGCCTCGACGACAAGGTGCTGGCCGACTGGAACGGCCTGATGATCCGCGCCCTGGTGCGCGCCGGCCTGGCGATGGGCGAAAAGGCATGGGTTTCTGCGGCTCAGCGGGCCTTCGACCACATCGCCGGCACCATGGCCGATGGCGACCGCCTGCACCACAGCGCACGCGACGGCAAGACGCTGGCCGTCGCCATGATCGACGACTACGCCGCCATGGCCGATGCCGCGCTCGCTTTGCACGAAGCAAGCGGCGACGACAGCCTGATCGCAAAGGCGCGCGCCTGGGTCGCCGTGGCCGATGCGCACTACTGGGACGAAAAGGCCGGCGGTTATTTCTTCACCGCCGACGATGCCGAGGCGCTGATCGTGCGTACGCGCACCGCCATCGACAACGCCACGCCCAGCGGCAACGGCACCATGGTCGGCGTCAACGCCCGCCTCTGGCTGCTGACCGGGCAGGAGAGCTACCGGCAGCGCGCCGAGGCGATCTGCGCCACCTTCGCCGACGACGTCGTGCAGAACCCGCTCGCCCACGGCGTGCTCCTGCTCAACATGGACCTGATCCACGAACCCGTGCAGGTTGTGATCACGGGAAGGCGCGGCGAGGCCGCGACGGACGCCCTGATCGCCGAGGTCCACAAGGCCGGGCGGATGGACCTGGTGCTCCAGGTGATCGCCGACGGCGCGCCCCTGCCCCCGGGCCATCCGGCCACCGGCAAGGGTGCGGTCGAGGGCAAGGCGACCGCCTATGTCTGCACCGGCCCGGTCTGCTCGCTGCCGGTGACGGAGGCCTCGGCGCTGGCCGATCTGCTCGCAGGCGCGGGTCGCGCATAGACCTCTCGCGGACGATGCCCATATCGTTGGCGACATTCACGGAGGACGGCATGGTCAAGGCGGTGCGGATTCACGAGGCGGGCGGGCCCGACAAGCTCGTCTATGAGGATGTCGCGGTCGGCGATCCCGGCGCGGGTGAGCTGCGCCTGCGCCACACCGCCATCGGCCTCAACTTCATCGACGTCTATCAGAGGAGCGGGCTCTACCCCCTGGAGCTTCCCGCCATCCTGGGCATGGAGGCCGCCGGCGTGGTCGAGGCGGTCGGTTCGGACGTCGGCGGCTTTGCCGTCGGCGACCGGGTCGCCTACCCCATGCAGGGCGGCGCCTATGCAGAAGCCCGTCTGATCCCGGCGGCGCGCGTGGTGAAACTCCCCGACAGCGTCGACGACAAGACGGCCGCCGCCATGATGCTCAAGGGCATGACGGTGGAATACCTGCTCTGCCGCACCTTCCCCGTGCAGAAGGGCCAGACCATCCTCTTCCATGCTGCGGCGGGCGGCGTCGGCCTGATCGCCTGCCAGTGGGCGCGCGCCATCGGGGCGACGACCATCGGCACGGTCTCGACCGACGAGAAGGCGGAACTCGCCAGGGCCCACGGCCTCGACCACGCCATCGTCACCGCGCGCGAGGACATCGCCAGCCGGGTCAGGGAGATCACCGGCGGCAAGGGCGTGCCTGTGGTTTACGATTCGGTCGGCAAGGATACGCTGGAAGCCTCGCTCTCCTGCCTTGCGCCGCGCGGCATGATGGTCTCCTTCGGCCAGTCCTCGGGCGCCATCACCAGCTTCAATCCCGGCCTGCTCGCCAAGGGCGGCTCGCTCTATTACACGCGCCCGAGCCTCGGCAACTACATCGCCACACCGGAGGACCTTGCGCTTTCGGGCAGCCGCCTGATGGACATGGTCGGCTCCGGCAGGGTGAAGATCACCGTCAACCAGACCTACGCCCTGGCCGATACCGCCAGGGCGCACGCCGATCTGGAGGCGCGCAAGACCACCGGTTCGACGGTGCTGCTGCCATGAGCGCCGCCACGATCACCGCCGCCCGCATCCATGAACACGGCGGCCCCGAGGTCATCGCGCTGGAGCTGGTCACCCTGCCCGATCCCGGCCCCGGCGAGGCGCGGGTGCGCAACACCGCCATCGCGCTGAACTTCTACGATGTCTACGAGCGCACCGGACTTTATCCCATCGACCTTCCGGCGACCCTGGGCTGCGAATCGGCCGGCGTGGTCGAGGCGGTCGGGCCGCAGGCCGGCGACATCAGGGTCGGCGACCGCGTCGCGGTGCTTGCCGGTCCGGGCAATTATGCCGAGGCCATGATCGCCCCGGTCTCCGCGCTGGTGCCCCTGCCCGACGGTATCGACGAGAAGACCGCCGCCGCGGCCATGACCAAGGCGATGACCGTGGAGTTCCTGCTGGAGCGCTGCTTCAAGGTGCGCCGCGGCCAGACGATCCTCTTCCATGCCGCCGCGGGCGGCGTCGGCCTGCTCGCCTGCCAGTGGGCGCGCGCGCTCGGCGTCACCACCATCGGCACGGTCTCGACCCGCGAGAAGGCCGAACTTGCCGCCCGGGCCGGCTGCGACCTGCCGGTGGTGACGTCCGAGGAGGATTTCGTCGCCGTCGTCGAACGCGAGACCAAGGGCAAGGGGGTGCCGGTGGTCTACGACTCGATCGGCAAGGACACCTTCGCGGGCAGTCTGAAGTGTCTGGCCCGCCGGGGCACCATGGTCTCCTTCGGCCAGTCCTCGGGCGAACCCGATCCCTTCCGCCCGCGCCTGCTCGCCCAGCACGGCTCGATCTACATCACCCGGCCGGGCATGGGCGACTACACGGCGACGCGCCAGGAGCTGCTTTCCAGCGCCGAGCGGGTCTTTGCCATGTTCGC
>CALLQH010000275.1 GCA_938014945.1 uncultured bacterium | reverse complement strand
GACTTCTACGACGAAGAAGGCAAGCTGATCCCGCAGGTCTATCACGGCCGCAACCGCCGTGAACGCCACGAGGAGCTGGTCGCCTTCGGCATCAAGGGCGGTATCGAGCAGGCCCGCGTCGCCCACGAGCTGTCGGGTGGCCGCGGCGCCATCCACATGAACGTGCTCTGGGAGATGGGCGGCTGCGAGCGCATCCTCCACGGCGTGCTCGAAGGCGCCAAGGGCATGGTCCACGGTGTCACCTGCGGCGCCGGCATGCCCTACAAGATGGCCCAGATCTGCGCCGAATACGGCGTCTACTACTACCCCATCGTCTCCTCGGCGCGCGCCTTCCAGATCCTGTGGAAGCGCGCCTACCACCGCTTCCCCGATCTGCTGGGCGGCGTCGTCTACGAGGATCCCTGGCGCGCGGGCGGCCACAACGGCCTGTCCAACGTCGAGGATCCCGAGGTCCCCGAGGACCCCTATCCGCGCGTCGTCGCGCTGCGCAAGGTGCTCATCGAGTGCGGCCTGCCCGAAACGCCGATCATCATGGCGGGCGGCGTCTGGCGCATCGACGAGTGGGAGGACTGGCTCGACAACCCGGAAGTCGGCCCGATCGCCTTCCAGTTCGGCACCCGTCCGCTGCTCACCCAGGAAAGCCCGATCAGCGATACTTGGAAGAAGCGTCTGCCCATGCTCAAGGAGGGCGACGTCTATCTCAACCGCTTCAGCCCCACGGGCTTCTACAGTTCGGCGGTGGAGAACAGCTTCCTGCGCGAGCTCAAGGACCGCACCGAGCGCCAGGTGATGTACGCCACCGAGGAGGTCGGCGACCACACCGTGGAATTCGGCTTCGGCCCGCGCGGACGCACCGTGTGGCTGACCGAGCACGACCACGACCACGTCCAGAAGTGGCTGGCCGCCGGCTTCACCGAGCCGCTGAAGACGCCCGATTCGACGCTGGTCTTCGTGACGCCGGAGAAGTCGCGCCAGATCCGCACCGACCAGGTGGAGTGCATGGGCTGCCTTTCGCAGTGCCGCTTCTCCAACTGGAAGTGCGACGAGACCGGCACCACCGGCAAGAAGCCCGATCCGCGCAGCTACTGCATCCAGAAGACGCTGCAGACGATCAGCCACAGCGACGACATCGAGACCCAGCTGATGTTCGCCGGCCACAACGCCTTCCGCTTCGCCACCGACCCCTGGTATGCCAACGGCTTCGTGCCGACGGTGGCCCAGCTCATGGAGCGCCTGACCAGCGGGCAGTAAGGCCCGGGCCGGCAGGCCGCGTTCAGATCACCTTGCCGGGGTTCATCAGCCCCGCGGGGTCCAGCGCCTGCTTGATCGAACGCATGAGTGCGAGCTTGGCCGGATCGCCGCGCCGCGCCAGATGGGCGCGTTTCTCGAGGCCGATGCCGTGTTCGGCCGAGAACGAGCCGCCGGCTTCGGCCAGCCCGGCAAAGACCGCGGCATCCACCGCATCGTGCAGTTCCGGCATCTCACGCCCCGAGGTGACGGTGAGGTGCATGTTGCCGTCGCCCAGATGGCCGAAGAGAAAGACCTTCATCGCGGGATCGAGTTCGGCGGCACGCGCGAAGAGGGCGCGGGCGTAACCCTCCAGCGCGCCCTGGGGCACCGAGACGTCGTACCAGAAGCCGTGGGGCATGGCCTTGTCGGCCTCCCAGGATTCCTCACGGATCAGCCACATGCGGCGCCGTTCGTCGGCGTTCTTGGCGAGCACCGCGTCCTGCGCCTCGCCCGCCTCGATGGCTTCGGCAAGGTGGGTCTCCAGATGTTCGGCGGCCTCCTGCGGGCTGTTGCCCGCGACCTCCACCAGAAGGAAGACCGACTCCTGCGGCGCGAAGGCGACGAGCGCGTCGAGGCCAAGGCCGCGCGCCGTGATGCGCGCAAAATCGGGCCACAGGATCTCGGCGGCGAGCAGGTCCGGACCCGGCGCATTGCGCAGGCGGCGGAAGAGCGCCACCGCGCCGTCGGCATCGGGGCAGGCGACCAGCGCGGTGCCCTGGCCGGGCTGCAGGGGCACGAGAGCGAGCGCGATGGCGGTGACGATGCCGAGCGTCCCCTCCGCGCCGATCAGCAACTGCTTGATGTCGTAGCCCTCGTTGGCCTTGGTCACGCGCTTGAGGTCGTCCATGACCTCGCCCGAGGGCAGCACGGCCTGCAGGCCCAGCACGCGCTGGCGCGTCGTGCCGTGGCGGAAGGCCTCGATGCCGCCGGCGTTGGTCGAGACCATGCCGCCCAGCGTGGCGCTGTCGCGCGCGGCAAGGTCGATGCCCACCGACAGGCCGTGTTCGGCGGCGGCCTCCTGCAGGCGCCCCAGGGAGACGCCGGGTTCGACGACGGCGGTACCCGCCAGCGGATCGAGTTCGAGGATGCGGTTCAAACGCGCGGTCGCAACGATCAGCTGGCCCGGCGAGGACGTCGCGCCACCCGCCAGCCCGGTGCGCCCGCCCTGGGGCACCATGGGAATGCCGTGTTCGGCGCACAGGCGCACCACCCCTGCCACCTGCTCCAGATTCGACGGCAGGGCGATCACCCCGGCATCGAGGTTGCCCGCCGTGATGCCGGGATCGAAGGTACCCGCGACATCGTCGGTCTTCAGCCCCCCAGGGCCAAGCAGGCGGGCAAGGGCATCGAGAGCTGCTGGATCGATGGTCGTCATGATCGGGTCCGCGGGTCGTTCGGGCGTTGCCGACGATCATGGCCCGGCGTGCGGTGCGCCGCTACATTGCCGGGGCGATTTGGGAGGATGACATGGCGCGACGCATCGTGGTCACCGGCGCGGCCGGGTTTCTGGGTTCCTGGACGTTGAAACGCCTGCTGGAGGACGGCTGGTTGGTCACCGCCTTCGACCGTGTCGCCGACGATGCCAAGCTCGTCGCCATCGCGGGCCGTGATGCCGCGGCGGCCGTCACCTGGCATCACGGCGACATCGCCGACAGCGCCCTGGTTTCCCGCGTCATCGCCCAAGCGCGCCCCGAGGTGGTGGTCCATCTGGCCGCCGTGCTGATCCCGGTGTGCAAGGACGATCCGGTTGCCGCCGCCCGGATCAACGTCATCGGCCACATCAACGTCATGGAGGCTGCGGCCGACGCCGGCTGCCGCCATGTCGTCTATGCCAGTTCGGGGGCTGCGACAGCGCGCGCGGCCGACGGCGCGCTCTACACGGTCTATGGCACCTTCAAGCACTGGAACGAGGAATACGCCGCCACCCGCTGGCGCGACCGCGGCATCGCCAGCATCGGCCTGCGCCCTGCGGTGGTCTATGGCCCGGGCCGCGAGGTCGGCGCCACCGCCTTCGTCAACGCCGCCATCGCCGATGTCGTGGCAGGCCGGCCCCACCAGCTCACCACCGGCTGGCGCCACCGCGTCGAATACGTCGAGGAGATCGCCGAGGCCTTCGCCCGCTGCGCCGCGCTGGAGGTGACGGGCTTCCACGCCTGCGACCTGACAACGGAAACCACCGACGAAAACGACCTGATCGCGGTGCTTTCGGAGGTCGTGCCCGGCTGCACGGTCATGGCGCCCCAGGACGGCAGCTTCCGCGAACCCATCCCCGCCGACACCGGTCCGCTGGAGGCCCTGATCGGCCCGCTCCACCATGTCGGCCTGGCCGAGGGGGTCGCGCGCACGGTGGCGCAGATGCGCAAGACGGCCGGGTTGTGACCGCCGCTACCTTGTAACAATTCCAAGAAGCACCTATATTCTGCGTCATGACGATGACACACGACATTACGCCCGAAGCCCTGCGCGAGCGCCTGCGCGCGGCCAATCTGCGCCCGACGCGCCAGCGCGAGGAGCTTGCCGGCCTGCTGTTCGGCAGCGGCGACCGCCATGTCACCGCCGAGGCGCTGCATCGCGAGGCGATGCTGGCGGGCACCCAGGTGTCGCTGGCCACGGTCTACAACACCCTGCACCAGTTCACCCAGGCCGGGCTGCTGCGCGAGGTGGTGGTCGATTCGGGCCGCGCCTACTTCGATACGAACATCAGCCGCCACCACCACTTCTTCAACACCCACACCCATGAACTGGCCGATATCCACGGCGATGCCATCGCGGTGGGCCAACTGCCCGACGCGCCCGAGGGCACGCGGATCGAGGACGTCGAGGTCGTGGTGCGCGTGAGCCCCGCACGCGGCTGAAGGCCGCCGGTTCCCGCCCACGGTGAAAAAAGCCGCGGCGCAGGGTTGCAATCAACTTAGAACAGTTCCAAATAACCCCTGTGCCCGCCGGTTGCGCGGGCGCTGGTTTGCCCCGGCTTGTCGCCGGGGCCTCAGACATCAGGGAGAGACTCCATGGCACTTGCCGGTTCCAAGACCGAAGAAAACCTCAAGGCCGCGTTTGCCGGCGAAAGCCAGGCCAACCGCCGCTATCTCTATTTCGCACAGAAGGCCGACGTCGAGGGCTACAACGACGTGGCCGCCGTGTTCCGTTCGACCGCCGAAGGCGAGACCGGCCATGCCCACGGCCATCTCGAGTTCCTCGAGGAGACCGGCGATCCGGCCACCGGCGAGCCGATCGGCAGCACCGACAAGAACCTGAAGGCCGCGATCGCGGGCGAGACCCACGAGTACACCGACATGTACCCGGGCATGGCGCGCACCGCGCGTGACGAGGGTTTCGACGAGATCGCCGACTGGTTCGAGACGCTGGCGAAGGCCGAGAAGAGCCACGCCGGCCGTTTCCAGAAGGCGTTCGACACCCTGGGTCAGTGACCCCGGGGACCGGCTTCGGCCGGTCCGAGACGACCCTGAGGTCGAGGAAGCCCGCTGCGGCGGGCTTCCTCCCCCTCCCCCGGCAGGCCCTGGGCCGCCGGCCCCATTCCCCCTATCACGAGTGCCGACCATGACCGGACGCGAAGGCAGCCTGGACGCACCGACCCGCCACACGATCGACTGGCAGGATCCCGCGTATACCGATCCCGACAAGATCGACGCCGAACTGCGCCGCGTCTTCGACATCTGTCACGGCTGCCGGCGCTGCTTCAACCTGTGCGATTCCTTCCCGCGCCTGTTCGACCTGATCGACGAGGCGCCCACCGGCGAACTCGACAGCGTCGAGAGCAAGGATTTCCAGCCGGTCATCGACGCCTGCACCCTGTGCGACATGTGCTTCATGACGAAGTGCCCCTACGTGCCGCCTCACGAGTTCGACCTCGATTTCCCCCATCTGATGCTGCGTGTGCGCCATGCGGAGTTCCGCCGCGGCGATGTCGGCGCGATGGACAGGAAGCTTGCCGACACCGATGGCAACGGCAAGCTCGGCACCACCTTCTCGCCGCTCGCCAACTGGGCGTGCAAGCGCGACAACGGCCTCACCCGACCGATCATGGAGAAGGTCGCCGGCATCGACCGCAAGGCCGAGCTGCCCGCCTTCAACCCCAAGAGCTTCGTTGCCAGCGCCAAGGCGACACCGGTGAAGGTCAACAAGGACGCGCCCGCCGCCGGGCGCAAGGCGGTGCTTTACGCCACCTGCTTTTCCAACTGGAACGATGCCGCCATCGGCGAGGCCACCCGCCAGGTGCTGGCCCATAACGGCGTCGAGGTCGAGGTCCTGCATCCGGCCTGCTGCGGCATGCCCTACATGGAGCAGGGCGATCTGGCCGAGGTGACCAAACGCGCCAAGCAGGTTGCCGCCGCGCTGCTGCCCTATGTCGACAAGGGCTGGGACGTCGTCGCCCCGGTGCCCTCCTGCGCCCTGATGATGAAGTTCGAGTGGCCGCTGATCTGCCCCGACGACGCCGACATCAAGCGGCTCGCAGAGGCGACGCGCGATGCCAGCGAATACGTCATGGAGATCGCCAGGAAGGAGGGCCTGGTCGAGGGCATGGCGGCCGTCACCGAACCCGTGACGCTGCACATCGCCTGCCACGCCCGCGCCCAGAACATGGGTGCGAAGGCCGCGGAGATGCTGCGCCTGCTGCCCGATGCCAAGGTCAACGTGATCGAGCGCTGCTCGGGCCACGGCGGCAGCTGGGGCGTGAAGAAGGAATTCTTCGAGGTCGGCATGAAGGTCGGCAAGCCGGTGATCCGCAATGCCGCCAAGCACGATCCCGAAGGCGCCGGCTACATCGTTTCGGAATGTCCGCTGGCCGGCATGCACATCCGCCAGGGTGTGGAGGAGGCCGAGGGCCGTGACGCCCCGCCGCCCCAGGCGGCCCATCCCATCCAGCTCATCGCCCGAGCCTATGGCCTGGGTGGCGCGGCCTGAGGCCGCTGCCGAGCAGAACGCCAAGGAAAGACCATGACCGCCATGAAGCAGATCACGCCTGACGACATCATCGACACCGCGACCTATACGGCAGAGCGCAAGGCCCACAAGGCGCGCCAGCGGGAGATCAAGCAGAACCGCCGGGTCGATGTCGGCCCCTTCGTCTCGTTCTACTTCGAGAACCGCGAGACGATGTGGCACCAGATCCAGGAGATGCTCTACATCGAGAAGGGCGGGCCCGAGCAGCTTGCCGACGAGCTTGAGGCCTACAACCCGCTGGTGCCCCAGGGCCGCGACCTGCGCTGCACCATGATGATCGAGATCGACGACGAGAAGCGCCGCGAGGTGACGCTGAAGAAGCTGGGCTGGATCGACGAGAAGATCGTCATCCGCATCGGCGAGCGCATCGTGCGTGCCGAACCCCTGCAGGATACCGAGCGCAACACGCCCGACGGCAA
>CALLQH010000274.1 GCA_938014945.1 uncultured bacterium | reverse complement strand
GGAGATGGCGGGCGACGCGGGGATGCTGTTCCTGTTCGACCGCGAGGCGCCGCGCGCGTTCTGGATGAAGAACACCTACCTGCCGCTGGATATCCTGTTCATCGACAGCACGGGGCGGATCGTCTCCATTGCGCGCGACACGGTGCCGCTGAGCGAGACCCCGATCCCGTCCGGCGCTCCGGCCAAGGGTGTGCTGGAGCTGAATGCCGGAACGGCGGCAGCTCTGGGCATCGCGCCGGGAGATCGCGTCGCCTACCGGGCCTTCGACATGTGACGCCGCCGCAGGTCGGCCGATTGGGCTAAGATTGTTGTCGGCAGCCCTACAGCCTTGAGGTATAAAGGCAAATCCGGTCCGCCGCTTGCGGGGCGCCAAGGTCCACGATTGGGGCAATCATGTACGCCATCCGCCATCTCCTTTTCGTCGTTCTGTTTTCTGCGGCCTCCGCGAGCGGAGCTCTGGCGCAGGAAGCCGTCGGCAGCATCACGGCCGGATCGGGCGAGATCGTTGTGATCGGAGCTTCCGGTGAGGAGCAGCCGGCCACGGTCGGCACGCCGATCCAGCAGTACGACACGATCTATGTCGGCGAGGGCGGCGATGCCACGGTGACCTTTGTCGACGACACCATTCTTGCGCTGAGCGGCGGATCGGCCCTGACCATCGATGAACTGGTCTATGATCCGGGCAATCAGGCCAGTTCGGGCCTGTTCACCCTGGTCGGCGGCACCCTGGCCCTCGTCTCGGGCGATATCCTGAAAACCGGCGACATGATGGTGACGACCCCGGTTTCGACCATCGGCATCCGCGGCACGGCGGTTTTGATCGACGCCGGTACGCGTATCAGTCGCGATGCCTTTGGCAATTTTAGGGTAACGACGACCGGTGCCGACGGCGAATCGGTGACCCTCGTCGTCAGCCCGGACGGTACGCTCGGCACTGTGGTGGTAAGGAACACGCTGACGGGTGAGTCCACCATCCTCTCGACGTTCGGCGGCACGGTGTCGACATCCGGCGGCTTGCTTCAGGTGCGCTCCAACCTCACGGTGTCACAGCTTGCGGACAAGTTCGGCCCGCTGCTGCAGGCCTTGCAGAACGCTACCGGTATGAACCTCGGCGATCCCGACAATATTAACGAGGCCACCGATCTGCAGCAGGCGATCCAGGACGTGCTCGACCTGATCGAGGAGAACCCGAACCAGGACGCCAGCCCGGATTAGGTGTCTTCGCCCGCAGGTGGGGCCGCACGCGGTTCCGCTTGCGGCTGCGATCCGATAGGTTTCCATGAGTTGACGCAGAGGGTGCGAGACCGCACAAGGTCTGCGCAGTCGGGGCGTAGCGCAGTCTGGTAGCGCACCTGCTTTGGGAGCAGGGGGTCCCCAGTTCGAATCTGGGCGCCCCGACCAACATGCCAAGGCATGATCGTTTCGCACCAGCACCGCTTCGTCTTCCTGAAGACCGTGAAGACCGCGGGCACCAGCGTCGAGGTGTTGTTGCGCCGGCTCTGCGGGCCTGCCGACATCATCACGCCGATCGACGAGAAGGAGCCGGTCGCGCAGGGTCTCCTGCCCCGCAACTTTGCCGTGGACCGTGCGATCGAGAAGTCCTATTGCGACCTTGTCGCTCAGGACAGGCTGGAGGAAGCGCTGGCCTGCCACAGGCGAGGCAACCCCTACTTCAACCACATGGCCGCCGCCGGCCGCGCGGCCTGACCGGCGCAATGCTGCCCGCCGACTGCAAGTTCGCCATACAGGGCTTCTGCGCCAGAGAGTTTCAGACCTTCGGCTACAAGCCCTGAGCTTGCGCCACGGGGCGGGGGTGGCTTATAGACCGCTGACGCCGTAGCGATCGGAGAGGCTGCACGACATGACCGCGCGCATCTACTGCCCTGCCAAGACCGCCATGCAGTCGGGCCGGGCCAAGACCCGCCGCTGGCTGCTGGAGTTCGAGGCCGGATCGGCCAAGACCGTCGATCCGCTGATGGGCTGGACCGGCTCGTCCGACATGAAGGCCGACGAACTGCGCCTGAACTTCGCCACCCGCGAGGAGGCGGTCGCCTATGCAGAGCGTCACGGCATCCCCTTTCGCGTCGAAGAGCACAACACCAGACGCGTGACGCCCAAGTCCTATGCCGAGAACTTCCGCTGGCAGCGGCCCGAGTAGGCCCCAGCGCGCCCTTAGCTCAGCTGGATAGAGCAGCGGCCTTCTAAGCCGCAGGTCGCAGGTTCGAATCCTGCAGGGCGCGCCATCTGCCGGCGGCCCTGCGCCATGCTGGCGCCACGATCATCGCCACAGTCTGCCCCTGTCGGGCGTTAAGCCCTGAAAGACAGCGCAGGATCGACCTTATGAAATCAGCTTGGGCAGCCTTTGGTGGCGTAGCTGCGATGCTGGCCCTGGCGCCGGCGCAGGCACAGACCTTCGACGCCTGCGCCGATCTGGCGCGCAACAGCGACCGGGTCGCCTGCTTCGAGGCTCTGTGGGGCGACGAGGCATCCGCCGAGGCGGGAGGCAAGTGGCTGGTGCGCCAGGAGCCCTCCGAATTCACCGACGACACCAATGTCTATCTCAGCCTCGAATCGCACGATGCCAGCGTCTGCGGCCGCAATCGGGACGACAAGGTGGTGCTCTGGATCCGCTGCCGCGAGAACACCACGTCGCTGCTCTTCCAGACCGGCTGCCACATGACCTCCAGCAGCCTCCACGACTATGGCGATGTCGCCTACAGCCTGGACGGCGGCCCCGAACGCACCGTTTCCATGACGAAGTGGCGGGACAACTATTCGCTGGGTCTGTGGTACGGCGCGGATGCCATTCCCCTGATCCGTGAGCTTCTGGATGTCGGGACCATGCGTGTGCGCATGAAGCCGTTCGATGAGGACATCTTCACCGTTGCATTCGATATCGCAGGGCTCGATGAGGCGATCGCGCCGCTGCGCGAGGCCTGTCGCTGGTAGGCGGCGGTTCAGCTTGATCCGTCTGTGCCGGCCCCGCAGACGATGGCCAGCGGCCTGTTGCCCGCGGCCCGGCGCGTCATCAGGGCGGCCAGGGCCGCGGCGCCCGAAAGCTCGGTGCCCAGGCCATATTCATCCCACAGCCAGCGTGCGGCCTTACGCATCTCGTCGTCGCTGACCAAAACGATATCGTCGACCAGACGCTCGATGATCGCGAAGTTGAGCGGTTCGCTGCGGCGCGGGGCGAGCGTGCCCGCCATGGTCTCGACCCGCTCCAGGGTGACCAGTTCCCCGGCGGCGCGGCTGGCATGATGGGTCGGCGCCCCGACCGGTTCGACGCCGATGATGCGCAGGTCCGGCCGCAGGGCCTTGGCCGCGCTCGCCACGCCCGCGATCAGGCCGCCGCCGCCGATCGCCACCACAAGCGTGTCGATGTCGGGGGCGTCCTCCAGAATCTCTAGCCCCAGCGTACCCTGGCCGGCCAGAACCTCGGGGTCGGCAAAGGCGTGGATGTAGGCCAGGTCCTCGTCGTTCGCCGCCGCGAGGGCGGCGACGTTCGATTCGTCCCAGACACTGCCGTGGATGCGCACATCGGCGCCCCAGCCGCGCAGCTTCTCGGCCTTGGCCGCAGGTGCGCTGTCGGGCAGGTAGACGACGGCGGGGAGCCCCAGGCAGTGGGCGGCATAGGCAACGCCAAGACCATGGTTGCCACCGGACGCGGTGACGAGGCCACGCACGCCGCCGGCCATGGCCGTCGCCTTGGAAAGTGCGCCGCGCGGCTTGAACGAGCCCGTGACCTGCAGGCTTTCCAGCTTCAGCATCAGCGGAGCATCGATCGCTGGATGCCGGGCGGGTTGTGCGGCCATGACGGGCGTGCGGCGCAGCAGCGGCGCGATCCGTTCGCGGGCCGCTTCGATGCTCTCCAGTGGCAGCAAGGCTTCAGCCATCGTCGGTCTCCGGTAGGGAAAGGCCGCTGGCGCCGGTCGCCTGGATGCTGGGGCGGTCGACGCTGGCGGCCTTGATCATGGCGTAAACCTGCGAGCCCGGCGCCAGGCCCAGATGGGCCACGGAGCGCCGGGTGATGCGGGCGAGCAGGCGTGTGCCGCGGGCATCCAGCACGATATCGGCTTGGGCAATATCGTCCTCGGTGATCGAGACGACCGTGGCGGCGATGGCGTTGAGCACGCTGCTCTGCACAGGCGGGGTCAGGCCGATGGAGATGTCGCGCGAACGCACCCGCACGCGCACCCGCGTGCCGGGAGCGTGGTCGAGCTGGGGCACCAGCAGGGTGCCGCCGGGAAAGTGCAGCTCGGTGAGGGCAAAGACCGGATCGCTGGCCGCGACCTCGGCATCAATCACCGCACCCGCCCAGAAGCGGCCGGTCAGCGGCGCAAGGTCGGGACGGCTGAGGATGTCCTCGACCGGGCCGCTTGCGCGGACCTGGCCTTCGGAAAGCACGACGACACGGTCCGACAGGCGGATGACCTCCTCCAGCGCGTGGCTGACGTAGATCACCGGCATTGCCAGTTCGTCGGGCAGGCGGCGGATGAAGGGCAGGATCTCGTTCTTGCGCGGCTGGTCGAGAGAGGCGAGCGGTTCGTCCATCAGCAGCAGATCGGGGCTGGCGAGCAGGGCGCGGCCGATGGCGACGCGCTGGCGTTCGCCGCCCGAAAGCTGCACGGGTCGGCGCGTCAGCAGTCGGCCGATACCGAGCAGGTCGACGACGTCGTCGAAGGCCAGACGACGGTCCTGGGGAGCCAGGCGGCGCATGCCGAAGATCAGGTTGGCGCGCACGGAGAGGTGCGGGAAGAGGCGGGCATCCTGGAAGACGAGGCCCAGACGGCGCTGTTCGGGCCGCAGATCGATGCCGGCGGCATGGTCGAAGAGGACATGGCCGTCGACCACGATGCGCCCGCTGTCAGGCTTCAGCAGCCCGGCGACAAGTTCGATCAGAGTGGATTTTCCGGAGCCGGAGGGGCCGAAAAGTGTCGTGATACCAACTTGTTCTAGGGAAGTCTTCACCTCGATGGAGAACTTCTTGCGGCGTCGGAGAACCTCGATCTCGATCATGCGTCGTGGCCCAGGATGCGGCGGCGGACGTGGCGCGAGAGGATCTCGGAGGCGGCCAGGGCGCCGAAGGCCAGGATGCAGGAAATGACGACGAGGCGCAGGGCGATGGCATCGCCGCCGGGCGTCTGGACTGCCGTGTAGAGAGCCAGCGGCAGGGTCTGGGTGACGCCCGGGATGTTGGAGACGAAGGTGATGGTGGCGCCGAACTCGCCGATGGAGCGGGCGAAGGCGAGCACCGCGCCGGTGACGATGCCGGGCAGGACGAGCGGCACAGTGATGTTCCAGAAGACGTCCATTCGTCCCGCACCCAGGGTGCGCGCGGCGGTTTCGAGGCGGCGGTCGACCAGCTCCAGACTGAGGCGGATCGAGCGCACGAGCAGGGGAAAGGCGACGACGGCGCTGGCCACGGCTGCGCCCTGCCAGGTGAAGGCAAAGCTCCAGCCAAGCCATTCGTGGAGCGGAGCGCCCAGCACGCCGTTGCGCCCCAGCACCAGCAGCAGGACGTAGCCCACCACCACCGGCGGCAGGACCAGCGGCAGGTGGACGACGGCATTGAGCACGCCGTGGCCGGGGAAGCGGCAGCGCGCCAGCAGCCAGGCAACGAAGAGGCCCAGCGGCAGGCTGCCGACGACCGCCCACAGCCCGACCTTCAGGCTGAGGACGAGCGCTTCGAGCTCCACGGGCGTCAGGGAGAACATGCTGGCGTCAGGCCGCCTTGTTGAGACGGTCGAAACCGGCGGCAAGATCGGCGATCAGGTCGTCGGGGTCCTCCAGACCGGCATGGATGCGCAGAAGCTGGCCTTCCTGCGTCCACGGCACGGCAGCCCGCACCGCGCGCACATCGGATGGCACCAGCAGGCTTTCGTAGCCGCCCCAGGACCAGCCCATGCCGTAGAGTTCCATGTGGTCGAGCATGGCGGCGAGCTGGGCGTCCGAAACCGGCTTGATGAGCACGGAGAAGAGGCCGCTGGCGCCGGTGAAGTCGCGCTGCCAGAGGGCATGGTCCGGATGATCGTCGAGTCCGGGATGGAGGACCGAAATCACCTCGGGGCGCTCGCGCAGCCAGTGGGCGAGCTTCAGACCGTTGGCGTGGTGGCGCTCCAGCCGCACGCCCAGGGTACGCAGGCCGCGCTGGGCGAGGTAGCAGTCGTCGGGCCCGGAGGTGTTGCCGAGCGCCAGGAAGGTCTTCCACAGGCGGTCGGCGTAGGGCTCCTTGGCGCCTACGAGGCCCAGCATGATGTCGCTGTGGCCGCCGATGTACTTGGTGCCGGCCTGGATGACGACGTCGGCGCCATGGTCCAGGGGACGGTAGAAGTATCCCGCAGCCCAGGTGTTGTCGTTGATGACGACCGCGCCGGCCTTGTGCGCGGCTTCCGCTATGGCGGGCACGTCCTGCACCTCGAAGGTCACCGATCCCGGGCTCTCGGTATAGACGATCGTGGTGTTGGGCCGGATCAGCCCGGCGATGCCGGAGCCGATGCGGGGATCGTAGAAGGTCGTCTCGACGCCGTAGTCGGCCAGGATGCCCGAAGCGTAACTGCGCGCGGGCTGATAGGCGCTGTCGGTCATCAGGATGTGGTCGCCCGCCTTGGCGTAGGCCATCAGCGCGGTGACGATGGCCGCCTTGCCGGAAGCGCAGGAAACGGAGAGATCTGCGCCTTCCAGCGCGCTGAACGCATCCTGGATGGCAAAGGTGGTGGGCGTCCCGTTGCGGCCGTAGACGACCTGGCCGGGACCGCGCTTGCCCGCGTCCTTCACCGCCGCATAGTCCGGCATCAGCACCGTGGAGGCGTGATAGACCGGCGGATTGACGATGCCGTGGTTGTCGTGCGGGTGGCGTCCCGCGGTGACGATCGTCGTGTCGCGCTTCATGAAATGCAGTCCGTGCCGGTGGCGGAGGCGGCACTATGGCAAAGCGCCGCCCCGGGGGCCAGCAGGCAGGCCGCGTGTCAGGAAGCGGCGGCCTCCGGCGGGGCGTTTTCGGCAAAGGTCGCAAGCTGGGCCTTGAGGGCCGTCTCGAACCCCGGGCGCTCCAGGCAGCGCTTGAGATAGGCGGCCAGACGAGGGAAGTCCTCCAGGATCGGTTCCTCCTGAAGCCCGCGCAGCACCGTCGCCATCATGATGTCGGCGACGCCGAAGCGGCCGCCGACCAGCCAATCCTTTTCGCCCAGGGCATTGGAAAGCGAGGTGAGGCGCATGCGGAGCAGGTTCTCGTCCGCGGCCCGGGCGCCGTCGATCCAGGCTTCGCCGGCATGGAAGATGCCGGGCAGGATCAGGTTGTCGACCTTGGGTTCGATGGCGTTCAGCGCGGAGAACACCCACGCGGTGGTCGTGGCGGCCTCCTGCTTGTCGCGGGGCGCCAGGGCAGGGGCCTTCTGCGCGATGTGAAGCAGGATGGCGCCGCTCTCGAACAGTTCGACCTCCTCGTCGCGATAGGCCGGCACCTGGCCGAAGGGCTGCCACGCCCGGTACTCTGGCGTCTCAGCGCGTCCGCCGCCAACCAGGGAGACGGTGTAGTCCAGACCGCCCTCGGCCAGCGCCCAGCGCGGCCGCAGGTCCTTCACATAGCCCTGTGCGAACGGCGGAACCCAGGCGAAAGCGCTGATCTCGATGGTCATGGGGTGCTCCTGATGGCGAATCGTCTGGGGAAGCTTGACGAGCAGATAAGTTGATATCAACATAAAATTCCATGAGAGAAGACCTGCCCCTCAGCCTCACCCTGGAAGTGCGCGACCGCTGCCTTTGCCTGCATGCACAGCGGGCGGCCCGCGCCCTGGCGCGGCGCTTCGACCGGGCCTTCAAGCCATTCGGCCTCACCAACGGTCAGTATTCGCTGATGGTGGCGCTGAACCGCCCGGAGCCCCCGCGCATGGCGGATCTGGCGCCTTTCCTGGCGATGGACCGCACGACCCTGACGGCGGCATTGAAGCCGCTGGTGCGCCGCGGTCTGGTGGAGGTGATCGCTGACGAGCAGGATGCACGCGCCCGCCGCCTGTTGCTCACCGAGGCGGGCAGGGACCTGCTGGCGCAGGCTGTGCCGGTCTGGCGGGCGACCCACGATGCGGTCGACCGGGAAATGGCCGGCCGCGACCTTGCCGGTCTGAAGGACGACCTGCTGGCGTTGTCCTGAAGACCGTCCTCAGGTTTGGCTCAGCCCGCCAGTTCCTTCTTGATCTGGTCCGCTGCCCGCAGCGTAAGCGCCGCGGTCGTCAGCGTCGGCGGATTGATCGGCGCGCTGACATGGGCCGAGGTTCCCAGGACATAGAGGTTGGCGTGGTCGTGGGCCTTGCCCATGGGATCGACGACGGAGTCCTTGGGGTCGGTGCCCATGCGCGCGGTGCTGGTGATGATCGCCTGGCTGACCGAGGGATCGTCGTGACGCACTTCCGTGGCGCCGATGGCGTCCATGATCTGCTTGTTGACCTTCAGCGCGTTCTCGAGCCCGGCCTTGGTCCAGTCGTCGTAGGAGAAGCTGACGCGCGGACGCGGCAGACCCAGGGGGTCCTTCTTGTCGGGATCGAGGTCGACGTAGTTGTCCTTCGAACCCAGCATCTCGGCCGAGCTGTTGAGGCGGAACTCGCGGTTGGTGTGATCGGTGACGGCATTGCGCAGCGCCTCGCCGCGCAGGCCCTGCTTGGCGAAGGTCGTCGCCCAGATGCCGGGGCCGAAAAACGGATGCCAGCCGTCGTTCATGATGGAGGTGCCGACACCGGCGAACTGCGAGCGGAAGTCGCCGTCGCGCCAGTCGGTGATGCCGCCGGTCTGCTGCGGGCCGCGGTAGGGATACACGGGCTGAGGCGTCAGGCCGAAGGTGTTCTGGTTGACCTGGCCGGTGAGGTATCGGCCGACAAGGCCGCTGGAGTTGGCGACGCCGTTGGGCGTGGTGTCGCGCTTCGACATCAGAAGCAGGCGCGGGTTCTCGATGGCGTGACAACCGATGATGAAGACCTTGCCGGTGGCCTCACCCTCGCTGTTGTCGGGCCGCTTGAAGCGCACCGAGGTCACCTTTTGCGAGGCATCGACCACGATGTCATAGACCACCGCGTCGGTGACGAGCTGGGCGCCGGCCTTGACCGCCTTGTTGACGTGCACCGTGGCATCGTACTTGGCCTGGATCGGGCAGATCGGCTGGCAGGTGTTGTTGCCGCAGCAGGGCGGGCGGCCATCGTGCTCGATGGAGTTGCGGGCGTGGCTGAAGCGACCGACGTTGAGGTTGAGCGTCTTTGCCGCCTTCTGCACCTGCTCGTCGAGATAGGTCGCAGGCACGCCGGGCAGGGGATAGGGCACGGTGCGCGGCGTGCCCCAGGCTGCCGCGTCCTCCTGATAACCGGCCACGCCCCATTCGTTTTCGGCGTCCTGGTACCAGGGCTCCAGTTCCTCGTAGGTCACCGGCCAATCGAAGCCGATGCCATACTTGCTCTTCATCTGCAGGTCATTGGGCCGCAGCCGATCGGCAAAACCGGTCCAGTGCCAGGTCGTGCCGCCGACCGAACGCACATAGGCGCCGTTGAAGGCGACGGGCCCGACGTTGACGTACCAGGAAGCGGGGTCGTTGTCGGAGGGCTGGGGCGCGTGGGGCGCCGCCGGATAGGGCGAGTTCGCGCCCTTGTCGGTGGAGCGCTGCCAGCGCTGCACGGCAGTGCCGCGCTTGATCTCGCCGCCGGCCTCCAGAATGACGACCTTGGCGCCTGCCTGGGCCAGACGATAGGCGCTGAGACTGCCGACGACGCCCGAGCCGACGATGACGACATCCGCGTTGATCTGTTCGGTCATGGCTGTGTCCTCAAAGGTCGGGCGGGAAGTTCCAGAAGCCGAATTCGGCACCGCAGCGCGAGGGCGCCTTGGTGAAATCGGCCATGGACTCCCACTGCAGGGTGTCGAGGTAGTGCAGCACCACCTTCTCACCGTCCTTGGTGACGATGCCGGTGTAGAACACTTCGATGACGCGGTTGGCGACGTCGTCCAGGCCGGCCTTCGTGATGCCTGCGGTCAGCATGTCGCCGGGATTTTCGCGCACGACGTTGGCCAGTGCCTGAAGCTTGTCCAGCCCGAGTTCGTCGGCGAGGACTTCATAGAACTCGGTCGAGGTGTCGGGGCTGTTGGGGTTCACGCCGGCCAGAGGATGCGTCATGCCGATGATGCTGGCGTCGATGTCGGCGTGCGCGAACTCCGGCAGGGCCGATAGGCCCGCCACGGCTGCCAGCGCCGCCATGAGCTCACGCCGATTGAGATGGCCGGTGGTGGATGTCGTCATGTCGTCTGTGCCCCGGGTCTGCGATCCCTGCGTTGACGCTACTGGCGCCCCGTAGGCAGGTCAAATGACCGCCGTCACTGCGGCGTCCGGCGGCAAGGGTTGCCAAGGCGCTGTCTTGTGCCTCACGTTGCCGTTTGCCGCAGGGCATGGCGGCTGCCAGACAAGGGAGTGTGATGGTGCAAGATTCCCGACCGGGAACCGGAAGGCGCGGCCGATGCCGGGCGGCGCGGCGCGGGGAAGGCACATGACGCGCCGTCAGGCCGACAACCTGCTGATCATCCTGCTTGCTGGCATCTCGCCTGCCTTTCTCATCGCCATCTCGATCTGCGAGCCCTATGCCGGCACGGCCATGAAGCTGCCGTCGACGGAGATCATCTGGTTTGCCGAGGCCTTCCTGATCGGCACGCTGGCGGTGATGCCGGTTTCGGGCACCCTGGTCACACGGCTCGGGTTCGCCCGCCTGATGCGGATCTGTCTGGTCGGTTCAGCGCTTTCAGCGCTGGGCATCTTGATGTTCGATGTCGGCTTGACGTTCGATGTCGTCAGCACGCCGCAGGAGCAGAGCGGCGTGCTGGTGTTCATGCTGCTGGCGGGTGTCTTTTCGGC
>CALLQH010000273.1 GCA_938014945.1 uncultured bacterium | reverse complement strand
TGCGGCCAGAAGCATGGCGGTGGCGGTCGCGCGAAGTCCGGCGCCGAAGCGCCGGTGGTGCCGTGCGGTCGTCATGGCGTCACCTCGAACTGAACAGAGTAGGGTCTGATGTCGATCATCCATTCGTTCATCGCCTGCTCCATCTCGGGCGTAGCGCCCACGAACCGCATGAAATAGATCGGCTCGGCCCGGCTGCGCAGGCGCACGGCGAGGGTGTAGGTGCCGGGCTCCGTCATGAGGTCCGCGGGAACGGTGTACTCGGCATCGCGCCAGCCCAGGGGCGGGATGCTGCGACCTTCCATGCGGATGAACGGTGGGTGATTGAGCACGGTCGTCGGCACGGTCGCCGGGCGGATGAAGGGAATCTGATCGAGATCGAAGTTGATCGGCAGATACATCTCGCGCTCGGTTCCCTTGACGTTGGTCGTGAGGAACTTCGTCTGCAGATTGAACAGCTGATCGTCGTGCTCGATGTTGCCCGCGGCCACTTCCAGCGAGTGCAGGTCGGCCATGTCGCCATTGGCGTCGACGTAGCCGGATTCGAAGATCGTCACTCCCGACGGCGAGACCAGCGCGACGTTGAGCCAGATTTCCGGCTGGGCGCCGAGCGAACCCGACGGCAGGTTATGGCCGTCGTCAACGTTGGTGACGCGGTAGCGGAAGCTGAACGACTCACCCACTGCCGGCGGCTCCTCGAAATAGGGGCCGTCGATGCGCACGCCGTTCTCCATGACCGCAAGGCGCAGTTCACGCTTCTGCTCCAGCAGCGTCAGGTTCCAGTCGACAACCTCGCGGGCTTCGGCGCGGTCGTCGGAATAGGCCCACTCCTCGGGGAAGCCGTAGCCGAACGCCGTGCGGGCGCTTTCGACATCGGCCTCGAAGCGTCCGGCCAGTTCCACCGGATTGCCCGCGCCGGCCTCGATCGCATCGACCGTGGCGCCGAGCGCGGCGACGGCCGTCTCCAGGGCGCTGGAATCGTTCATTTGCTCGATGCGGTCCTGGGCCAGGCTGTCGATATCGTCGAACAGGTCGATGGCATCGTCCACGGGCAGATCGTCGCCCGCATCGGCCGCTTCGTTCATGGCATCGACCACGTCGGGCGCATTGAAGTCGAAGATGTCCTCCCAGTCGTAGGCGACATCCTCGAAGTCGTCCGTGCCCCAGCCCGCGCGATAGTCGAACTGCAGCCACTCCTGGATCGTCCAGGCCTCGGCATCCGGGTTGTGCGGGAAGATGCCGGGATGGGCGATGGGATAACCCGGGCCGTAGAAGGCGTGGTTGTGATGCGGCCGAAGCTCGCCGATCGGCTCACCGTCAACGATCGCCGCATAGTCCATCTCGTAACCGGCAGCGACACCGGGCACCGCGCCCATGTGGCACTCCTGGCACTGCACGCCGGCGGCTGCCGCGGGCGATGCGCGGTACTGGTCCCACACCACCTCCAGCTTGATGCCGGGGTGGACCGCAACCTGATGGCAGGAGACGCAGAACTCGGACCTGGTGATCTGCTCGAAGGCGATGACGCCGTCGTGCATCTCGGTGCCGCGGCGCGTGCCGTCCGGATTGACCTTGTAGTAGTCGGGATCATCCAGGACTTCCTGGATGTTGCTGCCCTCGGCGCTGCCCTTCATCGGATCGAAGATCGGGCCGGGCACGATTTCACGCTCGCCGTTGACCTTGCCGTAGGTCGCAGCGACACGGTGGCAAGTGATGCAGGTGATGCCCTCACGCGAGATCTGGCTGCGCTCCCACAGCGGCATTTCGCGCGGCTCGCCCAGCTGCGTGCCGATCTGCTGATGGCAGCGCACGCAGAAGGTGCCGATGGTGCCCGAAGACAGCGTGTTGATGGCCTGCTCGAACTTGTGGAACATCGGCGAGATCGAGGCGTAGGCGTGGTTCGACGACGCCCATTCCCAGTAGATCCGCTCATGGCAGGCGATGCACTGGCTGGCCGAGGGATAGTTCTCGGCCGCGAAGGCAGCGGCATGGGGATCTTCCACCATCGCGGTTTCGTCGGCCGCATCGTCCTGCGCCCATGCCGTGCCGGATAAACTTGCCGTCAGCAGCATCGCGCCAAAGAGGGCGCGCATGGAAAAGCGGGAGAACAGGTCGAGCAGCCGTGATTGGGTCATAGCTTCGATCACTCCGTCTTTGCTGGCATCTCCGCCATCTGATGGCGGAAGGCGGAATCGAGATGGTAGTCGTGGCAGAGCAGACAGCCCTGATCCTCTGCAACAACCACGGATTCGTCATGGCCCCCGCCGTGGCATTCGATGCACTGCGCCTTGGTGATGGGCAGGAAACTGCTTGCCGGATGCAGGGGGTCAAAGGTTTCGAAAGCAGCACGCAGATCGGCGCCTTCATTGAGCTCGTGGCAGAACGTGCAGGCCGTGCCCTGGCCCAAGAGAGAGATATGCGGGCCGTGGCTGTAGCTCACATAGGGGCTCCAGGGCTGGTCGGTGCGTGCCCAGTCGACAATCAGGGGCATCGAGGCATCGACCTCCTGGTCCTCGCCGAGCGGCTCGCCCGTGGCCAGGCTGACGCCATGGCAGCGGGTGCAGGCGCCGGGGCCCTGCCTGGCGCTGACCAGCGTGTCGCGCATGACCACCGCCTCCTCGATGCCGGCATCCTCCTCAACCGCAACCGCGGGCGCGGCAACGCCCAGGTCGAGCCAGGCGCGCATCACCGGATCGGCATGGCCGGTCGGCAGGTAGCGCAGGGAAAGCCCGTCGATGAACCAGCCGCCGCCGAAGGGCGGGTCCTGCAGGACCTCCTGGTTCGAGGTCCATGCGCAGATGGCCTGCTGCACCATGGAGTCCGAAAGGCCCGCAAACAGCCTGGCGCCCGGCACCGAGCCGCCGTCGCGTTCCTCGACCAGATCGGCCAGGGGGGCGACACCGCTCTCGGCGATATCGAGGTAGAGCCAGAGCAGATCATCGACCACCGGATCGTCGGCGGGGAGATCGTAGATTTCATCGCTTTCGCTGCCGATCGCCCACTGGGTCACCGGATCGATGGCTTCGCCGAAGGCGATCGATTCGAAATCACCAAACTCCTCGCCCTCCTCCACCGCGGCCCGCGCGGCGATCAGCGACTGGTAGAACTGAGGCGAATTGCGCGAGGGGCAGAGTTCGCCCAGATACTCCTGATCGAGCGCAGTGAACTGCTCTGCCGAGAACTCGGGCACAGAGAACACCGTCAGCGCGCGGTCGTCGATGTCGCCGGCGTGGCAGGATGCGCAGGTCTCCTCGAAGCCCAGCGTGGGCACCGAGGCCGTGGCGCGGTCCGCGACATGGCAGTCCAGGCAGCCGTCCGGAGCGGCGGCGCCGGCCTGCGGGAAGTGACGCCCGAAGTGCGAGGCGTGATCGAACAGCACCGTGGTCCGGCGGAAGGACGGGAAGCTCAGGTCGAAGTCGACGTGGTCGGCAAAGCTGTCCATGTCGACGGTATGGCAGGTGCTGCACTGGGCATCGCTGAGCTGGATGAGATCGCCCTCCAGCCCCGTGTGTTCGACATGACAGGCCGTGCATTCGGTCTGGGTCGAGAGGTGTTCGGGCAGGCCGGCCGGCAGCGCGGCAAGCTGGAAGTTATGTGCCGTGCGCTGCTCGCCTTCGAAGACATGGCAGGTCAGGCAGTCCTCGCTCATGTCGTTGCCGTGGAAGATGCTGCCGAGCCAGTTGCCGAGATCCTCGGCATGGCCGCTGTGGCAGGTGCCGCAATCTTCGCCCACGAAACGCGCATGGCTCGCCGAAAGCGGGCCGGCGCTGAGGCTGTTGATGTCGTCGCCGCTGCCCTGGCCATAGATCAGCGTCGCGCCGATGGCTGCAAACACGGCCATCAGCGCCAGCAGTGCCAGACGCCCGCGGATCGCCCGCAGGGTGCGCCGCGGCACGCAGGGCGGCTGGCAGTGGGCGCAGGTGCCGTCCGGCTTGGGGCCTTCGCTGCAGGGGCCGCCCGCCGAGTTCGGCCGGCGGCATTCCCAGCGCTGGTGCGCCGTGTCGAAATGGGGATGGCAGGCCGTGGTTCCGCCGCACGAGCCATCGCCGTTGGGACCCAGCGGGCAAGGCTTGCCCCACGCAGCGCCGCGGCCGCAACGCCACGTCTTGTTGGGGCGTTCGTAGGAGCTGCGGTCGAACCGGAACCGCTCCGATGGTCTGTCGAGGCGGGTCATACGAGATACACGTGGACAAGGATGAGGTGCCAGAGGACCAGCACGATGAAGCCGTAGGTCGCAGGCACATGGATCAGGAGCCAGCACTTGAGCAGGCCCTGGATGGCATAGGCGCGGTCGATGTGAACCTTGCGGCGGGCGCATTCGCGCAGGAACGACGCGTGCTCGACCTCCTTGCCGCGCAGATAGATCGAAACGCTGTCGAGGCGGTGATGCACCCAGGCCGCCGCGGTACCGGTTCCCACCAGCGAAGCCAGCACGAAGCGGGGCTTGCGGAAGTACCAGGCGAGTTCCTCGCGATAGAGCCTGGGCAGCACCTCGCTGCCGGTCTCGCGCGCGCATTCCAGGATGCTGGCCTCGATGCGCTCGCGCATGTCGGCGATCTCGGCGGGAATGCGCTCCCAGATCACCTCGTAGCCAAGGTTGGCGAGCGAGGCCGGCGCCGTGCGCTGCACGAAATAGCCGAACAGGCCAGAGAGGATGACCGCATAGAAGAGCAAGGCCAGGCCGAGTTCATAGCCCGACGGCCAGATGGAGCGGGCATGGAAGGCATAGATGACGATGGTGACGACACCGAGCACGACATGGGCGGCAACCCAATCGCTGGAACGGCCGATCGGCACCATGGAGAGCTTCTTGCGCACGTTGAGCAGGGCCAGGAAGACCACCGCGGCGAGCAGCACCCAGCCGGTGATGAGCTCCGGTCGCAGCAGGGCCAGACGCTGGCTGTGGTCCACCACCGCGACGACCGCGACAATGACGACCGCTCCGGCCCCCAGGGCCATGCGCAAGGCAAATCGGAGTGAGCCGGAGAAGGTCATCGCAGCTCCGCCAGCTTGGTGAGCTCAGCAAAGCTGATGCGGCTCAGCGCGTCATGCGGACAGGCGCGCACGCACGCCGGTCCGCCCGGCTGCTGATAGCAGAAATCGCACTTTGTCGCCTTCAGGATGGGGCGCCCGGTATCGGTGTCGGCAATGATGTCGCCCGCAGGATTGCGGATCTCGACCATGCGGATGTTGTCGTAGGGGCAGGAATTGGCGCAGGTCTGGCAGCCGATGCAGCTGTCGTCGTTGATCACCACCATGCCGGTCGCCTGATCGCGATGGATCGCGCCGGTGGGGCAGCCGATCATGCACACCGGATCGATGCAGTGCATGCAGGCGTTCGACACCATCCAGTGATCGTGCTGCTTGCCGTGGCGGATGAAACGGGGGTTGCCGCCATGGGTCGAGGCGCAGGCCCGCACGCAATCGTCGCAGCGCACGCAGCGATCGAGATCGATCATCATGGTGCGCGTGCCGTTGATGAAACGCTCGTCGATCGCCCATTCCAGCAGCGAGTCGTCGGTCAGCGGACGCTCGTAAGCCTCGTGCAGGTTGTCCTTCGGCGCCTCGGTAAGGTTGGGGAAGACGTGCTCGACCAGGATGAAGTAGGGCACACGCAGAATGTCGACATAACCCAGCGGCGCAATGGACGCGCGCAGCGCGATATCGGGTTCGCCCCGCCACATCCGGTAAAGCTCGTCGAGGCCGAAGGAACTGCCGGCGCTGAGGTAGGTGAGTGAACGCTCGCCGTTGCCGATGTGGCGCGTGACGCGTGCAAACCCGCCGCGAATCATCAGCAGACCATCGGGATAGTCGCCTTCGGAGACGATGGGAGGGGCATCGCGGCTTTCAACGCCGCTCTTGCGCTTGAACTGCACGTTCCAGTCGAGCGAGCCGTAGGTCTCGAACAGGGTGGCCGCGGCGACCTTTTCCAGCGCCTCGGCGGGCAGGCCGGCGAACAGGGGATCTTCGCCCAGATGCACCTTCAGGGCGTTGGCGCGGTAAGTGCGGTCGATACGCTCGCGCCAGCCGGCATCGAAACGGCGCAGTTCGCGCAGGCCCTGCCAGCGGATTTCCAGCAGGGTGGCATGGCTGTCTGCGATCACCGTCGCGGTACGCGGACCACGCGCCAGGGCGGCGACAGCGTGGCAAAGCCCTGTGCCAGCAAGCTGCGGCACGTC
>CALLQH010000272.1 GCA_938014945.1 uncultured bacterium | reverse complement strand
GCGTCGCTTTCGATGGCTTCCAGGTTGAAGGCGGCGGCCATCAGGGCCTTGGTGTAGGCGGTCTGGGGGGCATCGAAGATGGTGTCGGCGCTGCCGGATTCCACGACCACGCCGTCCTTCATCACCATCACCTCGTGGCTCATGGCGCGGATGACGCGCAGGTCGTGGCTGATGAAGAGGTAGGCGAGATCGTGGTCGATCTGCAGCTTCCGGAGCAGCTCCACGATCTGGGCCTGGACGCTCATGTCGAGGGCGCTGGTCGGCTCGTCCAGCACCACGAAGCGCGGCCGAAGGACCATGGCGCGGGCGATGGCGATGCGCTGGCGCTGGCCGCCGGAGAACTCGTGCGGGTAGCGGTCCATCATGGCCGGCTCCAGGCCGACCTCGTCGAGGGCGGCGGCCACCAGGTCGCGCCGCTGGGCCTCGCTGCCGCCCATGTCGTGGACCTTCAGGCCCTCGCCGACGATGTCCTTGATCGACATGCGCGGCGACAGCGAGCCGTAGGGATCCTGGAAGACGACCTGCAGTTCGCGGCGCAGGGGGCGCAATTCCTTGAAGCCGAGGTCCTGCAGTGGCCTGCCCTCGTAGAGGATCGGGCCCTTGCTGGAGATCAGGCGCAGGATGGCGAGCCCCAGCGTCGTCTTGCCCGAACCGGACTCGCCGACCACACCCACGGTATGGCGCGGGCGCACCTCCAGGGTGATGCCGTCGACGGCCTTGATGTGGCTCTTCACACGGCTGAAGACGCCGCCCTTGACCGGGAACCAGACCTTCAGGTCGTCGGTTGCCACCAGCGGCGCGGCGCCCTGGGGTGCGGGTTCCGGGCGGCCCTTGGGTTCGCTCTCCAGCAGGTGGCGGGTATAGGCGTGCTGCGGGTTGGTGTAGACCGCCTCGACCTTGCCCTGCTCGACGATCAGGCCGTCGGTCATGACGCAGACCCGGTCGGCGAAGCGGCGCACGATGTTGAGGTCGTGGGTGATGAGCAGGATCGCCATGCCGAGCTTGGCCTGGAGCTCCTTCAGCAGCTTCAGGATCTGCGCCTGCACGGTGACGTCGAGCGCGGTGGTCGGCTCGTCGGCGATCAGCAGGTCCGGCTCGTTGGCAAGCGCCATGGCGATCATCACGCGCTGGCGCTGGCCGCCCGACAGGGTGTGGGGATAGTCCGAAAGGCGCCCCTTCAGGCCCGAAAGGCCGACCAGGTCGAGCAGCTCCAGGGTGCGCTTGCGCGCCGCCGTCTTGGACAGCCCCTTGTGCAGCAGCAGGGCCTCGGAAATCTGCTTTTCGATGGTGTGGAGCGGATTGAGCGAGGTCATCGGCTCCTGAAAGATCATGGAGATCTTGTTGCCGCGCACCTCGCGCAGGGTCTTGTCGGAAGCCCCGATCAGCTCCTGCCCGCGGTACTTCACGGAGCCCGCAGGATGGCTCGCCATGGGATAGGGCAGGAGCTGGAGCACCGAAAGCGCCGTCACCGACTTGCCCGAGCCTGATTCGCCGACCAGCGCCACGGTCTCGCCCTCCTCGATGGAGAACGATACGCCGCGCACCGCCTCGATGGCGTTGCCCTCGACGGTGAAGCGGGTTTCGAGATCCTTGATGTCGAGCAGGCTCATGACGGCAGCTTACGGGGATCGAAGGCGTCGCGCACGGCTTCGCCGGTGAAGGTCAGCAGGGTCAGCATCATGGCCACCACGAAGAAGCCGGAGAAGGCAAGCCAGGGCGCCTGCAGGTTGTTCTTGCCCTGGTTCAGCAGTTCGCCCAGCGACGGCGAGCCCGGCGGCAGGCCGAAGCCCAGAAAGTCGAGCGCGGTCAGCGTCGTCACCGAGCCGTTCAGGATGAAGGGCAGGAAGGTAAGGGTGGAGACCATGGCGTTGGGCAGGACATGGCGCCACATGATGACCCGGTCGGTCACACCCAGGGCGCGGGCCGCCCGCACATAGTCGAAGTTGCGCGCGCGCAGGAACTCGGCGCGCACGAGGCCGACCAGCGCGGTCCAGGAGAACAGGACCATCAGGGCAAGCAGGGTCCAGAACCCCGGCACGATGACGCTCGCCAGGATGATCAGGATGTAGAGCACGGGAATGCCCGACCAGACCTCCAGCGCCCGCTGGGCGAGCAGGTCGACCCAGCCGCCGTAGTAGCCCTGCACCGCACCCGCCGCGACGCCCAGTACGGAGGCAAAGGCGGTGAGCGCCAGGCCGAAGAGCACGGAGATGCGGAAGCCGTAGACCAGGCGGGCGGTGACGTCGCGGGCCTGGTCGTCGGTGCCCAGCCAGTTCTCCATGGTCGGCGGCGAGGGGGCCGGTGTCGTCAGGTCCCAGTTCACCGTGTCGTAGCTGTAGGGGATCAGCGGCCAGATCATCCAGCCGCCGTTCTCCCTGATGAGATCGGCGACGAAGGGATCGCGGTAGTCCGCCTCGGTGGCGAAATCGCCGCCGAAGGTGGTCTCGGGGTAGGCATTGAGTACGGGCACGTAGGCTTCGCCCTCGAACCAGACGAAGAGCGGCTTGTCGTTGGCCAGGAACTCCGCCGGCAGGGTGACGAGAAACAGGAAAAGGAAGATCCAAAACGACCAGTAGCCCCGCCGGTTGGCCTTGAAGTTGGCCAGCCGCCGCCGCGTGATCGGATCCATGCGGGCAAGGATCGCCATCACCCGACGTCCCTGCTCTCGAAGTCGATGCGGGGATCGACCAGGACGTACATCAGGTCGCCGATCAGGTTCATCACCAGGCCGAGCAGGGTGAAGATGTAGAGGGTGGCGAACATCACGGGATAGTCGCGGTTGATGGCGGCCTCGTAGCCCAGCAGGCCCAGGCCATCGAGCGAGAAGATGATCTCGATCAGCAACGCGCTGGTGAAGAGGATGCCGACGATGGCGCTGGGGAAGCCCGCGATGACGATCAGCATGGCGTTGCGGAAGACGTGGCCGTAGAGCACCTGGTTCTGCGTCAGCCCCTTGGCGCGCGCGGTGACGACGTACTGGCTCTTGATCTGGTCGAGGAAGGAGTTCTTCGTCAGCATGGTGAGCGTGGCGAAGCTGCCGATCACCAGCGCGGTCAGCGGCAGGGCCAGATGCCAGAAGTAGTCGAGAATCTGCGCGCCCCAGCTCATCTCCTCCCAGCCGGAACTGACCAGGCCGCGCAGCGGGAACCACGAAAGATAGGTGCCGCCGGCAAAGACGACGATCAGCAGCAGGGCGAACAGGAAACTCGGCACCGCGTAGCCGACGATGATCGCCGCGCTGGTCCAGACATCGAAGCGGCTGCCGTCGCGCACAGCCTTGGCGATGCCGAGCGGAATGCACACCAGATAGACGATCAGCGTCGTCCAGATGCCGAGCGACACCGACACCGGCATCTTGTCGATCACCAGATCGACCACGGCGCGGTCGCGGAAGGCGCTGTCGCCGAAGTCGAAGGTGAGATAGTTGCCCATCATCAGGAAGAAGCGTTCGACCGGCGGCTTGTCGAGGCCGTACATCTTCTCCAGCTCCTCGACGAAACCCTCGGGCAGGCCCTGGGCGCCGCGGTAGAGGCTGTCGCCGCTGGAGCTGCCGGCATTGCCGGTGATCTCGCCGCCGCCGCTGCTACCCGAGACACGGGCGGTCGCCTCGACGCCAACGCCCTGCAGTTCGGCGAGCAATCGCTCGACCGGACCGCCGGGCACGAACTGCACGATGACGAAGTTGATCACCATGATGGCGAACAGCGTCGGCACGATGAACAGCAGGCGTCTGACGATATAGGCCAGCATGGCGGTGCGCCCCCCGGTCCCTGCCTGCTCAGTCGCCGCCGATGCCGGCGGCCTCTTCCTCGGCCTGCAGTTCCTTCTCCTCGTCCGGGTTCACCCACCAGCTATCGAAGGCCAGCGCATAGGGAGGGGTGATCTCCGGCCGGCCGAACTTGTCCCAGTAGGCGACGCGGAAGTAGGTGGAGTGGAAGTTGGGGATCACGAAGTGATTCCACAGCAGCACGCGGTCGAGAGCATGGGTCGC
>CALLQH010000271.1 GCA_938014945.1 uncultured bacterium | reverse complement strand
GCCTCAGGCGGCGGCTTCCAGGGCGCAGCCTTCCAGCGTGACGCGGTGCATCAGGCGGCGGGCGCCGTGGTAATCGTTGACCGCCTGGTGCCAGGTGGCGCGGTTGTCCCACAGGGCCAGCGTGCCGGGCCGCCAGGAAAGCCGCAACACATGCTCGGGCCGCGTGCCGACGCTGCCGAGATAGGCGAGCAGCGGCGCCGATTCCTCCTCGGTCCAGCCCTCGAAGCGCAGGGTGAACTGCGGATTGATGTAGAGCGCCCGGCGGCCCGAGATCGGATGGGCGATGACGACGGGGTGCACCGCTTCCTGGGTTGCCTGGTCGGCGTTGCGGAAACGGCTGCCGCGCTCCTCGCCTGCCGCGGCCAGGGCCCTGGCGCCGAAGACATGGGCGCTGCCGTGGACCGCGTTGAGGCCCATCAGCGTCTCCTTCAGGCCGTCCGAGAGGGACTCGAAGGCCGCGTACATGCCGGCGAACAGGGTGTCGCCGCCCAGCGGCGGCACCTCGCGGGCATAGAGGGCCGAGCCCAGCGCCGGTTCGGCGTCGTAGGAGTGGTCGGTGTGCCACATGCTGCCGACGTTGGTCTTCTGCTCGGGCTCCTTGCGGACCTCGGCGATCTCGGGATGGCCCTCGACCGGCGTGAAGAAGCGGTTGACGTTGATCGGCGCCAGGGCGCGCGAGAACGCCAGGTGCTGCTCCGGCGTCAGCTCCTGGTCGCGGAAGACCAGCACGCCATGTTCGCCCAGCGCCTTCAGCAGAGCCTGGGCGGTGTTCGAACCCATCTCGCGCGCGAGATCCAGTCCGCGCACTTCGGCGCCCACGGCATGGGTCAGGGGGGAAAGTTCGAAGGGCTGTTCCATGATGCGCCGCCTCCCGCAGCGCGATCAGGATAGACCCGGCGGCGGCGGCATCAAGCCCGAAGGCCGCGCCGCCCGCGGTCTCAGTCGCGTTCGGAACCCGGCGCGCCGGTCGACCAGATGATCGCCATCAGCAGGCCCTTGGCGCGCGGCAGGATGGGAAACATCATCGCCGCGGCGACCGCCGGCCACAGCACCATGGGCACCCACAGCGGCCAGTCGGTGTTCTGCTCCACCAGCAGCAGCAGCGGCACCACGATGTGGCCGACGATGAGGATGGTGAGCCAGGGCGCGGCATCGTCGGAGCGGACATGGCCCAGATGTTCGCCGCAGACGCTGCACGCCTCGACCGGCTTGAGATAACGGCCGAACAGGCGGCCCTGCCCGCAGGCCGGGCAGCGCTCGCGCACGCCGCGCCACATCGCCTCGCGCAGGCTCGGGCGGGTTGACGTGGCGGAAAGTTCGGCGGTCGAGAGGGTCATGGACGGGGCATCCCTTGCAGGTGCGCCTCCTATGGCCCCGCAAGCCGTCCGGGGCAAGCCCCGCGTGCGCCGGGGATCGCCGCATAGGCAGCGGCTCTGCCCGGATGCAGCAAAATATGCTTCACCGGACCCGGCACTTGCGCTCAGATGACCTCCCGCCTGCGTGCGCCCTGTCCCCCTTTGCGTGGCCTGGACGTGGCGTTCGGCCGCCTCGTCTTTTGCCCGGCCCGTTCGGGAGAGGAGCGCCCACGATGCCGTCGACCCGCCCCAACATCCTGCTGATCTTCTCCGACAACCATCCCGCCGTGATGATGGGCTGTTCGGGCAATACGGACGCCCACACGCCGCATCTGGACCGCCTGGCCGGCGGCGCGGCGCGGTTTGCCAACGCCTATTGCCCTAACGCCATGTGCTCGCCCTGCCGGGCGAGCGTGCTGACCGGCCTGATGCCGAGCCAGCATGGCCTGCACACCTGGCTCGACGACCACGAGGTGCCGAACTGGCCCGAGGGCTGGAACGCCATCGCCGAGTTCGACCCCCTGCCCCAGCGCCTCGCGCGTCTCGGCTACGACACCGCGCTCATCGGCAAATACCACCTGGGCCGCGCCGACAAGCCGCAGAACGGCTTCCGCGAGTGGGTGACGC
This sequence comes from uncultured bacterium, assembly GCA_938014945.1. Classification (GTDB taxonomy): domain Bacteria; phylum Pseudomonadota; class Alphaproteobacteria; order SP197; family SP197; genus CALGGB01. Next base: position 1,084 of record CALLQH010000271.1, on the reverse strand, counting down.
TGCAGCGCGGCCATTTCGATTCCTTCGACGACAACGACATGATCGACAACGGCCGCACCTATCGCTGGCCCGGCCACATGGTCGATTTCTTCACCGAACGGGCGGTCGATTACGTGGAGCGGCGCGCGAAGGAGCCCGGCCAGCCCTTCTTCCTGTTCTTCACCCAGCCGGCGCCGCTGGGCCTGTGGCCGCCGCTCAAGGGCGAGCCGACCAACCGCTTCGCCGGCGTCTTCAAGGACCGGCCGATGCACTCGGTACCGCGCGAGGCGATCTCGCCCGAGCTGCTGGAATGGGTCATCGTGCGCCACGACGAGATGCCGCACGACTACCCCGGCTACTACCGGGACGTGGCGCTGCAGTCGAACGACCTGCCGACCCTGAGGAACTACTTCTCGCAGATGGCCATGGTCGACGACGGCGTCGGCCAGGTGCTGGATGCGCTGGAGCGCACGGGCCAGGCCGAGAACACGCTGGTGATCTACACCTCCGACCACGGCATGTCGCTGGGCACCCACGGCTTCTGGGGCCACGGCGAGGACACCTGGCCCTCGAACTGCCACCGCGAGAGCCACCACATCCCGCTCATCGTGCGCCCGCCCCACGACAAGGGCGGCGCGCGGGTGATCGAACGTATGGTCGGCACCACCGACATCTTCGCCACGGTGCTGGATTACGCCGGGGCCGAGCGCCCGGCCGAGGAAGCCGCCCTGACCCGCAGCCTGCGCCCCCTGCTGGAGGGCCGCGCGGTCGCCTGGGAGGACGCGATCTTCATGGAGCAGGAAGAAACCCGCGCCCTGCGCACCGACCGCTGGCTCCTGATGAAACGCTTCGGCCCTTCCCCTTACGATTTCCCCGACGCCCTCTACGACCTGCAGGCCGACCCCGACGAACGCACCAACCTCGCGGGCGACCCCGCCCACGCCGAGGTCATCGCCGAACTCACCGCCCGCCTGGAAGCCTTCTTCGCCGACCACAGCGACCCCGCCTGGGACCTGTGGAACGGCGGCCGTGTGAAGTCGAACAGCACGCGGCCGTTTCTGTGGAAGAAGGTGTGGGGCGGGAACTGGAGTCCGGTGACGGAGCA
>CALLQH010000270.1 GCA_938014945.1 uncultured bacterium | reverse complement strand
CACGCGCATCAACATCGTCGATACGCCGGGCCATGCCGATTTCGGCGGCGAGGTCGAGCGCATCCTCTCGATGGTCGACGGCGTCTGCGTCCTGGTGGATGCCGCCGAAGGCCCCCTGCCCCAGACCAAGTTCGTCGTCGGCAAGGCCCTGCGCCTGGGCCTCAAGCCCATCGTCGTGATCAACAAGGTCGACCGGCCCGACCAGCGCGCAATGGAAGTCCACAACGAGATCTTCGACCTGTTCGCGGCGCTCGAGGCCAGCGACGACCAGCTCGATTTCCCGACCATCTTCGCTTCGGCGAAGCAGGGCTGGGCCTCGAATTCCATCGACACCCGCGGCGAGGACCTCTCCCCGCTCTTCGACCTGATCGTGAGCCATGTGCCCGCACCGTCCGTTGTCGAAGGCGGCAGCTTCCGCATGCTGGCCACGACCCTCGAGAACAACCCCTATCTCGGCCGCCTGCTGACCGGGCGCATCGAGAGCGGCACGGCCAAGGTCAACATGCCGATCCGCGCCCTCTCGCGCGACGGCAAGGTGATCGAGAATGCGCGCATCTCGAAGATCCTCGCCTTCCGCGGCCTCGAGCGCACGTCCGTCGACGAGGCCCAGGCCGGCGATATCGTCGCCCTGGCGGGCCTCACCGAGGCGACCGTCGCCGACACCATCGCCGAGCCTTCGGTCACCGAGCCGATTGCTGCCCAGCCGATCGACCCGCCGACGCTGGCCATGACCTTCGGCGTCAACGACAGCCCGCTTGCCGGACAGGAGGGCGACAAGGTCACCAGCCGCATGATCTGGGACCGCCTGATGCGCGAGTGCGAGGGCAACGTCGCCCTGCGCGTCGCCGAGACCGAGGACAACACCACCTTCGAGGTCTCCGGCCGCGGCGAGCTGCAGCTCGGCGTGCTGATCGAGACCATGCGCCGCGAGGGCTTCGAGCTTTCCATCGGCCGCCCCCGCGTGCTGTTCCGCGAGGATCCCGAGACCGGCAAGCGCACCGAGCCCATCGAGGAAGCCGTCATCGACGTCGATGACGACTACACCGGCGTCGTCGTCGAGAAGCTGGCGATCCGCAAGGGCGAGCTGACCGAGATGCGCCCCACGGGCGGCGGCAAGACCCGCATGGTCTTCCGCGTCCCCTCGCGCGGCCTGATCGGCTACCACAACGAGTTCCTCACCGACACGCGCGGTACGGGCGTGATGAACCGCGTCTATGCCGGTTACGAGCCCTATCGCGGCGACATTCCGGGCCGCCGCACCGGCACGATGATCTCGGCCGAACAGGGCGTGGCCGTGGCCTATGCGCTGTGGAACCTGGAGGATCGCGGCCCGCTGTTCGTCAGCCCCGGCGACAAGGTCTATCGCGGCATGATCCTGGGCGAGCACAACAAGGGCATGGACCTCGACGTCAACCCGCTCAAGGGCAAGCAGCTCACCAACATGCGGGCCTCGGGCAAGGACGACGCCGTCCTGCTGACGCCGCCGACCAAGATGACGCTCGAACGCGCGATGACCTACATTGCCGCCGACGAGATGGTCGAGGTGACGCCGGAATCGGTCCGCCTGCGCAAGCGCTGGCTCGATCCCAACGAGCGCAAGAAGCACGCACGGCAGAGCCAGGCGGCCTGAGTCGCCTCCCCCACCGGCTTGCTTATAGCCAAGGGATGAGGGCTGCCTAGCGACCCCGGTTTTTGCCGCCCAGCAGGCGCATCACCAGCCAGACCGGCACGACGATGGTGGCGCCCAGCAGCAGCCATTCGCCGACGGTCGCGGCGACCGATCCGATGTTGTCGAAGATGTCGCGGAAGCTGTCACCCAGGAAGTGCAGCAGCGTGATCGGCGTGAAGCCGCTCCACTTCATGATCAGACCGACCACCAGCGAAGCGAGCACGAGGCGGATGATCGTCCCGCGCAGGTCGCCCTTCTCCTCGGCTTCCTGGGGCGTCGTCTGCGCGTTTGTCGTCGGTTCCTCGGTCATCAGGCCCGGCTCCCTGCTGGCTTCTTCGGCCCGTCCTATGTGGCCCCAAGGCGCGCTGAAACAAGCCGCACGCGGGAAGACAGCGACGAAGCGGCTCCCACAAATGATCGGTAAATATCATTGTGTATCACAATATTAGAGTAAAAATCTAATATATCGCCTTAAATCATGCCACAGGCCATCAGTGGCCACCTGCGGCGGTGCTCAGGTGGTTGTCATCCGGACACGGCCCGGATTCGATCTGCACCGTGGCGTGATCCAGGCCGAAGCGGTCGGCCAGCGCCTGCTTGATGTCGGCGAGCGCACGATCGCGATCCGCACCCCAGGGTACGGTCGCGTGCAGGGTCACCAGCGGCCGGTTCTCGGCAAGCTGCCAGACGTGGACATGATGGATGTCCTCGACGCCGGGGATATCGGCAAGCGAGGCGGCGATCTCATCGGGGTCCTGCTCGCTGGGTGTGCCTTCCAGCAGGATATGGCCGGATTCCCGTACGATGCCGATGGCGCTGCGCAGGATGAGGCCCGCAACCAGGATCGACAGGATCGGATCGGCCGGCAGCCAGCCCCAGACCAGGATGATGATGCCCGCGGCGACCGCGGCGACCGATCCCAGCAGATCGCCCAGGACATGCACCGCCGCCCCGCGCAGGTTGAGGTTCTGCTCACCGCGCGAAAGCACCCAGAAGCCGAAGATGTTGACGACAAGGCCCAGCGCGGCGACCACGCTCATCATCATGCCCTCGACCGCGACCGGGGCGAACAGGCGGTTGGCCGCCTCGATGACGATCCAGACCGTGATGGCGACCAGGGTGAGGCCGTTGACGAAGGCCGCAACCACCTGGACCCGGTGATAGCCGTAGCTGCGGCGCGGATCGGCAGGGCGGCGCGCCATGCGGAAGGCGAACCAGGAAAGCGCCAGCGCGGCGGCATCGGTCAGCATGTGGCCGGCGTCCGCGATCAGCGCCAGGGAGCCCGACAGGACGCCGCCGACCACCTCGACGACCATGAAGACCAGGGTCAGGACAAGGACGAACAGGACCCGCCGCTCGCTGTCGGCGGTCGTCCTGGGGGCATGGCTGTGGCCAGGGCCGTGACTGTGAGCATGGCCGTGACCACCATGATCGTGGCCGTGGTGGCCGTGATCATGGTGGTCGTGGCTGTGGTTCGTGGCGATGGTCGCTCTCCGCTCAGGCCGCCGAATTCTGCGGCCTTTCCAGCATCCACTGATAGGTCCGGCCGCACAACCAGCCGAGCATGGCCCAGAAGATGAAGCCGGTGACCAGGGAGGCCGCCGCGAAGTGCCCGGCGAGTTCGGGCGGCACGGAGCCGCCGATGGCCTCGGGCTGGGGCGCGCCGACCAGATGCGGAAGGGCGATCATCACAACGCCCAGCACATGCAGCGGCAGGGCACGCACCATCAGAAGCAGCCAGACACCGACGCCCGTCGAGGCGACGGCGAGCCACCACCAGGCCTGGCGAGCACCGAGATCCGCGGCCATGGCGCCCGGCACCTCGGGCGGCAGGCCCAGAGACGGGGCGAGCTGGAAGACGACGAAGCCCGCCACCCCCCAGGCCAGCCCGGTACGGCCGTCGATGTGCCGTCCGGTCAGATGAAACCCGGCCACCAGCAGGGCGGCAAAGCCGACCCCGGCGATCAGGTTGGCGCCCACGGTGTGGAGCGTGCGCTCAAGACCATCGGCCGGAGACCAACCCTCCCCCTCGGCCTCATGCTCCTCGGCGCTGTGGGCAAGGTAGAACTGGCCGCCGGAAACCTCGTCGGTCCACATGAGGGCGGCATGATCGTGACCGCCCCCGTTCTCGTATTCCTCCGCGTGGAGGATGATGGGGGTCGTCGTGAAATGCTGAATTGCGGAAATCAGGACGCCCGTCAGCAGCCCCGACACAAGTGCCGAGGCCAGAAGCCGGCCTATCATGGGTCAGTCCCCTAGTGGCAGGGGAACGAGAAGGCGTGGCGCGTGTCGTGGGCGGCGTTGTGGATTTCCGAAGCGCCGGCGAAACCGACGCCGAGCACGAGGAACACACCAAGCAGCGCCAGAACCGTGACGGGAAGCACGCGCTCGGCAACGGACTGGATCGCAATCTGGGACTTCAGGACCTGGTCGGACATATCACCCTCCGTGATGGTCAACCGTTTAGACAATGGCGCATCCGGACATCCGGGCGCACCGGTGGGCGATGGCAGGTCTCCTGGCTTGCGGGTCATCGTCGGGGCGTCCGGCCTTCCCGGAACATCCAGTGGCGCCCTTGAACGCCCGACTTACCGCTCACAGTTGCGGGGGCAGCCAGGGCACGGGATCCCCTATGGGGTCGATCCCTTCCCTGTTCCCTTTCAATCCCCGGGCTCTCCAGTCCAGCCCATGCGGGGAACCATCGCGGCCACTATGGGAAGGTGACGGTTCCAAGTCAATCGGCAGAAGGCCTTCTTGCCCGCGTGCCGCGGCCTGCAGCGACGACGCCGGCGAGGATCAGCACGGCGCCGGCCAGGTGGAAGAGATGCAGCGTCTCGTCGAGCAGCAGCACGGCAAAGAAGCCGGTGTAGATGGGGATGAGATACATGAAGAAGCTGGCCGCGCTCGCCCCGATCAGCACGACGCCGAGGTTCCACAGCCCGAAGGCGCCGATGCCCGAGAAGACCGCGCCGTAGAGCAGCGCGGCAGCCACCTCCCAGCTCCAGGATGTGCCGCGCAGGAACAGCGCCTCGCCCAGCCAGAAGGGCATGAGCGCCAGGGCGCCCACCACCGCGGTCACCAGAAGGATGGTGCGGATGTCGAAATCGCGCGGCAGCTTCTGCAGGATCACCGAATAGATGCCCCAGATGATGAGGCTGGCGAGGTAGATCGGGTCGCCGATGCGGAAATCGACCCGTTCCAATTCTGTGAGATGCCCCTGGGTAACGATCACGGCCGCGCCGCAGGCCGCGATCAGGAAACCCGCCCACTGCCAGCGGTTGAGGCGGTCGCCAAGCGCAACCCAGGCGACCAGTCCGACCCACAACGATTGGGTGGCGCTCATCAGGCCGGAATTCAGCGCCACGGTGTTCTGTACACCGACAAACAGCACGACGGTAAACAGCGCGATGCCGACCACGCCGGCCGACAACAGGCCCCTCCAGTGGGCGCGCACCAGGGGCATGTCGCGGAGCAGCGGGCGCCAGGCGAAGGGCAGCAGGACCACCGCGGCAATCGCCCAGCGCGCTGCCGCAAAGGCAATCGGCGGCACATCCGCGCGCAGACCGCGCACCAGCACGGTGTTCGACGACCACAACATGCCGCAGGCGACGAGGGCGAGCGCCGCCAGCACCAGGCGTCCGCGCTCGCCACCGGGTATGTGCAGGCGCCTCCGTGAGGGCGCTGACGGCGGCGGTCGATGGGGCGGCATGGCGGCGGGATCGGTCACGGGGCCCGATCCTGCCCCAGATGACGGCGCAGGCAAATGCACAGGGGCGGCTGCCTTCACCCGTTTGTGACGGCGGCTGCATGCGGCATTGCCCGGGTGGGTATAGAATACCCCCCGATTCACCGGCCAAGTCTCCATGGGAGTGACCCACATGTCCGCACTGCGTGCCCTGTCCACCGCCGCCGTTGTGGCGTTCCTGTCCTTCGGCGGCCCTGCCGCCCTTGCCGCCGGCTCCTCCGACGACACCGCCGACGAAAGCGGCGCCTTCACCGAGGGCAAGAAGGCCGTGGCGGCCCAGAACTGGAGCGAGGCCATCGACCAGTTCACCGAAGCGACCAAGGAATCGCCCAACGACGCCGACGCCTGGAACATGCTGGCCTACAGCTATCGCATGTCGGGCGACATCGAGAGCGCCTTCGCCAACTACCAGACCGCCCTTGCCATCGATCCCGAGCACAAGGACGCCCACGAATACATCGGCGAGGCCTATCTCCAGATCGGCGACCTGGCCGGGGCCCAGAAGCATCTGGACCGGCTCGACGAGATCTGCTGGCTGGGCTGCGACCAGGAAGACGAACTGGCCGCCGCCATCGAGACCTGGAAAGCCGCCAACAACTAGGCGCTTGCCCTTGGCCGGAGCGGGCGGCGGGCGTTAGCATGGCCACCCGCCCGACCAGCCAGGATGTTGCCCGCATGACCAGCACCAAGCCCCCCGCCCTGCCCGGGGCCGTCGTCATGCCGTACAAGGGCGTCTGGCCGCAGATCGACGCGCGCGCCCTGGTCCTGCCCAACGCAACGGTGGTCGGCGACGTCACCCTGGGGCCCGACAGCAGCGTCTGGTTCGGGGCCGTGGTGCGCGGCGACGACGGGCCCATCCGCATCGGCACGGGCAGCAACGTGCAGGATGGCAGCGTCATCCATGTCAGCGATGTCCACCACACGGTGATCGGCGACTGGGTCACGATCGGTCACTGCGTCCATCTGCATGCCTGCACCCTGGAAGACGAGTGCCTGATCGGCTCCGGCGCCATCGTGCTGGACGGCGCCAGGGTCGAGCGCCATGGCCAGGTTGCCGCCGGGGCCCTGGTCTCGCCGGGCAAGGTCGTGCGTTCAGGGGAGCTGTGGGCCGGCGTGCCGGCGCGCAAGCTGCGCGATCTGACGCCCGAGGAGATCGCCATGATCCGCGGCAATGCCGAGTGGTATGTCCATGAGGTCGGCGACTACCGCCGCGAGATAGCCTCGCTGGCCTGATGCGGCCTGTCTTCTGCGCTGTAACCCGATCTGCACATTTTCTTGATCGCAGGGGCCAAACGCGCAAACTTCAGCCCGAAGTTGTGCCGGGATGGCGCAACAATGTGGAGAGCCTGCGCAAATGCGCGCTCATGCCCTGCCCCAGGCCGAAGCCGTCGAAGATGTTACCCTGACGTTCTACGAGGGTACACCGGCAGAAACCGCCATCAGCCTGGCCAGGATCGTCGAACGCACGACGACCATGATGCCCGCGGCAAGAGGCTCCGGTTCCATGGTCTGGCGCTTCCAGCCGAGCCGGGGCGGCAAGGCCATCGGCGGCGACACCGTAGGCTTTGCCCTGAAGCGCTGCAGCGCCGCCCCGGTCTCCGGTCTGCCTTCCCCGCCCCATGAGTTCGGCTACCTCAGCCGCCTGTCCTCGCCCCTGTTTCCCAGGGGCATCGGCCACGGCATCGCGGAAAACGGCGATTACATCCTGGTCAGCGAATGGATCGACGGGCGCAAGCTGGCCCGCGACAGCCTGGCCATCCTGACCGATGCCCTGCAGCAGGGCACCTATGAGGCCTTCTGCCGCGACCTTCTGGAGATCCTGCGGCTGCTGCGGGCCGCAGGCATCGAGCACAGCGATATCTGGGAGCCCAACATCATCGTCCGCGACGGGCGCCCAGTGCTGATCGATTTCGGCTGGGCCCATGAGCTGGGCGAGGCACCGCTCAGCCCTACCCTGCACCAACCCAACGACACCCTGGCGATCGACCAGATGCTCAAGCGGCTCGGCGCACTTCACAGCATGCTGCTGCTGGAATCGCAGATCGCAGGCCGCACCGCGGACGCCCGCGGCTGAAAGCCTGCGGGCGCCCACTGGCAGGCTGCTACTTGGCCGCCACGCACATCATCTCGACCAGGTATTCCGGCGCTGCGAGTGCTGCCTCGACCGCGGCCCGGCAGGGCTTGTTGTTCTGATCGACCCATGCCGTGTAGACCTCGTTCATGGCGGGCCACTGGGCCATGTCCTTGAGCCAGATGGTGACGGTCAGCAGCTTCGACTTGTCCGTGCCGGCTGCAGCCAGCGCCTCGTCGATCTGGTCCAGCACCTGCTGGGTCTGGGTCTTGATGTCGGCATTCTTGTCACTGGCGACCTTGCCGGCCAGATAGACCGTATCGCCGTGAACGACGACACCGCTGTAAAGTGCGCCGACCTGTTTTCTTTCAATCGTCATGGGCAGTCCTCCGGGTTGCATGTTGCGCCTCCACGATAGGCGAGCGACGTGGCGCCCACACCCATTTTCACCGGCCCTTGATGTTTGATGCAGCGTCTTCCCACGCAGGTCCATGGCTGTCCGACCTGGTGGTGCTGACCTACAACCACGGCAGCGCCGTGCCGTCGCGCCATGATCACCAAGCGGCTGGCGGGACCGGCCCTTATGGCTCACACTCCCTCCCCGCGTCCGGATTGAGAGGTCCGCAGCCATGCAGTTGCCCGACGAAGGCCTGATCCTGGTCCTCAAGGAGGACTGCGAGACCTGCCGCATGATCGCGCCCGTGGCCGCAGATCTGGCACGGCGCGGACTGCTGGCCGCGGTCTACTCCCAGGACAACCCCGCCTTCCCGCCCGGTCTCGATGTCGCCGACGACCGCGAGCTGGAGGTGTCCTGGCGCCTCAACACCGAGATCGTGCCGACCCTGGTGCGCCGCCGGGGCGGGCAGGAGACGGCCCGCACCGTCGGCTGGCACCGCGAGGAGTGGCAGGCTGTCACCGGCCTCAACGACATCGGCGAGGGTCTTCCCGAGCAACGGCCCGGCTGCGGCTCCCTCGCGGTTTCGCCCGGCATGGCCGAGGAACTGCAGGTGCGCTACGGCGACACCGGCCTTGCCGCGCGTGAACTTGCCGTCCCCTTCCCCGAGGACCCCTTCGAGCAGATGTTCGACCGCGGCTGGACCGACGGCCTTCCCGTCGTGCCGCCGACCCCGGCCCGCGTCCTGCGCATGCTGGACGGCACGCGCCGCAAGGCCGACGAGATCATCGGCATGATTCCGCCCTCGGGCGAGGTCTGCACGGTGGAGAAAGCCGCGATCAATGCCGTCATGGCTGGCTGCCGGCCCGACTACTTCCCCGTGGTGCTGGCCGCGCTGGACGCCGCACTGGATCCCGACTTCGCCTATCAGGGCCTGATGTCGACGACCATGGGTGCCGGCGTCTGCATCATCGTCAACGGCCCCATCGCCCGGCGCATCGGCCTCAACAGCGGCTTCAATGCCCTGGGCCACGGCTTCCGCGCCAATGCCACGATCGCCCGCGCCCTGCAGCTCATCGTCATCAACATCGGCGGCGCGGTGCCCGGCGGCATGGACCGCTCGACCATGGGCCACCCCGGCAAGTTCGGCCTGTGTTTCGCCGAGGACGAGAGCGATCCCTCCTGGACGCCCCTGGCGCAGTCGCGCGGCGTGCCGGCGGGCGCCTCGGCCGTCACGGTATTCGGCTTCTGCGGCACCACCATCAACAACGCCGAAACGGCGCGAGAGCCCGAAGGGCTCAGCCGTTCGATCGGCCAGTGCCTCAATGCGGTCTATCATCCCGGCCTTGCCGGCGGCGGCATCGGCGCGGTGCTGGTGCTGGGCGGCGAGTACGGACGCATCTACCGCGAGGCCGGCTGGGACCGCGCTCAGGTCGAGGCCGCCCTGCACAAGGCGACGGAGCGCCCGAGCAACCGGCTGATCGCCGAGTTCATGGGCGAGGAGGCGCAGGGCCAGCCGGGCGAGCCCGTGCGCAAGTTCGCCGACGGCGACCTGCTGGTCGTCCGCGCCGGCAGCAACGCGGGCCTGTTTTCCACGATCATCCACGGCTGGAGCAGCGGTCCCCGCGGCAGCCAGCCGATCACACGAGAGGTGAAGCCATGAGGGAACCCACCGTTCTGCTCGACCCGACATCGGAGCGTTCCGATGCCATGCGGGCGCGCAAGACACCGCCCGCCAGCCTGGAGGGGCTGACGGTCGGCCTGCTCGACATCTCCAAGGGGCGCGGCGACAAGTTCCTCGACCGCCTTGAGTCGCTGTTCGGCGAGCGCGGCATCACGGTCGAGCGTTTCGCCAAGCCGACCTTCGCCAAGAAGGCGCCCGACGATCTGGCCGCGGCCATCGCCGAGCGTTGCGACATCGTCGTCGAGGCCTTGGCCGATTGAGGCTCGTGCACGTCGTGCAGTCTGCAGGACATGCTTGAGATCGATCGCCGCGGCCTTCCCGCCGTTGCCATCTTCTCAGAAGAATTCCAGTCGGGTGTGGAAGCCTGGCGCGCCGTCCACGGCTTCGATGCCGGCGCCATCTTCGTGCGCCATCCCATCCAGCCCCTGACCGACGAGGAGGTCCACGGCCGCGCCGACGACGTCTTCGACCAGGTGCTGGCCGCGATCACGGCCTGAAGACGCACCCGGTTTCTCTTCAGGCGAACTCGCGCAGCCGCACGCGCTGGCGCTTGCGGCCCCAGCGGCCCGGCGGGCCTTCGAAGACACCGGCGCAGGGGGTACGGCAGGTGGCGCAGCGGCCGTCGGAGGTCAGGCCCCAGGCGGTCAGTTCGTACCAGTCGCGCCCGATGAGCGTCGCGCCGCAGTGATGACACAGGGTGCTGCCGCCGTCCTCGTCGTGGACATTGCCGGTATAGACATAGCGCAGACCGTGACGCAGGGCCGTGTCGCGCGCGTCGGTCAGGGTGTGGGTCGGCGTGCGCTGCTTGTCGTCCATCTTGTAATCGGGGTGGAAGGCCGAGAAGTGCACCGGCACATCCACGCCCAGGTTCTCCGCGATCCAGGCGCACATCGCCTCGATCTCGCGCGCGTCATCGTTCTCGCCGGGGATCAGCAGGTTGGTGACCTCGAACCAGACATCGGTCTCGTGTTTGAGATACCGCAGGGTGTCGAGCACGGCCTCGAGGCTGCCGGCGCAGACCTGCTTGTAGAAGCGTTCGGTGAAGGCCTTCAGGTCGACGTTGGCCGCATCCATATGGCGGTAGAACTCGGCGCGGGCCTCGGGTGCGTGATACCCCGCGGTCACGGCCACGGTGCGGATGCCAGCCTCGCGGCAGGCGATGGCGACGTCGATGGCGTATTCGTGGAAGATCACGGGATCGTTGTAGGTGAAGGCGACCGAGCGGCAGCCCAATTGCCGGGCGATGCGCGCGATCTTCTCTGGCGGCGCGTGATCGGCCAGCTTCTCCATCTCGCGCGACTTCGAGATGTCCCAGTTCTGGCAGAACTTGCAGGAGAGGTTGCAGCCCGCCGTGCCGAAGGACAGCACCGGCGTTCCCGGCAGGAAGTGGTTGAGCGGCTTCTTCTCGATGGGGTCGATGCAATAGCCGCTGGAGCGCCCGTAGGTCGTCAGCGCAATGCCGTCCTCCGTGCCCTGGCGCACGAAGCAGAGCCCGCGCTGCCCGGGCCGCAGCTTGCAGAAGCGCGGGCAGACATCGCACTGCATCCGCCCGTCCTCCAGGCGGTGCCAGTGGCGTCCGGGCACCAGGCCGAAGCTGCCCTCGGCCAGACCGGCTGTTTCCGAAGCGTCCATGGTCACCCAGTTTGCACACGGCGCCTTGCCGCGCCACCATCGTCACAGCATATGTAGGTGCAAGGAAAGCCCATGCCCAATCTTCGCGCACCGATTCTCGCCGGCACCTGGTATCCGGCCGATCCATCCGTTCTGGCCCACGATGTCGATGGCTACATCGCAGCCGCCGAACGCGGCCCCGACGATACGCGCCTGAAGGCCATCATCGCGCCACACGCGGGATACCGCTTCTCGGGTCCCGTCGCCGGTTCGGCCTATGCCCGCGTCGCCGCGATCGCGTCGCGCATCACCAGGGTCGTTCTGGTCGGCCCCTCCCATCGCCACGCCTTCGAGGGCATCGCCGTGCCCACTGCGGGCGCCTTCGCTTCGCCCCTGGGCGACATTCCGCTCGACGCCGAGGGCATCCGCGACATCCTGCGCCTGCCCCAGGTGAGCGCCCTCGACGAGGCCCACGCCCGCGAGCACAGCCTGGAGATTCACCTGCCCTTCCTGCAGCGCGCCCTGGGCGAGTTCACCCTGGTGCCGCTGGTGGTGGGCCGCGCCGGTCCCGGTGCGGTGGCCGAGGTTCTGGCAAACCTGTGGGGTGGGCCCGAGACCCTGATCGTCATCAGCACCGACCTTTCCCACTACCTCGACTACGAGACCTGCCGGCGCCTGGATGCGCGCACCAGCCAGGCCATCGTCTCGGGCAACATCGCCGCCATCGGCGACGACCAGGCCTGCGGGCGCGGCGGCATCAAGGGGCTGCTGCGCCTTCTGGAGGGCAGCGAGGCGCGCATCGAACTGCTCGACCTGCGCAACTCCGGCGATACCCAGGGCGCCAAGGACAAGGTGGTCGGCTACGGCTCGTGGACCGTGAGCGAACCCGAGGGCGGCCTTGCCGACCGCCACATGCTGGCCCTGGGCCACGGCCGCCTGATGCTGGGCATCGCGCGAGCCGCGATCCGCCAGGGCATCGCCGACGGCAAGACACCCTCCATCGCCTGGGACCGCGTGCCGGAAGCCCTGAAGGAAGACGGCGCCGCCTTTGTCACGATCAACCGCAACGGCCGCCTGCGGGGCTGCATCGGCTCGCTCGTCGCCCACCGCCCCCTTGCCGAGGACATCGCGCAGAACGCCTGGAAGGCGGCCTTCAAGGATCCCCGCTTCGAACCGCTCACCGAGCAGGAGTTCGCCGGCTGCGAGCTGGAGATCTCCCTGCTCTCACCCCACACGCCCTTCCCCTTCCGCGACGAGGAAGACCTCATCGCGCGCCTGCGCCCGGGCCGCGACGGCCTGACCCTGCAGGAGGGCGGCAAGCGGGCGCTGTTCCTGCCCAGCGTCTGGGAGAGCATTGCCGAACCGCGCGTCTTCGTGCAGCGGCTGAAGCAGAAGGCCGGCTGGCCGGCGGACTACTGGTCCGACGGCATCACGGCGACACGTTTCACCACCGAGAAGATTTCCGCGGCCACGATCCGCGCCTTCGCCGAATCCTAGAACACATCGGCTTGGACATTCCCTCGTGACCACGCGCGGGGTCTGTTAGTCAGGCTAGCCGCGTCCGTTTTCATCCAGGCCAAGGCACTGGCGCACCGCCGCCATCAGGACCGGAGCACGGAAGGGCTTGGTGACATAGGCATTCGCACCAAGGCCGTGGGTCCGCTCACGATCGCTCTGCGAACCCAGGGCCGTCAGGACGATGACAGGCACCTCCGCGGTGCGCGCATCGTCACGCAGCACACGGCAGACCCCGAAGCCGTTGATGCCCGGCATCAGCAGATCGCAGATCACCAGGTCCGGCGGATCCTTCCATGCCATCTCCACGCCCTCGCGCCCGTCGGCCGCACCCTGAACCTCGAAGCCCTCGAACTGCAGCATGCGGATCACGCGCTCGCGCAGCGTATCCTCGTCGTCGATCACCAGGATCCGGCGCGTGTCCGTCATGTTGCCGCATCCGCCTTTTTGGCCAGACGCAGCCGCAAGGTCACTTTCGTGCCGCGCCCCAGCGTGCTCTCAACCTCGAAACCGCCCCCGTGCGCCTCGACGGCGCTGCGCGCAATCGCCAGGCCCAGACCCGTGCCGCTGATACGCGAGGCATTGGCGCCACGGTGGAAGGGACGCCCCAGCAGCGGCAGGTCTTCCTCGGGCACGCCGATGCCGCGGTCGATCACCTCGATGGAAAGATTGTCGCCGGACCGGCGTACCATGACCTCGACCGGCTCGCCGCCCGGCGAGTACTTGACCGCGTTGCCCAGGACATTGCCCAGCGCCAGGTCGATCAGATGGGGATCGGCGATGACCTTGCCCAGCTCGTTGGCGCCGTGAATGGTGATGTTGCTCTTGCTGGCGGTGGCAAGCAGGGCGCGATCGGCGATCTCCGTGATGCACGGCCCGATGTCGACCTCCTGGGGTTTGAACTCCAGCCCCGTCGCATCGGCCTGCCCCAGCATGATGACCTCATCGATCATGCCGGTCAGTCGGTCGACCTCGCGCTCGATGGAGGCCAGTTCCTCCTCGCGTTCGGCTTCGGACAGGCGGTCGCGATAGTGCTGGAGCAATTCGCTGGAGGCCATGATTGCGGTCAGAGGTGTGCGGAACTCGTGGCTCACCATGGAGACGAACCGGCTCTTCATCGCCCCCACCTCGCGCTCGCGGTTCAGGCTTTCGCGCAGTTCGATATCCTCCGAAGTCGCGCGCATTGCCTGGCGCACGAAGACGAACAACAAGGGGATCATGGCGAGGAGCGCGGCGGCAACCGGCAGCAGAACCGACAGCACCATATCCCGCCCCTCTGCCCGCGGCGTCCAGGCCAGGCGCGCTACGGGTTCACCCGTCGGCCCGGGCAGGTCGAGGAAGTCGCCGTCCACAGAGGTCCCCGGGGGCACCAGACGCAGGTCGTCGAGCAGAAAATCCTCGCCCACGCTGTTCCTCAGCAAGGGAGCAAGCTGGCGCGCGAAGATGCCGACGCCGCGATCGTAACCATATGCCGAGGCCCAGATCGGGTCCGAAGGCGTGATCGCGCCCACAGCCACCGCATAGACCTCTCCGTCGATCAGCATCCAGCTCGACACCGGATCGGGCCGCGTCACCGGCATGGCGCGCGCCTTTTCGATCAGGAGGTCGAGATCGGGTTCGATGACGACCGGCACGCCATCGAACCAGGCGCGGCTGTCGTGCCAGGTCATGATGACCGAGTCATCGGGCGCCAGGGCCATCACGATCTGGTTGCCGCGAAAGTTCTCCTGGTAATAGCCCCAGAGATGGCCCGCCCAGGCGCGGTCGAGAGACACGACAACCCGGCGCACCGATTCATCCCACCATGTGTAGTCCTGGGCGCCGCGCACCAGATCGTCCGTGATCTGGCGCATCGCCGCGCGAGCCAGATGCTCGGTCTCCTCGGCCGCGTGCCGATCAAACCCGCGCACGGAGGCAACGACCAGCGCCGACACCACGAGGACAGCCACGAGCACGACACCGGCAACCGGTGCCAGCAGACGGCGCAGGGACAGGGATCTCCCCGGCTGTGGCTTTGTGTCGTTCAAGTTCATGCGTGCTGTCTGAACCAGTTAAGCGCGAATGTCAGGCCCAAATTGGTCCAACGGCAAGAGCCGCGCCCGACGCGCCACTTGACCGGAATACACATCCGTCTAGCTTGGCTGACTGAGAAAAGCGGGGCAAGTCGTGGAACTGACCTTTTGGGGCGTCCGTGGGGGCATGCCCGCCCCTGGCGCCGCCACCGAGCGCTTTGGGGGCAATTCCCCCTGCATCGAACTGCGTGTCGGGTCGCGTCTGGTGATCTTCGATGCCGGCACGGGTCTGCGCGAGCTTGGCCGCGACCTGATGGCGCGCTCACCCGTGACCGGCGACCTCCTGTTCAGCCACACCAACTTCAACCGCATCTGCGGCCTGCCCTTCTTCGCAGCCGCCTTCCATCCCGGAAACACCTTCGGCTTCTGGTGCGGTCACCGGCCCGAGGAGGGCAGCATCAAGGAGGTGCTGACCCGTCTGATGACCGATCCGGTCTTCCCGGTGCCCATCGACATCTTCAACGCCAAACTGGCCTTCCACGACTTTCCCGGCGGCGACTCCTTCGCACTCGGCGAGGACATCACGGTCCGAAGCCTGCTGGTTTCCTGCGGCCTGACCGGCACGGCCTATCGGGTCGAATACGCGGGTAGCAGCCTGTGCCACGCCTGCGCGGTGCGCCTGCCCGATAACCCCGGCGCCCTGCTCGATCTGGTCGGCGGCTGCGATACGCTGGTGATGAGCCTGATCGAGGAAGGCGTGCCCGATGCCGACGGGGCCCTGGCGCGTTTCGCCCGCGATGCCGAGGTGGGACGCCTGATCGTCACCGATCATGCCCCCGATGCCGACGATGCCTCCCTGGAGCGTCGGGAACGGGACATGCAGGCCATCTTCGCCCCCACCGTGTTGGCGCGCGAAGGCCAGAGCTTCTCCCTGAAGGACTGAAACACGCCCGTTCAGGCCTTGAGCGCCTGCGCCACGTCCAGCCCACGCGTATCGAGACCCTCGATATGGCGGCGATACCAGAGGGCATAAAACAGCAGGGTCCAGGCGGCGAATCCCTCGCTCTTGCCGCCCGCCCTGGCGAACAGCCGTTCGACCCGCCGTTCGTCCGCAATCGCGGCGACGGCCGGAAGGCGCGCCACCAGCGGCCCCAGCACATCGGCCCGGCCCGCGATCCAGGCGCCGACCGGAACGGTGAAGCCGCGCTTGGCCGAAAAGGCGTCGGCCTCCGGCATGGCCTCGTGCAGCCAGCGGCGCAGCAGGTACTTGCCCCTGCGGTCGCGCAGCTTCAGCACATCCGGCAGGCGGAAGGCGACATCGGCGACATGGGGATCGAGGAAGGGCACCCGCCCCTCCACGCCATGGGCCATCAGGCAGCGGTCGAGCTTGATCAGCAGATCGTTGGGCAGCCAGTCGGCGATGTCGCTCGCCTGGGCCTGCTGGAGCAGGCTGCGTCCCGGACGCGCGCTGTCCTGCCAGGCCGCCTCCAGCCCCGCACGCCACAGCGGCGAGCGCGAGCGCAGCACGCCGAGACCATCGAAGGTGCCCTTGGCCCGCATCCGGCCTCCGCCCAGCAGACGTGGGCGCAAAACCTTGCGGTAGCGGCCGTAGCCAGCGAAGAGTTCGTCGCCCCCCTCGCCCGATAGCACCACCTTCAGGTCGCGCCGTGCCGCCTCGGCCAGCCGGTAGGTCGGCAGCACGGCGTAGTCGGCGGCGGGATCGTCCATGGCTCCGGCGACCTGCGGCAGCAGGCGCCAGAAGTCATCGACGCCGAAGGAGACCTCGACATGATCGGCCCCGGCGGCCCGCGCGACCGTCGCCGCATGGGCACGCTCGTCGCGGGCCTCGGGCACGTCGAAGCCGACCGTATAGGCACGCACCGGTTCGGCATCGATTCGCGCCATGGCGGCAAGGATCGCGGAACTGTCGACGCCGCCGGAGAGAAACAGGCCATAGGGCACGTCGGAGCGTTCGTGCACGCGCACGCTGTCCATCAACGCGGCATCAAGGCGCCGCAGGGCCTCCGCCTCATCCCAGTCGCTGGTATCCAGTTCCGGCAGGGCCTCGCGGCGCCGGCGGTCGATGATGCGGCCGTGCTCGACCACCAGGGTTTCGCCGGGCAGCACCCGTTCGATGCCGGCAAAGATCGTCTGACGGCCCGTGGTGAACTGGCATTGCAGCAGTTCGTCGCGCCGTTCCTCGTCGACCTCCGCGGCGATCAGCCCGGCGCTGACGAAGGCCTGCGGCTCCGAGGCGAAGGCCAGGCCATAGACCGTTTCGGCGATGTAGAGCGGCTTGATGCCGAACGGGTCGCGCGAGAGCAGCAGGCGGCCTCGCGCGGCATCCCACAGGGCGATCGCGTACATGCCGCGCAGGCCGCGGGCGAAGTCGGCCTCCTCGTCCTGGTAGAGGCGCAGCGGCACCTCGCAGTCCGAGTTGGTGCGGAAGGTCTGCGGCCCCAGAACCTTGCGCCATTCGATGTGGTTGTAGATTTCGCCGTTGGCGACCAGCACCGTGCGCGCCGGGCCGTGCAGCGGCTGGTCGCCGGTCACCAGGTCGATGATCGCCAGGCGCAGGTGGACCATGGCGAGCGGACCGTTGCGGTAACGGCCCTGGCCGTCCGGACCGCGATGGCCGATGGCGCGGGCAAAGCCGTCGAGCACGGCCTCGGGCACCTCCTGCCCCGGCAGGGCGAGGATGCCGGCGATGCCGCACATCAGGCCAGAGCCTTCTCGAAGAGGGCGCGGTAGGCCGAGACCACCGCCTCGCGGCTGTGTTCGGCCGCATGTACCGCGCTGCCGCCCGCCACCAGCGTGCGCGCCAGTTCCTTGTCTTCCAGCACCGCACGGATGGCGCGCGCCAGGGCGCGGGCATCCTCCACAGGCGCCAGCAGGCCGCTGACGCCCTCGACGATCAGTTCGGAAGGCCCCTGGCTCGCCGCGGCGACCACCGGCACGCCGCGCGCCCAGGCCTCCAGCACGACATTGCCCAGGGGCTCGTGGCGGGAGGGGCAGACCAGAACGTCGGCGGCGGCAAGCAGGGCGCCGACATCATCGCGCCAGCCCAGGAAGCGGATGCGGCTCGCCACGCCCCGGTCGCGCGCGTGCTGCTCCAGCAGATCGCGCAACGGTCCCTCGCCCGCCAGCCACAGGTGGGCATCCGGGACATCGACCAGCGCCTCGATCAGCACGTCGAACGCCTTGTTGGTGTGCAGGCGCCCCAGCGCCAGCAGCACGGGCACGCCTTCGGGCGTGTTCACACTTGCCCGCGCGATGGGCAGCGCCGGCGCGGTATCGGCGAAGTTGCCGATGTGATGGGCGCGCGCGGCGGGCCAGCCCTGGGCAACGAGGTAATCAACGATGCCCCGCGTGTTGCCCACCAGGTGGGCGCAGTTGCGGTAGTGCTTGAGATCGTAGAAGCCGCCCAGACGGCCGATCTGGACATGGCTGCCCCGCGGGCACTGGCCGGAAGCGCGGTTCATCCAGGTCATCACGATGTCGGGCCGTGCGTGGCGGATAGCCCGGCCGTAGGCCCAGCGGCCAAGCAGGTCCAGCGGACCGCCGAAGCTGAGTTCCGCGACGGGAATGCCCGCCTCCCGCAGCAGCTTTGCCCGTTCGGGATGGCGCCGGATGACAGCGGCCTGGGGAATGCCCGCAGCCGCCAGCGCCGGAACGAGGCGCATGTAGAAGGCCTCCGCGCCGCCGACCCTTGCCCCCGCCATGGCCTGAAGGACGCGCATCAGTCGTCTTCCAGGCGGGCGCGCAGGTGGGAAAGCAGAGGATAAAGCCCGGCAAAGAGCGCGATCAGGAATCCCCAGCCGCCTTCGCGGTAGCCCTTGCGCAGGACATAGCACTTGTAGAAACGGCTGAAGAAACGCCCGACGTTGCGCCGCAGGGTGCCTATCTGGCCGGACTGGCGCAGGTCGCGGGCGCGCTGGGCGGTGTAACGGTCGAGCCTTGCGATCATGTCGGAGATGTCGCGGTCGACGTAATGCTCCATGCGGTGCGTCAGCCAGCGCCGCTCGCCCGAAAGGGTGAGGCTGGGGTGGATGCGGTCGTCGCCCCAGTGCTTGGCGCCCGGCGTGAACAGGCGCACCGCCGCCGAGACGCCCCAGGACGCGCCCCAGCCGTAACGCACGCGGTGCTGGCCGATGTAGTTGTCGAAGGGAATCAGGTAATAGGCCGGGCCGCTCGCCGTGGCGATGGTGGCTCGGATTTCGCCCGCCAGTTCCGGGCTGACGCGCTCGTCGGCATCGACCTCCAGGATCCAGTCGCCGGTAACGGCTTCCAGCCCCGTGTTGCGGCGCGGGCCTTCCAGTTCCCAGCCGCCCTCGATCACCCGTGCGC
>CALLQH010000269.1 GCA_938014945.1 uncultured bacterium | reverse complement strand
GGCCGAAACCGTACCATTCGGTACCGATATGTGGAAGCGGAACCGGTTGGCTTCAAGGGCGAAAGCGACGGTACGCCAAGGGTTTGAGTCCGTTGATCACCAATTATTGACCGCGCAGGATCGGCGCCGCGGGCTGGGCGAGCGCGCGCCAGCTTGCCGCGATACCCGCGACGAGCGAAACCGCCAGCGCCAGCACAGCCACCGCCAGCAGCGATGTCCAGGGCAGCATCCAGTCGGTTCCCAGCACGAAGCTGACCACGCCCCATGCCGCCAGCCCGCCCAGGAGGAGCGCCAGCACGGCGGTCGCCCCGCCCAGGATCAGGTGTTCGATGGTGAAGGCGGCGGCAAGCTGGCGCCGGGTCGCACCCAGCACCTTCATCACCGCGGCGTCGTAGACGCGCCGGCGCTGCTGGGCCGCCACCGCCTCGGCCAGCACGACGATGCCGGCAAGCAGGGCCAGTCCCGCGATGCCGCCGATGGCGGCGTCGATGCGCGAGAGGATCGCCAGCACGTCGCCCAGCACGTCCCGTACGCCGATGGCCGAGACATTGGGGAAGTCGCGCGCCACGGCGCTGCGCAGGGCGCTTTCGGAGGACGCGGCGGCATGGACGGTGGCGATGTGGGTGTGGGGCGCACCGCGCAGGATGCCGGGATCGAACACGAGCACGAAGTTGATGCCCATGGTCGCCCAGTCGATCCGCCGCAGGTTGGCAATGGTCGCGGTGATGTCGCGGCCCATGACGTTGACCGTCAGGGTGTCGCCGATGCCGATGCCGAATCCCTCGGCGATCTCGGCATCGAAGGAAAGCAGAGGCGGCCCGGCATAGTCGGGCGCCCACCAGGCGCCCTCCACGATGTCGGCGTTGTCGGGGGCCGCCGCGGCATAAGTGACGCCGCGGTCGCCGTCGGCAGCCCAGCGCACGGAGGGATCGATCTGCGCCTCGCTCACCGGCACGCCGTTGATCGCCATGATGCGCCCGCGCAGGCTGGGCACGGAATCGACGGCACTCACGCCGGGCGTGCCTTGGGCAAGCTGGGTGAAGGGCTCGATCTGGTCGGGCTGGATGTCGATGAAGAAAAAGGCCGGGGCGTTCTCGGGCAGGGTGGCGCCGATCTCCTGGCGCAGGTTCGCCTGCACGCCGGCCACGGCGGTCAGCACCGTGAGGCCGATGCCGAAGGCGACGACGACGGCGCCGGTCGCCGCCCCGGGGCGCACCAGACCGCCCAGCGCCAGCCGCAGCACGGGCGAGCGGGCGTGGCGCACGCGCCGCAGCGCCGCGATCAGGCCCGCCCCTGCCAGCCGGAAGAGCAGGAGGGCGACCATGGCCCCGGCGACGAAGGCGGCGGCCAGGACATGATCGGCCGAGGCGGCGACGGCAAGGCCCGCCAGCACCGCCGACAGCAGGGCGACCAGCGCGATGTCGCCGCGCCGCGGCCTGCCGCCGCCGCTGCCTGCGCCGCGTTCGCGCAGCAGGGCGGCCGCGGGGACGTCGCGGGTTGCGGCGAGCGGCAACAGGGCAAAGACCAGCGCGGTGAGCAGGCCGAAGGCCGCGGCCAGAGCCAGGGGCAGGGGATAGACGCCGGCGGCCACGGGCACCGGCAGGGCGGCCTGGGCCAGGCCGCCGATCAGCGGCGGCAGCAGGGCGCCCGCCACCAGGCCCAGGGCGACGCCGGCCATCGCCATGGCAGCGACCTCGATCAGGTAGACCGTGAAGATCAGGCGCGATGGCGCGCCCAGCGCCTTGAGGATCGCCACCGCGCCGGTCTTGCGCTCCAGATAGGTGCGCACGGCGCTTGCGACGCCGATGCCGCCGACCAGCAGGGCGGCAAGGCCGACCAGGGTGATGAACAGGCGCAGCCGCTCCAGGAAACGCAGCAGGGAGGGGTTGGCGTTTTCGTGGCTCCGTACGCGCCAGCCGGCATCTGGCCAGGCGGCCTCCAGGTCTTCGGTGAAGGCGGCGGCATCCGCGCCCTCGGGCAGCTTCACGCGATAGGTGTAGCGGGCCATGGTCGCCGGACCCAGCAGGCCGGAACCCTCCAGCCCGTCGCGCGCCACCAGCACGCGGGGGCCAAGCTGGAAGGGCGCGCTCGCCCGGTCCGGTTCGTCGACCAGGGTTGCATTGAGGCGAAAGGTGCGCTCGCCCATGGTGAAGCGGTCGCCCACGGCAAGGCCCATGCGCTCGGCAAAGGCGGCGTCGGCAACCGCGCCCGCATCGCCGTCGCGCGCCGCCAGGGCATCGGCGAGCGGCATCTCGGGGTCCAGCGTTACCGCGCCGTAGAGCGGCCAGAGACCGTCGACCGCCTTCAGGCTCACCAGCAGGGGCGGGTTGTCGCCCGCCATCGCCATGGCGTTCATCTCCAGGCTCTGGGAGACCGTGCCGCGCTCCTCCAGCCAGCCGCTCTGGGCGGGGTCGAGTTCCAGCATGGTGGTGAGCAGGGCGACATCGGCGCCCAGCAGGACACGGCCGTTCTCGCGCAGACCGTCGACCAGGCCGGCGCCGAAGCTGCCGATGCCGGCGATGGTCGCCACGCCCAGCGCCAGCCCGACCATGGCGAGACGAAAGCTTTTCCAGCCGCCGCGCAGATCGCGGCGGGCAAGACGCAGCGCGAGACCCAGGGAAGCGCCCATCACGCCTGCTGATCCGCGATGCGGCCGTCCTCGATGGCGATGGTGTCGTGACAACGCGCCGCCAGCTCGGGGTTGTGGGTGACCAGCACCAGGGTCGCGCCGGCGTCCTCGGCGGCATCGAACAGCAGGTTGGCGATGGTTTCGCCGGTGTGGCTGTCCAGGTTCCCGGTCGGCTCGTCGGCCAGCAGCAGGCGCGGGCGCGCGATGAGCGCGCGGGCCATGGCGACGCGCTGCTGCTCGCCGCCGGAAAGTTCGGCCGGCAGGTGGCCGCTGCGCCCGGCAAGGCCGACCTGCTCCAGGGCGGCCCGGGCGCGCCGCCCGGCGTCGCTCTCGCCGGCCAGTTCCAGGGGCAGGGCGACGTTTTCGGCCGCCGTCATGGTCGGCACCAGGTGGAAGGACTGGAAGACGATCCCCACATGAAGACCGCGAAAGCGCGCAAGGCGGTCCTCGTCGAGCGCGGAAAGATCCTGGCCCTCGATCTCGACACGGCCCGCCGTGGGCCGCTCCAGGCCGCCGATGATGGCCAGAAGCGAGGATTTGCCCGAGCCCGACGGCCCCACGATCGCCACATGGCGGCCGTGTTCGACGGCAAGGCTGACGCCGCGCAGAATGTCGACGGGGCCGGCGGCGCTTCGCAGCGAGAGGCGGATGTCGGTCAGGCGGACGATGGCGTCCTGCAAGGGGGCGTCGGTCATGAAAGGATGGAAACTCCGGGAATGACGAAAAAATGGACCGGTTTCAGGTACGTGGTGGCGCGCCTTTTGGTTTGCACTGCCCTTTTTGGCCCATTGGGCCTTTCCGGGGCCGCGGCGGCCGATCCGGTGCGCCTGCTGGTGCTGGGCGACAGCCTGGCCGCGGGCTACGGCCTGCCGGCCGAGGACGGCTTCACCGCGCAGCTGCAGCAGGTGCTGCAGGATTCCGGCCATGATGTCGTGGTGCAGAACGGCGGCGTCTCGGGCGATACCACTGCGGGCGGCTGGGCGCGCCTGGAATGGGCGCTCATGGACGGCGCCGATGCGGTGATCGTCGAACTGGGCGCCAACGACATGCTGCGCGGCATCGATCCGGGATCGGCGCGCAGCAACCTCTCGGCGATTCTGTCGACCCTGCACGACCGTGGCATTCCGACCCTGGTCGCGGGCATGCGGGCGCCCCAGAACCTGGGCGCGACCTATGTCACGGCCTTCGAGGGCATGTATTCCGATCTTGCCGAGCAATACGACGCGCTGCTCTATCCCTTCTTCCTGGAGGGCGTGGCGGGCGAAGCCTGGCTCAACCAGGACGACGGCATCCACCCCAACCGCACCGGCGTGCGCCACATCGTGGAAGCGATTCTGCCGTCGGTGCTGAAACTTCTGGCCGAGGTCGACGCGGAGTCCTGATGCCCCGTCTGTTCGTTGCCGTGCCGCTGCCCGAGGCGGTGACAGAGCGGCTCGCCGCGCTTGCAGGCGGCGTGCCCGGCGCGCGCTGGTCGCCCGCGCAGAACATGCACGTCACCCTGCGCTTCATCGGCGATGTCGACGGGCGCGAGGCTTCCGACATCGCGGCGATCCTTGGTGAAGTCGACGGCGCCGCCTTCGACATGGCGGTCGATGGCGTTGATGTCTTCGGGGGACGGCGCGACGCCCGCCTGCTTTTTGCCGGGGTCAGCCCGCGGGAGCCGCTGAAACGGCTGCGCGACAAGATCGAGGCCGCCCTGCAGCGCCACGGCCTTGCCGCCGAGGAGCGCAAGTATCACCCCCACATCACGCTCGCCCGGCTGCGCGGCGCGCCCGCCGACCGCGTCGGCCGCTTCCTGGAGGCCAACGGCCTGCTGATGTCGCCGCCCATCCGCGTCGACGGCTTCACCCTCTTCGACAGCGTCCGGGGCAACGACGGCGCGGTCTACCGCGCCCTGCAGACCTACGACCTGCGCGCCGACTGAAGCCTATTCGGATTCCAGCCGCTCCATGTCGTCGTCGTCGAGGCCGAAGTGATGGCCGATCTCGTGGATCAGGGTGTTGGCGATGAGGTCTTCCAGGCTGTCCTCGCCGTCGGCCCAGGCATCGAGCAGGGGGCGGCGGTAGAGGTAGATGCGGTCGAGATCCTCGCGCACCGCGCCGACCGATTGCTGGTCCATGGCAACGCCCTGGTAGAGGCCGAGCAGCTCGAAGGCATCCTGGATGCCCATGACGTCGAGCACCTCCTCCTCGGCGAATTCCTCGACCAGGATGGCGACACCCTGGATGTAGCGGCGCAGGCCCTCGGGGATGTCGGCCAGGGCCTTTTCGGCGATGGCGACCATCTCGTCGGGGCTGGGGGGTAGTCCGAAGCTGCGTGTCATGGAGGGAACCTAGAGCAGATCGCGCCCGGGCGGAATCGCCGGCGGACTTGTCGAAGCCTGTCGGCATCGCCACATCATGGGTCCACGCCGCTTCCCCGGAGAGCCCCGATGTCGGACAAGCTGGAAGGCGACGCGCGGACCAAGGCCCTTGCCGGGCTCAGGCACTGGCAGGAGGCTGAAGGCCGCGATGCCATCACCCGCAGCTTCAAGTTCCCCGATTTCATGACCGCCTTTGCCTTCATGGGCAAGGTCGCGGTCTATGCCGACGTGGTCGATCACCATCCCGAATGGTTCAACGTCTACAACCGCGTCGACGTGACGCTGGCAAGCCACGATGTCGACGGCATTTCCGGGCGCGACATCGCCATGGCGCGTTTCATGGACAAGGCCGCCGCCGGCCTTGCGAAGGCTGCCGCATGAGGGGCCTTGGCCGTCTGACGCGGCTGGCGCGCGCCGCCGCACGCCTGCCGGCCTGGTCGGTGGTGCAGGGCCGCGCCCGCACCATCGCCACCGGCACCGCCGTCGTGCCTTATGACGAGGCGCGCGTGAGGAGCGGCTTCTGGCCCAAGCTGCGGCGCAACATCGGGCGCCTGCCCTTTGCCGAGGACCTGGTCGCGGCCTGGTACGCCATGCTCGATCCCGTCACGCCGCATACGCCGCGCGCCATCCTGCTGGGTGCGCTCGCCTATTTCGTCATGCCCGCCGATATCGTGCCCGACATCCTGGTCGGCACCGGCTTCCTGGACGACGCCACCGTGCTGGGGGTCGCCCTGCAGGCGGTGCAGCGGCACATCCTGCCGGTCCACCGCGAACGCGCCCGTATCGCGCTCGACCAGCCGATGATCCACCCCTCGGAGGGCGAGGCCGCCTGAAACCGGCTGCCGGACTTTCCAGCGGGCTGACAAGCGCGTAATCAGGCGCCTTCGTCTCGCCCGGTCTTCCCATGCCCATCGGCCCCTACATCCGCTTTGCCCGCGCCAACGGGTCGCTGGTCGGCTTCGGCTTTCTCATGGCCTTCGCCTCCAGCTTCGGCCAGAGCTTCTTCGTCGGCGCCTTCGTGCCGGAGATCGAGCGCGCCTTCGATCTCAGTCACACCGCCTGGGGCACGATCTACATGGTCGGCACGCTGGCCAGCGCCCTGCTGCTGCCCTGGTCGGGCAAGCAGATCGACCGGCTGGACCTGCGCCATTACGCCGCCGTGGTGCTGGGCCTGCTGGCCGTCGCCTGTTTTGCCGCCGCACTGACGCCCAGCGCGCTGCTGCTGGTCGGCGTCGTTTTCCTGCTGCGCCAGTCGGGCCAGGGTCTGGCGAGCCACACCGCCATCACCACCATGGCACGTTACTTCGACTTCGGTCGTGGCCGGGCCATCGCCATCGCCTCGCTGGGTTTCTCGGCGGGCGAGGCGGTGCTGCCGGTGATCGCGGTCGCGGCCATCGCGGCCGTGGGCTGGCGCTGGAGTTATGCCGGCGCCGGGCTCATTGCGCTGCTCGTTTTCCTGCCCCTGGCGCTGCGCCTGCTGCGCGGCCACGGCGAGCGCCACGCCAGCCACATCGCGGCCAATGTGGCGGCGGGCGAGGGCGCCCATGCCGGTTCCTGGACGCGCACCCAGATGCTGCGCGATCCCCGCTTCTGGCTGCTGATGCCCGGCATCTTCGCGCCTTCGCTGATCCTCACGGCCATGTTCATCAACCACCGCTTCGTTGCCGAGGCCAAGGGCTGGAGTGCGGCCTGGATCACCGGCAACTACGTCGTCTATGCCGCCGCGACCATCACCACCTCGCTGGTCGTGGGCCAGTTGCTGGACCGTATCCCGGCGCGGCGCCTGGTGCCGCTGATGCTGGTGCCCCTGGCGCTGTCCCTGGCGGTCATCGCCTTCGGGGCGGACGCCTTGTGGGTCTGGCCCTATTTCATCCTGGCGGGCCTGAGCTCGGGCATCGGCCACACCGCGGTCTCGGCCATGTGGCCGGAGCTCTACGGCACGCGCCATCTCGGCGCGATCAAGAGCCTGGCGACCGCGCTCAGCGTCTTTGCCTCGGCCCTCGGCCCGGTCATCATGGGCCTGCTCATGGACAACGGCCTTTCCACCGACGATGTCTGCTGGATCTTCGCGGCCTATGCGCTGGCCAGTGTGGCGACGACCGCCCTGGCGCTGACGCCCGCGCGCATGGCGCGCCTGCCGCGATGAGCGGGCTCTTCCCCCTGCCGGCCGCCCACGACCAGGGCATGCTGGAGGTGGGCCAGGGCAATGCCATCGCCTGGGAGAGCTGCGGCAATCCACACGGCAAGCCGGCGATCCTGCTTCACGGCGGTCCCGGCTCCGGGCGCAACCGGCGCGCGGCCTGTTTCTTCGATCCGGCGGTCTGGCGCATCGTGCTCTTCGATCAGCGCCAGTGCGGCGCCAGCACGCCGCACGCCGGCGACATCGCCACGGATCTGGCGAGCAACACCACCGCGCACCTGCTGGACGATCTCGACGCCCTGCGCACCCATCTCGGCATCGGCCGGTGCCTCATCTTCGGCCATTCCTGGGGCTGCACCCTGGGCCTGGCCCATGCCCAGCGGCACCCCGACGCGGTCGCGGCGCTGCTGCTGGTCGGCGTCACCACGACGCGCCGCTGCGAGATCGACTGGCTCTACCGCGGCATCGCGCCGATGGTGCCCGCGGCATGGTTTGCCTTCCGCCAGGGCGTGCCGGAGGCCCAACGCGACGGCGACATGGTGGCGGCCTACCACGCCCTGCTCGCCGATCCCGATCCTGCCGTGCGCGAGAAAGCGGCGCGCGACTGGCATGCCTGGGAAGCTAGTGCGACCGCCGATGCCGACGCCAAGGCGCCCGCTGCCTGGTCCGATCCGGTCTTCCGGATGTGCCGGGCGCGCATCGTCACCCACTACTTCCACAACAACGGTTTCCTGGAGGACGGCGTGCTGCTCGCCAACGCCCACCGTCTTGCCGGCGTCCCCGGTATCATGGTGCAGGGGCGCATGGACCTGGAGGCGCCGCTGATGACCGCCTGGGAACTCGACCGCGCCTGGCCGGACGGCGAGCTGGTGATGGTGCAGGGCGCGGGCCACGGCACCGGCGATCCCGGCATGGCCGAGGCGATCCTCGCCGCCGCCGCGCGGCTGGCGGTTCACGTTCCGGGCTGATACCGCGCCGTCCAGCCCTCGATCATCGCCTGCTGGCGCGCCGTCTCGATGCTGCCCGGCCGCGCCTGCCGGATCGCGGCGATGGCCTCGTGCGGCGCCATGCCGCGTTCGATCAGCAGCAGTCCTGCCAGGGTGCCAGTGCGGCCCAGCCCCATGCGGCAGTGGATGGCGACGGTGCTGCCGGCATCGATCAGGCCATGGGCCAGGGGAGCAATCTCGCGCCAGGTTTCCAGCGCCGCGCTGCCCGCCACGCCCATGTCGGCGATCTCCATGTGGCGCCAGGCCATGCCCCGCTCCCGGCAGGTGCGCGCCAGAAGGTCGGGCGGCATGCCCAGGGCGGTCATCTCCTGCGTTGTGGTCAGGCTCAGCACCAGTCCGGCGCCGGCCGCGGCATAACGGTCGAGGATCGCCGTGCTTTCGGGAAAGGCCGAGAGCAGCAGGCAGCCCGCCACACCGGGCAGGGTCAGCAGGTCGAAGCGGTTCATGGCGCGCCGGGGTCCCGCCCCGCCGTGGTGCGCACCGGCCCCTTGCCCTGCAGCGCGGCTTCGCTGCGCCGGGCCAGGGCCTCGCGGCGGGCGACGTAGAAGGTGCTGGCCGCGATGATCGCCGCGCCGACCCAGGTCCAGATGTCGGTCGCCTCGCCGAAGGCAATCCAGCCCAGCACGGCGACCAGCGGCAGGCGGATGTAGTCGAAGGGCAGCAGGTAGGTCGTGTCGGCCATGGAGAAGCCGCGCGTGAAGCAGAGGTGCGACACGGTGGCGATGAACCCCACGGCGGCCAGGCACAGCCAGGCCTCGGCACTCGGCCAGGTCCAGAAGAAGAGCGCGGGCACCAGGGAGACCGGTGTGAGCAGCATGTTCTGCCAGGCGACCAGGGATTCCGGCTTCTCGGTGCGTGTCAGCAGCTTCATGCAGATGATCGAGAAGGCCATGGTCATGGCCGAAAGCACGACCAGCAGTTCGCCCCAGCCGACCGCCGCCTGTCCCGGCCGCAGGATCACCAGCATGCCGCCGAAACCCAGCAGCAGCGCGGTGATGCGCCGGGCGCGGATCTTCTCGCCCAGCACCAGCACGGCCGCGACTGCGGCAAACAGCGGCGCGGTGAAGGAAAGCGCCACGGCGTTGGCGATCGGCACGATGGCGAGTGCGGAGAACCATGTCGCCATCGAGATCAGGCCGAACAGGACACGCAGGCTGACCAGCGGGAAGCGTCCCGTCTTCATGGCCGAGGGGCCGTGGCGCATCAGCCAGGGCAGCATGCCGATGGAGGCGAACAGGTTGCGGAAAAACACGATCTCCATCGGATCGACCAGCAGGTTGGTCGCCAGATGGCGGATCAGCGTGATCATGCAGGCAAAGCCGACGCCCGCCAGGAGCACGAAACCGGCAGCCCGCACAGGTGTGGAAAGGCGCGCAAAGCGCGCAAGGGGAGACATGACGCCCCAACCCTAGGCCAGTTCCATGCAGGCGGGTATGGGGAAGAGCGAGTCGGTTGCCGCCTGTCACATGCGGTTCCGGCGGGCGCGGCTTCCATGCTAGGACGGCGCCTTCGATCCTGCCGCGGAGCCTGCGATGAACCCGATCCTGTGGACCCCCGATCCCGCGCGTGTCGCCGCCGCGACCATGACGACCTTCCGCGACGTCGCTGCCGAGCGCTTCGGCATCGCGCTCACCGACTACGAGGCGCTGTGGCGCTGGTCGATCGAGAACCGCGCGGATTTCTGGTCCCTGCTCTGGGAGTTCTGCGACGTCCGTGCGTCGAAGACCTGGGACGAGGTGCTGGTCAACGGTGATGCCATGCCGGGCGCGAAGTGGTTCACCGGCGCGCGTCTCAACTATGCCGAAAACCTGCTGCGCCGCCGCGACGGGGGCGAGGCCATCGTCTGCTGGCGCGAAAACGGCAGCCGCAGCGCCATGACCTTCGCCGAACTCTACGGCCGCGTCGCCGCCTTCGCCGCCTGGCTGAAGGGTGAGGGTGTCGCCGAGGGCGACCGGGTGGCGGGTTTCATGCCCAACCTTCCCGAGACCATCGCTGCCATGCTGGCGACCGCCAGCCTCGGCGCGGTGTGGTCCTCCTGCTCGCCCGATTTCGGCACCCGCGGCGTGCTCGACCGCTTCGGCCAGATCGAGCCCAAGGTGCTGATCTGCACCGACGGTTACTTCTACGGCGGCAAGACCTTCGACAGCCGTCCGCGCGTCGCCGAGATCCTGGCCGAACTCCCCTGCGTGAAGAAATGCGTGGTGGTGCCCTATGTCGCCGAGGAGCCCGACCTTTCGGGCGTGCCGAACGCGGTCTCCTGGAACGAGGCGAGCAGCGACGTTCCCGCGGGCGACATCAGCTTTGCCCAGGTCGCCTTCGATCACCCGCTCTTCATCATGTATTCCTCGGGCACCACGGGCGCGCCCAAGTGCATCGTCCACGGCCACGGCGGCACCCTGCTCCAGCACCTGAAGGAGCACCGCCTGCACAGCGACGTGAAGGCCGGCGACCGCCTGCTCTATTTCTCGACCTGCGGCTGGATGATGTGGAACTGGCAGGTCTCGGGGCTCGCCAGCGAAGCGACGCTCCTGCTTTACGAGGGCAACCCCGCGCACCCCGGCCCGCAGATCCTGTGGGACTTCGCCGAGAAGGAGAAGATGTCGATCTTCGGCACTTCGGCGAAGTACATCTCGGCCATCGAGAAGGCGGGCGTGAAGCCGCGCGAGACGCACGATCTCTCGCGCCTGCGCCTGCTGATGTCGACCGGCTCGCCGCTCGCGCACGAGAGCTTCGACTATGTCTATCGCGACGTGAAGGAGGACATCCAGCTCTCCTCCATCTCCGGCGGCACCGACATCATCTCCTGCTTTGCGCTCGGCAATCCGGTGCTGCCCGTGCGCAAGGGCGAGCTGCAGAGCCGGGGCCTTGGCCTGGCGGTCGACGTCTTCGGCGACGACGGCAAGGCCCTCCCCGTGGGCGAAAAGGGCGAGCTGGTCTGCACCAAGCCCTTCCCCTGCATGCCCATCGGCTTCTGGAACGATCCCGACGGGTCGAAGTACCACGCGGCCTATTTCGACACCTTCCCCAACGTCTGGCGCCACGGCGACTGGTCGATGGTGACGGAAGCCGGCGGCATGGTGATCTACGGGCGCTCCGACGCGGTGCTCAACCCCGGCGGCGTGAGGATCGGCACGGCGGAGATCTACCGCCAGGTCGAACAGTTCGACGAGATCCTGGAATCCCTCTGCATCGGCCAGGACTGGGACGACGACGTGCGCGTCGTGCTTTTTGTGGTGATGCGGCCGGGCCATGAACTGACCGACGAGCTGCGCCAGGCGATCCGCCAGAAGATCCGCGCCAACGCCTCGCCTCGCCACATGCCGTCCAAGATCATCAAGGTCGCCGACATCCCGCGCACCCGCTCCAACAAGATCAGCGAACTGGCGGTGCGCGACATCGTCCACGGCCGCGGCGTCAAGAACACCGAGGCGCTCGCCAACCCGGAGGCCCTGAAGCTGTTCGAGGGGCTGGAGGAACTGCAGACCTAGGGTGGCTTCAGCCGCGCAGGATCAGGCTCACGCCAGCAGCGCGCCGGCGGCGCGCACCTCGCCGACCCGCGTGCCCTTCCAGTTCTTCAGCACCGGATTGGCCGTGGCGTGCAACTCGCGCCACATCGCATCGTCGATGGCGCCCAGGCGGCGCAGGATATGGGCCATGGCGACCTCGGCGGCGCGGCCGGCGCCGTCGGCGATCTTCAGCGCGATGCCCAGGCCCTTCTCCGGCCAGGCCCCGGCATAGACACCCTCGGCGCCGCCCTTGACCACGAAGCGGCCCTTGCCGGCCGCCAGCAGCGCCGTGGAGGCGCGCCCCGTGCCGGCGACCATCATGGGATGAGCGGCCATGGCGGCAACGATCGCCTTGCAGGCATCGGCGCGGCGGTCGGCCAGGCCCTCGGGGTTGGCCAGGCGCGCCATGCCCAGCGCCAGGTTGTGAATCGGCATGGCGATGGTCGGCACGCCGCAGCCGTCGGTGCCCAGATCGGCCGCTTTCAGGTCGACATCGCACATCGCCGCCATGGTGGCGCAGACCGCCGCCTGGGCGGGATGTTCGGGATCGAGGTAATTCGCCGGATCGACCTTCATGTGGCGGCAGACGGTGAGGAAGCCGGTGTGTTTGCCCGAGCAGTTGTTGTGCTCCGGCCCGGCATGGCCGCCCTCGCGGTAGAGCTCGTGCAGGGCCTCGGCAATGCCCGGGTCCTGGCTGCCGCATTCGAGATTCGCGGGCGAGAGGC
Source organism: uncultured bacterium (assembly GCA_938014945.1). Classification (GTDB taxonomy): domain Bacteria; phylum Pseudomonadota; class Alphaproteobacteria; order SP197; family SP197; genus CALGGB01. Next base: position 4,539 of record CALLQH010000269.1, on the reverse strand, counting down.
CCAGGCGCGCCAGCCAGGCGCGCACCGGCTCGGTGTGCATGGTCTCGCCGTTGTGGCTGGCGCAGGCCAGCGCCAGTTCCTTCTGGCTGACGTCGAAGGCCTCCATGGCGCCGCTCTCGGCCATGACCAGGGCGGCCTGGATCGGCTTGATCGCCGAGCGGGGGAACATCACCAGCCCGGCATCGCCCACGCTCCAGATCACCTTGCCGGACGCGTCGGTGACGACGGCAGCGCCCGTGTGGCGGCTTTCCACGGTGGCGCCGCGCGTCACCTCGATCAGAAGGGGCAGGTCGGTTCGGCTCATCGTCATATCTCCAGGGCGCGCGCTGTGGCGGGCAAAGCCTTCTTGCCAAGGCCGTCCGGCGGCGTCAGGTTCCCCGCCATGCGCGGCTATTTCGGCATCGGGGTCGAGGGTATCTCCAAGACCGGCAACATGGGCAGCCTGTTTCGCTCGGCCCATGCCTTCGGCGCGAACTTTACCTTCGCGGTCGCCCCGGACCCGCGCGTGCGTTTCGAGACCGATACCTCCGCCTCGCACCGCAACCTGCCCTTCTTCCGCTACGACAGCCTGGAGGACTTCCGCCTGCCCACCGGCTGCTCGCTGGTGGGGGTGGAACTGATCGAGGATGCGGTCGATCTGCCGGCCTTTCACCACCCGCGCATGGCGGCCTATGTCATGGGGCCGGAGCTGGGCTCGCTTTCACCGGCCATGCTGGGGCGCTGCGATCATGTGGTGAAGATCCCCACCAGCTTCTGCATCAACGTCGCCATCGCCGGGGCCATCGTGATGTACGACCGCTGGCGCATGCTGGGCGGTTTCAATCGGCCCGTCACCACCCACGGTGGGGCCGAACCGCCACCCGATCACCGCCACGGCGGGCGGTTCCGCCGCACGCCCAAGGCTGCCTCCGAACCGGCGGACGGGGAGGGCTGAAACGTGCCGAAACCCTTTGCCCTGTTTTGGCCTTCTCGTTGCGTTTACACTCCGCCCCGTTTCACGATCTCGGGATCTGCCATGACGTCTGCCATCCGCGCCCTCGGGCTTGCCCTGCTCCTCGCCATCGGCCTTGCCGCCACCGCCTCGGCCCAGGAGCCGCAGGTGATCGGTACGTTCCGCGACTGGAAGGCCTATGTGTACCAGTCCGGCAGCGAGAAGGTCTGCTACATGGCAAGCTCGCCCAAGAAGGCCGAAGGCAACTACAGCTCGCGCGGCAAGATCTGGATGCTGGTGACGCGCCGCTCGCCCGGCCCCAAGGACGTCGTCTCGATCATCACCGGCTACAACTACAAGGCGGATTCCTCCACGCGTGTCGACATCGGTGGCCGGGATTTCAGCCTGTTCACCCAGGGCGATACCGCCTGGACCCGCCGTGTCGAGGACGACGCCGCGATGGTCGCGGCCATGAAGGCGGGCGTCGACATGATTGTCGTCGGCACCTCCGAACGCGGCACCGAAACCAGGGACACCTACAGCCTGCTCGGCTTCACCGCGGCCTACGACGCCATCCGCCAGGCCTGCCCGAACTGAGGGTGCTGCACGGCTGCGTGGTTGGATTCCGGCGCGTCAGGCCCTATATGCGCGGCCATGACCCCATCGGAAACGCCTGAGACCCGCAAGAACCTGATCGGCCTGTCGCGCGAGCAGCTGGCCGAAGAGATGGCCGCGATCGGCGAGAAGCCGTTCCGCGTCAAGCAGGTCTGGCACTGGCTCTACCATCGCGGTGCCACCGACATCGCCGAGATGTCGACGCTGTCGAAGGCGATGCGCGAGAAGCTGGCCCAGGACTACTACGTCGGCCGGCCGAAGGTTGCCCGCCATCAGGTCAGCGAGGACGGCACCCAGAAGTGGCTGCTGAAGCTCGACGGCGGCCATCTGGTCGAAAGCGTCCACATCCCGGAAGAGGATCGCGGCGCCCTCTGCATCTCCTCCCAGGTCGGCTGCACGCTGACCTGTACCTTCTGCCATACCGGCACCCAGCGCCTGGTGCGCAATCTCGATCCCGGCGAAATCGTCGGCCAGTTCATGCTGGCGCGCGACTATCTGGGCGAATGGCCGACGCCCACCGGCGGCGGGCGGCTGCTCTCCAACATCGTCATGATGGGCATGGGCGAGCCGCTCTATAACTTCGAGAACGTCAAGCAGGCCCTCAAGATCGTCATGGACGAGGAGGGCATCTCGCTCTCGCGCCGGCGCATCACGCTCTCGACCTCCGGCGTCGTGCCGATGATGGCGCGCTGCGGCGAGGAGCTGAACGTCGACCTGGCGGTCTCCCTGCATGCCGTCAACGACGAGATCCGCGACAAGCTGGTGCCGCTCAACAAGAAGTATCCGATCGAGGAGCTGCTGGCGGCCTGCCGCGCCTATCCCGGCGCCAGCAACGCCCGGCGCATCACCTTCGAATACGTCATGCTGAAGGATATCAACGACAGCGATGCCGATGCCCGCGAGCTGGTGCGTTTGCTCAGGGGCATCCCGGCCAAGGTGAACCTGATCCCGTTCAATCCCTGGCCCGGCGCGATCTACGAGTGTTCCTCGAACAACCGCATCCACGCCTTCTCGCGCATCGTCAACGACGGCGGGCTTTCGGCCCCGGTGCGCCGCCCCCGCGGCCGCGACATCGCCGCGGCCTGCGGCCAGCTGAAGTCCGAGACGGTGAAGCTCCGGAAAAGCGAGCTGTTGAAGCAGCAAGCGGCCGAAGCCGTCGCCTGATACCGCCCGCCACGGCAACGTCACAGTGCTCTGGCACGTTGCCCATGCATCCGACCAAGCGGGGAGTGTCTTGCGCAGATCGTCCCAATCCCGCCTGTTTCGCCTGGCCGCCGGCTGGGCGATGGTCGTTGTCGGCGCGCTGACGATGCCCACGCCCCTGCCGCTGGGTGCGCTGCTGATCCTGGCCGGGCTCTGCATCCTGGCGCGCGAGAGCCGCTGGCTGCGCGGCACCATCCGTCACATGCGCGGCCGTTATCCCCGGGTTTCGGACCATGCCCACGGCATGCGCCACCGTCTGCCGGTCTTCCTGCGCCGGGTGGTGGAAACCACAGATCCGCGCCGCCGCCCGCGCTTTGCCAGCCGCAGCCGGCCGTTGAACGACCGATCTGTCTGACAGCTTGTCGGCCGGGCGCCACTCGGTCCATGCTCGCCCTCCAACATGCGAGGGACCATGAAGAAGCAGCATTGCTGGCCGCAGGGCCACTGGAACTGGCCGATCGACGTCTGCCACAAACACGGCGTGCGCTGCGGCGAGATGATCTGGATCGGCGGCCAGGTCGATCTCACGCCCGAGGGCGAGGTCTGCAACAAGGGCGATCTTGCGACCCAGACGAAAAATGTCGTCACCGCCATCGACAAGGTGCTGAAGGGCCTCGACTGCGACCTTCAGGATCTCGTCACCCTGCTCTGTTTCTACGTCAACGACGGCAGCGTCGACGAGGCCGAGTTCCTCGCCATGGTCGGCAGCCACCTGCCGGAGGGCTGCCGCCCCACGGTCAATGCGGTGCCGGTGCCCTGGCTCGCCTACGACGGCATGCTGGTGGAGATCGAGGCCTATGCCATGCGCCGCGAAAACGGCGACCGGATGCCGCGCACCTATGCGCCCGACAGCATCGGCCATCCCCTGCCCAAGCCCTTCGTGCAGGGCCTGCGCGCGGGCAAGATGATCTTCGTCTCGGCGCAGTATCCGCTCGATGCCGCGGGACAAACGCTGGCCAAGGGCGACATCACCGAGCAGACGCGCAAGGTCGTCGCCCAGGCGGGCGAGGTCCTGGCCTCGTTCGGTGCGGGCTACGATGACGTGGTGAAGGTCAACCGCTGGTACGCAGGCAACGTCGGCATCGACGATTTCGAGCCCGCGGCTCTGGCCTGCGCCGCGCATTTCAGCGAACCCGGCCCGGCGGCCACCGGCATTCCCCTGCCGCGCCATGCCAATGCCGAGGTGCTGATCAAGATTTCCTTCGTCGCCATGCTGGGCGAGGACGGAAGCCGCCTGCCGCGCAAGCATGTCTGGCCGGACTCGCTGTGGGACTGGCACGTCCACCTGCCCTACAAACACGGCCTGAAGTGCGAGGAGATGATCTTCCTTGGCGGTCAGGTCTCGCTCAACAAGAAGGGCGAGGCGGTCCATCCGGACGATCTCACCGCCCAGACCCACCAGGCCATGACCCACATCGGCACGATCCTGAAGGAGCTGGGTGCCGACTACGACGACGTCTGCAAGGTGACGACCGTCTACAAGGGCGACTGCGGCCCCGAGGCGCTCAACGCCAACCTGCCGACGCGCGCCTCCTACTTCAAGGATCCGGGCCCGGCGACCACGGGCGTTCCCCTGCCGACGCTCTCCTACCCCTCGATGATCGTGGAGATCGACGTCTTCGCGATGAAGGAAAAGGACTGATCAAACCTGCCGCGGGGTCCGCACCATGGCCGATGACGCCGTGCTGGAGACCCCGCGGCTGCTGATCCGCCGCTTCCGGCAGGACGATCTCGATACCTTCGCCGCGATCATGGGCTATGCCGTCACCTTGCGCCTGTGGCCGCGCACC
>CALLQH010000268.1 GCA_938014945.1 uncultured bacterium | reverse complement strand
GCGGTGCTGACGCACGGCTTCGTCATGGACGGCGAGGGCCGCAAGATGTCGAAGTCGCTGGGCAATGTCGTCGCCCCGCAGAAGGTCATCGAGCAGTACGGCGCCGATATCCTGAGGATCTGGGTCGTCTCGGCCGACTACAGCGAGGACCTGCGCATCTCCGACGAGATTCTCAAATACCAGGCCGACAGCTACCGCCGCCTGCGCAACACCCTGCGTTACCTGCTCGGCAACCTTGCCGGCTTCTCCGACGAGGAACGCATCGATGTCGCCGACATGCCGGAGCTGGAGCGCTGGGTGCTTCATCGCCTGGCCGAACTCGACGCCACGGTGCGCCAGTGCATCGCCGACTTCGACTTCCATGAGCTGTTCGTGGCGCTGCACAACTTCTGCGCCACGGACCTTTCGGCCTTCTACTTCGACATCCGCAAGGACGCGCTCTACTGCGATGCCGCCAACACGGTGCGCCGCCGCGCCGCGCGCACCGTGCTCGACCACCTGTTCTCCTGCCTCACCGCGTGGCTGGCGCCGATCCTGGCCTTCACCGCGGAGGAAGCCTGGCTGACGCGATTCCCCGGCGAGAAGGAAAGCGTGCACCGCCGCATCTTCCCCGAGGTGCCTGCCGACTGGCGCGACGAGAAGCTGGCGGCCAAGTGGGCCAAGGTCCGCCGCCTGCGCCGCGTCGTCACCGGCGCCATCGAGGTCGAGCGCCGCGAGAAGCGCATCGGCGCCAGCCTGCAGGCCCATCCCCATGTCTGGGCGACGGCCGCCGACATCGCCGCGCTGGAGGGCCTCGACCTGGCCGAGATCGCCATCACGTCGGGCGTCACGGTGAAGGAAGGCGAGGCGCCCGCGGAGGCCTACCGGCTCGACGACGTGAAGGACATCGCGGTCGTCGTCCACATGGCCGACGGCCAGCGCTGCGAACGCTGCTGGATGGTGCTGGAGGAGGTCGGCCAGGATCCGATCATGTCCGACACCTGCCGGCGCTGCGCCACGGCCGTCGCCGAGGTCGCCGACGTCTCGGAGGTCGGCTCCTGACCCGCGCGCGCACCCTGACGCTGGGCCTCTCGATCGCCGCGGTCGTGCTGATCGCCGACCAGGTGTCGAAGGCCGTGCTGATCGAGTTCCTCAACGGGCTCAACTTCGAGCCCATCGCCTTCACCAGCTTCTTCCGCATCGTCATGGTGTGGAACCGGGGGGTGAGCTTCGGCATGTTCAACTCCGGCGAGGAGGTGACGCGCTGGGTGCTCACGGTGCTGGCCGTCGCGGTTTCCATCGGCCTGGTGATCTGGCTCTCGCGGGTGCGCAAACGGCTGCCGGCCATCGCCATCGGCCTGGTGGTGGGCGGGGCGCTGGGCAACGCCATCGACCGTGTGCGTTACGGCGCGGTCGCCGACTTCTTCGACTTCCATGTCGCGGGCTGGAGCTGGCCCGCCTTCAACATCGCCGATGCCGGCATCACCGTGGGCGTCCTGCTGCTGGTCGCCGATGCCATGATGACGCCCAAAAGTTCCGGCAAGACGCCCAAGGGATAAGGGCGCCTGCCGGACGCCTGCGATTTCGACAGCACGGCGTTTCCGGTCGGCCCCGATCTGGATTATGGTCTGCTCCATGAATGCGTTCCTTGCCACATCCCGCCGCGCCGCCCTTCCGGGCCTGCTGGCGCTCGCCCTGGGCCTTTCGCTGTCGGCCTGCCAGGCCGCGCGCGATTCGCTGGGCCTGACCAAGAAGCCGCCTGACGAGTTCAACGTCGTCACGCGCGCGCCGCTGGTCATGCCGCCCACGCTCGATGTCCTGCCGGAGCCTTCGCCCGGCATGGCCCGGCCCCAGGAACTGCAGCCCCAGCAGCAGGCCATGACCGTGCTGCTGGGCGGCGAGACCATCGACACCGGCCAGGCCAGCACGGTCGAGACCATGCTGATGGCGCAGGCCGAAGCCGATGCCGCAGAGCCCGACATCCGCGAGACGATCGATGTCGAACACCAGAAGTTCGTCACCGAGCACAGCTTCTACGAGGATCTGCAGTTCTGGCGCGATCATCCCGATATCAGCGAGGTGGTGATCGACCCGGTGGCCGAGAAGCAGCGTCTGCAGAACAACGCCGCCCTCGGCCTGCCGGCCAACGCCGGCGATTTCGAGGGCGTCATCATCAAGCCCGAGGAAAAGGCCCTGCTGGAAGGCATCTTCTGATCCCATGGTCCGTTTTTCCGTCCCCAGCGCCGTCCTGATCCTCTGCCTTGGCGTGCTCGGCGCCTGCAGCAACAGCAACGAACAGTCAGGCCGCGGCTACATGCCGCCCAGCGATGTCACCACCTCGCGCGCCATGCCGCTGACCGTGCCGCCCGATTTCGGCGCCCGGCCCGAAAGCGCCAAACAGTCCGAAAGCACGGTGATCGCCGACGAGACCGTGGGCACGGAGATCGACATCACCACGCTGAACGCCACCATGGGCGAGCAGAGCCTGCTGATCCGCGCCGGCGTGCTGGACGCCAATCCCGCGATCCGGCAGACGCTGAACCGGGAAAACGCCCTGCTCATCGGCCCGCCCGACCTGGTCGATGCGCTGCTGTTCGGCAGCTATCCCAGCGGCGGCACGGTCGAACTCGCCGAAGGCCCCGATGTCGGCGAGGACGTGGCGATCGAGCAGGGCACGCCCATCGAGGACGAGACCTGGCTCGACAGCGTCTTCGGCATCTTCTGAGCGCCGTCTTTCCGAGCACGTCCGATCACAGCCGCGCGAGGCCTGCCCGCCGGGCCACATCGCGGCCATATTCTGCCGCCTGACTGGCGGCCGTTCCGCAACCGAGGGCGCCCATGCACCGCTTGCCGCGTTTGATCCCCGTTCTGCTGCTTCTGGTTCTTGCCCTGCCGGCCCAATCCATGTCTGCCCTGGCCGGCATGTTCGGCGCCGAGAGCTTCACGCTCGACAACGGCATGGAGGTGGTGGTGATCCCCGATCACCGCGCCCCGGTCGTGACGCAGATGGTCTGGTACAAGGTCGGTTCGGCCGACGAGACCGCGGGCAAGAACGGCCTTGCCCACTTCCTCGAACACCTGATGTTCAAGGGCACGGAGACGACGCCGGACGGCGAGTTCTCCTACATCGTGGCAAGGAACGGCGGCACCGAGAACGCCTTCACCAGCTACGACTACACCGCCTATTTCCAGAACGTCGCGGCCGACCGGCTGGAACTGGTCATGGGCCTGGAGGCCGACCGCATGACCGGCCTCATCATGTCCGACGAGGATGTCGAGACCGAGCGCCAGGTGATCCTGGAAGAGCGCCGCATGCGCACCGACAACAACCCCGGCGCCATCCTTTCCGAGCAGGTCCGCGCCACGCAGTACTACATCCATCCCTACGGCTGGCCGGTGATCGGCTGGACCCACGAGATCGAGGGCCTGACCCATCAGGACGTGGTCGATTTCTACCGCGCCCACTACGCGCCCAACAACGCGATCCTGGTGATCGCGGGCGACGTCACGGTCGATGAGGTGCGCCCGCTGGCGCAGGCGACCTTCGGCAAGGTGCCCGCCGCAGAGGTCGCGCCGCGCCAGCGCGCGAGCGACCCGCCGCAGACGGCCGCGCGCCGCGTCGTCATGGAGGACCCGCGCACCGCCCAGCCCAGCATCCAGCTTTCCTACATGGCGCCGACCCACGTCACGGGGCCGTCCGAGACCGCCTATGCCCTGGAGGCGCTGGCCGAGGTGCTGTCGGGCAACACCACCACCCGTCTCTACCGCGACCTGGTGGTCGATCAGGGCATCGCCGCCTCCGCGGGCGCCTGGTACGATTCCGATGCGGTCGATCCCTCGCGCTTCGGCTTCTGGATCGTGCCTGCCGACGGCAGGACGGCCGAGGAGGCCGAGGCCGCCCTGCGCGCCGCGATCGCCGCCCTGCTGGAAGACGGCATCACGCAGGAGGAGCTGGACCGCGCCAAGGCGCGCATGGCCGCCGACCTCATCTATGCCCGCGACAGCGTCTCCTCCATCGCCAACTGGTACGGCGCCTCGCTCGCCGTCGGCCTCTCCATCGAGGAGATCGAGGCCTGGCCCGAGAAGATCGCGGCGGTCACGGTCGAACAGGTCAATGCGGCCGCCCGGCAGATCATGGTGCCCGCGACCGAAGTCTCCGGCGTCCTGCTGCCCCAGGGAGGCGACGATGCTTAATGTTCTGAAGCCCGCCGCTTTCCTGATCCTTGCCGTTCTTGTCCTCGCCGCCCCCGCGCGCGCCGAGGGCATCGAGACCTTCACCACGCCATCGGGCATCGAGGTCTGGCTGAAGAACGAGCCGTCGATCCCGATCCTCTCTCTCGACTTCGCCTTCCGCGGCGGCGCCTCGCTCGACCCCGCCGACAAACCGGGCATCGCCAACATGGTCTCCGGCCTGCTCGACGAGGGTGCGGGCGATCTCGACAGCAAGGCCTTCCAGGACCGGCTCGACGAACTCTCCGTGAAGCTCTCCTTCGATGCCGGGCGCGACGAGTTCCACGGCAGCCTCACCACCCTGGTCGAGAACCAGGACGAGGCCTTCGAACTGCTGCGCCTGGCGCTCAACGAGCCCCGCTTCGATGCCGAACCCGTGGAGCGCATCCGCGGCCAGCTTCTCATCAACCTGCGGAGCGCCGCCGAGGATCCCAACGCCGTCGCCTGGAACGCCTTTGCCGCCGCGGCCTTCCCGGACCATCCCTACGGCCGCCCGGTCGACGGCACCGAGGCGTCGGTTGCGGCGATCACCGATGGCGATCTCCATGCCTTCGTCGATGGGGCTTTTGCCCGCGACCGCCTGATTGTTGCCGCGGTCGGCGCCATCGATGCCGCCACCCTGGGCCCGCTGGTCGACAAGGCCTTTGCCGGCCTGCCCGAGACCGGCGCGCCGCTCGACGTGCCCGCAGTCACCGCACAGGCGGGCCGCGTCGAGGTCATCGACATGGACGTGCCCCAGAGCGCCATCGCCTTCGGCCTGCCCGGCATCCTGCGCGACGATCCCGATTTCTATGCCGCCTTCGTGCTCAACAAGGCGCTGGGCGGCGGCGGCCTCAACACCCGCCTGTTCGAGGAGGTGAGGAAGAAGCGCGGCCTCGTCTATTCCGTCGGCACCTATCTCTATCCTTACGAACACGCCGGCCTCTGGCTCGGCTCGGCAGGCACGCAGAACGCGCGGGCCGGCGAGACCCTCGATGTCGTCCGCCAGGTGCTGGCCGATGTCGTGGAAAACGGCATCAGCCAGACCGAACTCGACGACGCCAAGGCCTATCTCACCGGTTCCTTCCCGCTGGCGCTTTCCTCCAACGCCGGCATCGCCTCCATGCTCGTCACCATGCAGATCGACCGCCTGGGTGCGGACTACCTGGAGCAGCGCAACGCCTACATCGATGCGGTGACCGCGGAGGACGTCCAGCGCGTCGCCGCCCGCCTGCTCGATCCCGACGACATGCTGGTCGTCGTCACCGGCAGGCCGGAAGGCATCACGCCATCGGCGGCCGAATAGGGCCTGCCGTAACGGCTTCCGCGCAGCCCTTCCCGGCCCGGTTCGTTGAACCATCGGCGGCGGGGCGGCAGGCCTGCACGGACCTTGCGCTGTTTCCCCGCGCGCCGTTCGGTTCTACTCTGGCGCCCGAGGACAGCATGACCGCACCGACCTACCGACAATCGCTCGACCACATTGCCGCCGGGCATGCCGCGCCGTTTTCGCGCGCCCTGGAGGAGGCCTGCGAAGGCCTTGCCGCCGAGGTCGCGGCGGGTGATCTGCCCTGTCTTGCGATCGCCCGGCAGAGCGACGATCTCGCGCCCCTGGCCGAGCGCGCCGGCGCCATCGCCCAACAGGCCGATGATGTGCTGATCCTGGGCGTCGGCGGCTCCAGCCTCGGTGCACGCACCTTGCTGGCGCTCTCCGACACGCCTCTGACACGCTGCCATCTCGTGGACAATGTCGATCCGGTCACCTGGCAGTCCACGCTCGCCGCTCTCGATCCGCGGCGCACCCATGTCCTGGCGGTCTCGAAGTCCGGTTCGACCGTGGAGACCATGGCCCAGACCGTGCTCGCCGCCGACTGGCTCGCCGCCGCCGGCTGCCCCCTGGGCGGTGCCAGCCTGACCGCCATCACCGAACCCGGCCGGCGCCCCCTGCGCGATTTCGCACTGGACCACGGCGGAACGATCTTCGACCACGACGCGGGGATCGGCGGGCGTTACGCCGTGCTCTCCTGTGTCGGCCTGCTGCCCGCCCTGCTCGGCGGCCTCGATGCAGCCGCGGTGCGCCAGGGTGCCGCCGGCGTGCTCGAAACGGTGCTCCGGGAAGGCCCGGCCAGCGCGCCCGCGCGCGGCGCGGCGCTGGCGGTGCATCTCGACCATGGCTTCGGCCTCTCGACCCATGCCATGGTCGTCTATGCTGATCGTCTGGCGACCCTCGGCCACTGGTATGCCCAGCTCTGGGCCGAAAGCCTGGGGAAGGCGGGGAAGGGCAGCACGCCGGTGGTCGCACGCGGCGTCACCGACCAGCATAGCCAGCTCCAGCTCTGGATCGACGGGCCGCGCGACAAGTGGCTCACGGTGATCGGCACGCCCGCCGCCGGCACCGGCCCGGCCTTCGGCGAACTCGCCGGGCTCGACTACCTCGCCGGCCATACCCTGGGCGACCTCATGGAGGCCGAACGGCAGGCGACCGTCGACTCCCTGGCCGCGGCCGGCGTTCCGGTGCGCACCATGACGGTGGAGACGGTGGACGAGCGGGCGCTCGGCGCCCTCTTCATGCATTTCATGATCGAGACCATCCTGGCCGGGCGCCTGATGGAGGTCGATCCCTTCGGCCAGCCCGCGGTCGAGGACGGCAAGCGCCGGGCGCGC
>CALLQH010000267.1 GCA_938014945.1 uncultured bacterium | reverse complement strand
CATGGCACCCTGGGGCCTGCAGCTCGAGATCGTCTCGGCGCCCAAGGGCACGGCCTACGACAACGAGGCCAAGGCCAAGGGCAAGACCCGCCTGTTCCATCCTGCGCATATCGCGGAAACCACGGGCGGCTGACACTACGGCGCGCGGCGACGCTGGCGACAGCGCCGCCGCGACGCCACGATGCTTTCACGATCCCGGCGCGCTGGGGCCATGCCGCGCGACGGTCATGGATGGGAGGAAGAGATGGCTGAGACCAAGAACATGAGCCAGGCCGGACAGGTGATCGCAGACCTCGGCAAGGCGCTGGAGAAGGGCGACATCGACGCGGCGGCCGGCCTGTTCCAGGACGATTGCTACTGGCGCGATCTCATCACCTTCACCTGGAACATTCGCACCATGGAGGGCAAGGACGCCATCCGCGACATGCTTTCCTCCCAGCTCAAGGCCATCAAGCCCCGTGGCTTCGCACTCGACCCGAAGGAGACGCCGGAGCTGGCCGACGGTGTCGAGACGGCCTGGATCGTCTTCGAGACGGAGCTTGCCCGCGGCACCGGCCAGGTCCGCGTCAAGGACGGCAAGATATGGACCCTGCTCACCACCGCGGCCGAGCTCAAGGGCTTCGAGGAGCCGCTGGGCTTCAACCGGCCCAAGGGCGTGGAGCATGGTGCCGGTCATCACCGCAAGACCTGGGCCGAGGAGCGTGAGGAAGAACTCGCAACGCTCGGCTACAGCAAGCAGCCCTATGTGGTGATCGTCGGCGGCGGCCAGGGCGGTATCGCGCTCGGCGCGCGTCTGCGCCAGCTCGGCGTGCCGACCATCATCGTCGAGAAGAACGACCGTCCCGGCGACAGCTGGCGCAAGCGCTACAAGTCGCTCTGCCTGCACGATCCGATCTGGTACGACCACCTGCCCTACCTGAAGTTCCCGCCCAACTGGCCGATCTTCTCGCCCAAGGACAAGATCGGCGACTGGCTGGAGATGTACACGCGGGTGATGGAGCTCAACTACTGGACCCGCACCACCTGCAAGAGCGCCTCCTACGACGAGGCCAAGGGCGAGTGGACCGTGGTCGTCGACCGCGACGGCGAGGAGGTGACGCTGAAACCCAAGCAGCTCGTCCTGGCGACCGGCATGTCGGGCAAGGCGAACGTGCCGAACTATCCCGGCATGGATAAGTTCAAGGGCGATCAGCATCATTCGTCCAAGCACCCCGGGCCCGATGCCTACAAGGGCAAGAAGGCCGTCATCGTGGGCTCCAACAACTCGGCCCACGACATCGCCGCCGCGCTCCACGAAGGCGGGGCCGACGTCACCATGGTGCAGCGCTCCTCGACCCATGTTGTGCGCTCGGAGACCCTGATGGACCTCGGCATGGGCCCGCTCTACTCCGAGCAGGCGGTCGCCAACGGCATCACCACCGAAAAGGCGGACATGATCTTCGCCTCGGTGCCCTATGCGATCATGCACACCTTCCAGAAGCCGGTGTACGACCAGATCAGGAAGAAGGACGCCAAGTTCTACGAAGGCCTCGAGAAGGCGGGCTTCGACCTTGACTTCGGCGACGACGAATCCGGCCTCTTCATGAAGTACCTGCGCCGCGGTTCGGGCTACTACATCGACGTCGGCGCCTGCGATCTGGTGGTCGACGGCTCGATCAAGCTCGTGCGCGGCCAGGTCAGCGAGATCGTCGAGGACGGCCTGAAGCTTGAGGACGGCACCAAGCTCGACGCCGACCTCATCGTCTATGCCACCGGCTACGGCTCGATGAACGGCTGGGCCGCCGACCTGATGGGCCAGGACGTTGCCGACAAGGTGGGCAAGTGCTGGGGCCTGGGCTCCAACACCACCAAGGACCCCGGCCCCTGGGAAGGCGAGCTGCGCAACATGTGGAAGCCGACACAGCAGCCGGGCCTCTGGTTCCACGGCGGCAACCTGCACCAGTCGCGCTGCTACTCCCACTACCTGGCGCTCCAGCTCAAGGCGCGCATGGAGGCCCTGCCGACGCCGGTCTACGGCATCCCGGAGGTTCACCACGTCAGCTGACGCCGTTCCCGTGCCCGGTTCCAGCGGCAGGCTCGACGCCGCGATCGTCTTTGATCTCGACGGCACGCTGATCGACAGCGCCCCGGACCTGCAGCAGGTCGCCAACACCCTGCTGCAGCGCGAGGGTGCGCCGCCGATCAGCCTTGCCGAGGCGCGTTCCTTCATCGGCAACGGCGCGCCGGTGTTTGTCGCGCGCATGTGCGAAGCCCGCGGCATCGACGGCAGCCACCAGGAACGCCTGCTGGCCGATTTCATGGCGGCCTACGAGACGGCGGTGAATCTCACCCTGCCCTATCCCGGCGTGCCGCAGGCCTTGCAGGCGCTGCGCCGGGCCGGGGCGCATCTTGCCGTCTGCACCAACAAGCCGCTCCACGCCACGCGCGCGGTGCTCGCCCATCTCGGGCTCGAGGAGCACTTCGCGGCCATCCTGGGCGGCGACAGCCTGCCCCAGCGCAAGCCCGATCCCGCCCCCCTGCAGGCCGCCTTTGCCAGGCTGGAAGGCACAGCGCGGCTGTATGTCGGCGACAGCGAGATCGATGCCGAAACCGCCCACCGCGCCGGCGTGCCGTTCCTTCTGTTCACGCAGGGCTACCGCAAGTCCCCCGTGGAGGCGCTCGTCCATGCCGCCGCCTTCAGCGACTTTGCCGAACTCCCGGAACTCATCGGCACCTTCGCCTGAAGCTACGACCCGGCTTGTCCAAGGCCGCAGGGCACGTCCTGGGAGACGAGGTGGACGCCTGTCTCATCGAGCAGCACCGTCTCGATCATGAAGAACAGGCCGCGATGCCCCTCCAGGAAGAACTGGTTCTCGACATTGAAGGCGATGCCGGGCTCGAACACCCTGTCGTGGCCGAGGCCCGAGAAGAGATCGAGCACATAATTGCCGGTCCAGGCCGGGGGAAAGGCGATGCCCATCTCGTAGCCGCCGAGCCAGCTTCGCCGTCCCCACAAGCCGGCATCCTCGTAGTAGCGCATCATCTCGCGCGCCAGATCGCCGCCGCTGATCCCGGGTTTCAGCGTGTCCTGGAGCACCTGCAAGGAGGCCGCCGCGGCCTGCCCGATCCGGGCATCCTCGGCGCGCGGCTTGCCCGTCCACCAGGTCCGCGCCAGGTTGGCATGATAGCGCTTGGTCACGCCCGCCAGGTCGACCACCACCGGTTCATCCGCCTGGATCGCCCGGTCGGTGGCGAGCGCATGCGGCCCGCCGGTCTTGGTGCCCGAAAGCACCGGTGGGATGACAGCGGGCACCTCGCCGCCCTCGCGTCCCATGGCGGCCAGCGCCTCGCCCAGCACGGCCACCTCCATGACGCCGGGCGCGATGGCCGCCCCCGCCGCACGCAACCCCGCGCAGCCGATACGGCCCGCCTCACGCAACAGCGCCATCTCGGCGGGCGACTTCTGCCAGCGCACCTCGCGCAGTACGTCGCTGCCGTCGCGCACGCGCGCACCCCGGCCTTCCAGGCGCTGCTGGAAGCGCTCGCTGATCGCGCGGTTCGGTCGCCCGCTCCAGAACTCCAGGCCCACGGTACCGGGCAGCCAGCCGAGCCCGGCCAGTTCGTCGGCGATGAAGACGGTGCCGTCGCGTGTCTTTGCCGCCGAGAAATGGCGGATGTCGCAGCCGTCGACATAGGCGCGGTGCATCACCACCTCGCGCTCGGTATCGAACAGGATCGGACGGTCACGGTCGACATGCACGGCAATGCCGCTGGTGCCCGACCACGGCTTGGGGCTCTGCCCGCTCTGGGTGAAGGCGCTGCGGTAGCCCGAAAGGTAGAAGGTGCTTTCCGGCGCGCTGAGGAACAGGCAATCGAGCCCCTCGGCCGCCATCCGCTCACGCACCCGAAGCAGGCGGGCTGCATACTCCTCCGGCGCAAACGCAGGTTCGCGCCCAGGAAACAGCCCTGCGATTGCCGTGTCACGTTCCATCACCCCCGCCTCAAGCAATCGGACCAGTACAAGCCTCATCCGATGCAATCGGGCAAGGATTCATGGGGCGCAGACCACAGCAAAACGATTGCATGGTTGACGCCGCCAGGACAGGCCCCATCCTGCGCGCGCGGCACCGTCGAACAAGGGACCATGCCATGAAAATCTCCAGTGTGACGCCCTTTATGGTCGGAGCCCGACCCAGTGCCGACGGCTGGTCGACGGGGCATACCGTCCTCTTCGTGAAGCTGGAAACCGATACGGGCCTGGCCGGATGGGGCGAGGCCTACGCCATGCACGGGCGTCAGCGCGGAACGCGCGAGATCATCCTGGCGCTGGGCGAAGCACTGAAGGAGATGGCAGAGGCAAGCCCCCGTGTCTTCCTGCGCCATGTCGCCGAACCGATGGCGACCAAACAACCCGGCATCGACTACGCCTCCGCGGTCAGCGCCATCGAGATTGCTCTATGGGATCTCCACGCCAAGGCGGCCGGCCTGCCCCTCCATGCGCTGCTGGGCGGCGCAATCGTCGACAAGGTGCCGGTCTATGCCAATGCCTGGGATTCTCCGACCCGCTCACCCCAGGCCATCGCCGAACGATGCGCCATGATGCGCGATGAGGGGCACCGGGCGGTCAAGATCTATCCCCTGCGCCAGCCGACCCTGGCAGAGTCCGAAACCTGCGTGCGCCTGACGCGCGAAGCTGTCGGCTGGGATGTCGACATCATGCTGGATTTCGCCGTGCCCAAGGACCTGCGCCGCACCCTGGAGGCGGCACGGCTGTTCGAACCCTATGGCCCCTACTGGATCGAGGAGCCCGTGGCGGGCGACGATGTCGAAACCCTCGCCGAGTTCCGGGCGGGTACCACGGCGCGCATCACCACCGGCGAACGCCAGTGCGGACGGCAGCACTTCCGCAACCTGCTCAGCCATCGCGCCGCCGATGTTCTCAATCCCGATAT
The DNA here is from genome assembly GCA_938014945.1 of uncultured bacterium. GTDB lineage: Bacteria > Pseudomonadota > Alphaproteobacteria > SP197 > SP197 > CALGGB01. The sequence continues at coordinate 1,916 of CALLQH010000267.1, read as the reverse complement.
CGCCGGTGTCGGCGGCATCCTGACCATGCTGGAAATCGGCGCCATGGCGGACGCCCACGGCGTGCTGATGTCGCCCCACAGCTGGAACAGCACGACCGTCGCCTTCCTGGCGATGCTGCACGTCTGCGCCGTCATGCCGAACGCGATCTATGCGGAACTCTTCTATGACTACCTGGAGCTGGGCGCGAGTTATGCCCAGTGCGACTATGTCATCGCGGACGGCTTTGCCAGCCTGCCAGGCCAGCCCGGTCTGGGCGTGACCATGAACGAGGATGCGCTGCGGTCGCTTGCGCCCTGATCGCCACCGCCCCGGTTCCGGCCGGAAACGACCAGGAGGTTCCTGATGTCCACAGAGGTCGAAGTTGCCATCATCGGCGCCGGCTCCGCCGGTCTGTCGGCGGCAAAGGAGCTGCAGCGTCTCGGTTTGTCGTTCAGCGTGATCGAGGCTTCGCATCGCATCGGCGGGCGCGCCTATTCGGAGGAACTGGTCCCCGGAACCTGGTTTGACCTGGGCTGTGCTTGGCTGACGGACGGCGATGCCAACCCCTTCGCCGCCATCGCCGACCAGCTTGGTATCGCGCTGGGCCGGGCAACGTGGGACGCCTACAACAAGCCGGAGAACCACCGTTTCATACGCAACGGCAAACGACTGGCCGGTGAGGACCATGCCGCGTGCCGCCGCTACTACGTCGACAGCTATGCGGCGATCGCAGCGGCCTGCGGTAATGGCGCCGATGCGGCGATCAGCGAGGTCATTGACCTGAATAGCCCCTGGGCCCCGCCGTTCATCGAAAGCATCGCGACCGGCTGGGGCGTCGACGTCGACGGCGTGTCCTGCGCCGATAACAACAGCTCCGCCGGCGCGCTCGGCTATCCGGTGCCCCACGGCTACGGCAACCTGGTGGCGGCCTGGGGCGCCGATGTCCCTGTGACCCTGAATGCGCGGGCCGAACGGATCGACTGGTCCGGGGCCGGGGTCGTGGTCGAAACGCCCAAGGGCACCGTCAAAGCTCGACGGGCGTTGCTCACCGTATCGACCGGGATGTTGGCGTCGGGCGAGATCGCCTTTGCGCCCCTGCTCCCCGACTGGAAGCTCGAAGCCATCGCCGGCCTGCCGATGGGCACGGAAAACAAGATGGGCATCGCCTTCGACAGGGATGTGTTCGGCCCCGACGGCCGAGGCCACCACACCGTCTGGAGCGACGACGGGCCATCGGCGAAGGTCGACGTCAATGGCATGGGCTTCAACTCGGTTTCGGTCTTCACCGGCGGCCGCCATGCCGTCTGGCTGGAGAAGCAGGGCCCGCAGGCCTGCCTGGACTTTGCCGTCGACCGGATTGCAGAGATCTTCGGCAACGACATCCGCAAGCACGTCGTCCGGTCGATCACGACGGCCTGGAGCAGCGAGCCCTGGACACGGGGGTCATGGGCCTGCGCCCTGCCCGGCCAGGCGCACCAGCGCGAACACCTGGCGCGCGCCATCGATGACCGTCTGTTCTTTGCCGGCGAAGCGACCCAGGTCGGCGGCCAGGGTACCTGCGATGGCGCCTATCGCTCCGGCCTTCGGGCGGCACAGGAAATCGCCGCTGCGGTGAAGCGGGCTTGATTCGGCAAGGCTGCCGAGCAAGCTACTGCGTTCGCGTTCGGACCTGGTCGCCGACCTGCGCCTTGGCCTCTTCGGCGGTCGCGACCTGCCCCCGGTCAACACGCCAGGATGCCTCCGGAGGTTCCGAGACCCACGCCGGGTTGTCGCCGCTGTAACTGCCGAGGAGATCTTCTCCCGCACCGTGGCGGGTGTAACCCAGGAGGGCGCGCAAGCGCGGACTGAATCGGGCAGCAACCTCGGGCGGATTGTAGAGATACTGATTCTCCTCCTGGCGCAGCCAGCCGACGATGTAGGTGGTGATGAAACCGAG
>CALLQH010000266.1 GCA_938014945.1 uncultured bacterium | reverse complement strand
AAACACCGCCATCCCGAACACGCTCCATGCGACAAAAGCCCAGGGGACGACCATGCAAGAGATGAACAGCGAAGTGATCCTGACCTGCGCGGTCACCGGCGGCGGCGATACCGCCGGCAAGTCCGACAAGGTGCCGGTGACGCCCAAGCAGATTGCCGCGGCCGCGATCGAGGCGGCCAAGGCCGGCGCCTCCATCGTGCACTGCCATGTCCGTGACCCCGAGACCGGCCAGAACGCCTTCAAGACGGAACTCTTCGCCGAGGTCGTCGAGCGCATCCGCGAGAGTGAGACCGACATCGTCATCAACCTGACCGGCGGCAACGGCGGCGGCATCGTGATCGACGACAACAAACCCTACGAGTGGCAGGAGGGCAGCGACCTGACGACGCCCGAGGGCCGCGTCGCCCATGCCGTGAAGCTGCAGCCCGAGATCTGCAGCCTGGACACGGGCTCCATCAACTTCTCCGACAACACGGTCTATCTGGGCCATGCCAGCGCCCTGCGCGAGATGGCCAAGCGCATGCAGGCCGCGGGCGTGAAGCCCGAGATCGAGGTCTTTGACGTCGGCCCGATCATGCTGGCGCGCCAGCTCATCACCGAGGGCGTCATCGATTCGCCCCCGCTCTTCCAGTTCTGCATGGGTATCGGCACCAATGCGCCCGCCGACACCGAGGTCCTGCTCGCCATGCGCAAGATCATCCCGCAGGACGCGATCTGGTCGGCATTCGGCATCTCCCGCTGGCAGATGCCCATGGTCGCCAAGGCGGTGCTGCTGGGCGGCAACTGCCGTGTCGGCCTGGAAGACAACCTCTACCTGGAGCGCGGCGTGCTCGCCTCCAACGGCCAGCTCGTCGAGAAGGCCCGCGGCATCATCGAGAGCCTGGGCGCCCGTGTGCTCACACCTGAGGAAGCGCGCAAGAAGCTGAAGCTGAAGAAGCACACCCGCTAGAACAGTCGACGATGGGGTCGCCCGGTCAGTCGACCAGGGCGACCCTTTCGCGGCGCGCATAACGCGCCTCTTCCGGCACGCCCAGCTCGCGGGCAGCGCGGTGCCCGGCATAGACCGCATGCACGATGGCGCCCGGAGCCAGGCAATCGCCGGCCCGCACGAGCGTCGCAATTCCTGCCCCCTTCAGCCCTTCGGCATCGCCCGCCAGAGCGTGGTAGAGGCCGTCGACCGGCGCGCGCGAGGTGACCGGCACGACCGTTGCCGCGACAAGCTCGGCTTCCTCGCCCGTCACCGTATGGCGCAGGCGCAGGGCCCCGGAACCACCGGAGACAACCGCGTGATGGGTCAGCATCGTCACGCCCAGATCATGCAGGCGTGCAATGTTGAAGGTGTATTCCAGCGTATCCTTCTGGAAGGCGCCGATGTCGGAGGCCGGCGTGACCAGCGTGACCGCACATCCAGCGCCCGCCAGCTTCTCGGCGAGGACACTGGCCATGTAGTAGTGGTCGTCGTCGTAGATCACCACCGGCCCGGAGACCTGCGCGCCGTCCATGATCGCATCGGGCGTCACCACGGCGAGGTCGCCCCAGGCCAAGGGCCGTTCATGGGCACGCCCCAGGCCGTCGCCACGCCAGCGTGCGCCGGTGGCGATGACGACATGGCGTGCGCCAAGCTCCAGGACATGCTCGGGCTCGAGCGCGCTGTCGAGATGCAGGCCGACATTGGCCATCTTCTGGATCTGGGTGAGGCGCCAGTCGCGCACGCGCAGCCAGGTGGAGAGGCCCGGCAGGCCGCCGGCCTCGCGCGTCACGCGCCCGCCGGGCTCGTGCGCGGCATCGGCGAGCGTCACGGCATAACCGCGCTGACCCAGTGCGCGGGCCGCCTCCAGGCCGGCCGGGCCGGCGCCGACCACCAGCACCGCGCCGTCGTCATGGGCCCGCGCGATACGCTCGGGATGCCAGCCGCGCCGCCATTCCTCGCCCATGGTCGGGTTCTGGGTACAGCGGATCGTCGCCATGGCGAGGTGACCGGAAGCGCAGATGTTGCATCCAATGCACTCGCGGATGTCCTCAGGCCGCCCTTCCTCGATCTTTTTCGGCAGGAAGGGATCGGCGATCGACGGGCGCGCCGCACCGATCATGTCCATGATGCCGCGCTTCACGAGGCCCACCATGGTGTCGGGGCTGGTGAAACGGCCGACGCCGACCACAGGCTTGGTCGTCAGGTTCTTGATGCCCCGCATATAGGGTTCATGGTGGTTCTCCTGGACGAAACGCGAGGTCTGCGAGTCATCGGCCCAGGTGCCGACCACGATGTCCCAGAGATCGGGCAGTTCGGCCAGCATGGAGATCACCTCCAGGCCTTCGTCATGGGCCTGCATGCCCAGTTCGCCGATCATCTCGTCGAGGATCAGGCGCACGCTGACGGCGCAGCCATCGTCCACGTTCTCGCGCGTCACCTCGATCAGCTCACGCAGCAGGCGCACGCGGTTGACCAGCGGGCCGCCGTAGGCGTCGGTGCGCGGGTTGCGCGGCGAAAGGAACTGGAAGGCGATGGTGGAGAAATTGGCATCGACATTGATGATGTCCGCACCCGCGCGGCGCGCCCGCGCAGCGGCCTTGCCCCACCAGCGCCGCAGGTCGGCGATGTCGGCAAGGTCCATGGCGCGCACCTGCAGGGGCAGCATCGAGGCGACCGGCCGCGCCGCCGGCCCCATGGGCACCTCGCGGTATTCCTTGTTGGCGTTGTAGTAGGCGGCATAGGCGAGCTGCACGCCCAGCAGGCCCCCGTGTTCGTGGACCTTGTCGCAGATCAGCGCCAGCGCGGGGATGTCGCGGTCGTCCCACAGGGTCATCAGCGCCTCGGGCGCGACGTCGCTGCGCGGATGGATCGAGCAATGCTCGGTGTTGACCACGGCCCAGCCGCCTTCGGCCTTCACGCCGCGCATCTCCGCCAACCCGCGCGGCCGCACGCTGCCCATGCCGTTGCAGTGGGGCGTCTGGTAGAAGCGGTTGCGGGCGGTCACGGGCCCGATGGTGACGGGCTCGAAGAGGATATCGTAACGGGGATCGCGCATGGACGGATTCCGGGAGGACTGAACCGGAAGAACCTCCGGCACCGCGACGTTACGGCCCCCTGCAAGAGCTTGTCATCTATAACGACAGCCTTGCACGATGGCACATTGGCTTTCCTGAAGGAGGCACCACGATGCCCGATGACGCCCTGAACCCCTGGGGAATATCCGCGCAGGCTGCGGCTCTGCATCACGACGCCCTGGTCTGGGACGATCACGGCGGCTGGGCGTGGTCGGGTGCCGAGAAGCTGGAGCAACTGGAGCGCTGGCGCGCATCCGGAATCGACTATCTCTCGATCAACGCCGGCTTCGATGTCATGCCCTGGGAGCTGACCCTGGAGGCAACCTCGAAGTACCGCCACTGGATCCGCACCCATCCCGAGCATTACGTGCAGGTCGAGACCATCGCCGACATCCACCGGGCAAAGGCAGAAGGAAAACTCGCGCTCACCTTCGACCTGGAGGGCATGAACGCCCTCAACGAGGACGTCGGCATGGTCGATCTCTACTACCGGCTGGGCGTGCGCCACATGCTGTTTGCCTACAACCGCAACAATGCGGCCGGCGGCGGCTGTCACGACGAGGATGTCGGGCTGACGGCCTTCGGGCGCGAGGTGGTGGCGGAGATGAACCGGGTCGGCATGGTGGTCGACTGCTCCCACTGCTCCTATCGCACCTCGATGGAGGCGATGGAGCTTTCCAGCGCGCCGGTCATCTACAGCCACGCCAACGCGCGCGCCCTGTGGGACCATGAGCGCAACATCCGCGACGACCAGATCAAGGCCTGCGCCGCCACCGGAGGCGTGGTCGGCGTGACCGGCGTCGGGCGCTTCCTGGGGCGCAACGGCGCCACCGTGGGCCACCTGGTGGAGCACATCGACTACATGGTGAACCTGATCGGTCCCGAACACGTCGGCTTCGGCATGGACAGCGTGCTCCACGTCCACAAGCCCGGCGGCACCTTCAAGCGCAACCGCGACTACTGGCCCGAGAGCCAGTATCCCGACGGCGGCTCCGGTTATGTCCGGCCCGAGGACCTGCCCCACCTCACCCAGGCGCTGCTCGAGCGCGGTTACGGCGAGGACGCCGTGCGCGCCATCCTGGGCGGCAACTTCCTGCGCATCGCAGAGCAGGTCTGGAAGTAGGAAGCCTCAGGCCGCTACGGAGGGCCGCATCTCCTCCAGCCCGTCGCATGCGCGCAGGCTGATACAGATGCTGGCGAGCTTGCGCTCCTCCTCATAGGGCCAGGGGCGGCCGCGGTGCATGGTGGCGCGTTCGTCCCAGACGATGACGTCGCCCACTTCCCAGCTATGGCTGTAGACGTAGTGGTCCTGGGTCGCGAATTCGGTCAGTGCGTCGATCAGGGCCTGGGCCTCGCCCTCCTCCATGCCGACGATGCCGAAGGCATGGGAGGCGAGATACAGCCCCTCCTCGCCGTTGACCGGATTGGTGAGGACAGCGCGCCAGGCGGTGTCGTCCCACATGGTGATGCGGGGGTCGCGGGCGAGCTCGGGGTCGAGCTTGGCGCGGGAATGAGCGTAGCGATGACGCACCACGGCATCGCGCACGCGCGCCTTCATCGTCTCGGGCATGTCGCGCCATGCCGCGCGGGTCGAGACGAACTCGGTCTCCCCGCCCGAGGAGGTGACGATGTGGGCGGCCAGGATGTTGGCCAGCGCCGGCACCGGCAGGAAGGTCGAGTCGGTGTGCCAGAACTGGTTGGCGCGCAGCCACAGGGTATCGGGATCGTTCACGCCGCCGACAACGCCGTCGGCCCGCCGGTTGGTCATCACCGACATTTCCGGTTTGGGCATCACCGGATCCTTGGAGCGCACCTCGATCGGCCCCCACAGCTCGCCGAAGGCCATGTGCGCGGCGTGATCGAGCTGCTGGCCGCGGAAGAGCAGAACGGAGTGGCGCTCGAACAGATCGCGCAGTTCGGGATAACCCTGCTCCGCGGTGACGCTGCGCAGGTCGAGATCGTGAACCTCGACGCCGAAACGGGGATGCAAGGGGGTGGTCTTCATGGCGTGGCAGCTCCCTGGGGCCTGACGCGCCAACGATTTCAGCAGCGCGGGGCGGCTTCAAGGGGAATGTGGCGCGCGGCCTTCAGTCGACCAGGTGATCGCCGCCGTCGAGCGCCAGGAACTGGCCGGTCATCGAGGGGGTGTGGGCGAGAAAGGCCACCGCATCGGCAATGTCCTGCAGGCTGGCGCCCCGGCCGAGCGGCAGCTTCTCGCAGCGCTGCTGGAAGGCCTCTTCCGTCTGGCCGGCCTCGGGCAGGGTCGGGCCGGGACCAATGGCGTTGACGCGCACGCGCGGCGCGAGTTCACGGGCAAGCAGACGGGTCGCCGTCCACAGACCCGCCTTCGACATGGAATAGCTGAAGTGGCGGGAGCGGTTTCCCAGAACGCGCGAGTCGATGATGTTGACGATGCTGCCCAGGCTGTCTTCCGGCAGGGCCCCTGCGAAGGCCTGCATCAGCATGACCGGGGCAAGCGCATTGACGGTCTGATGGCGCATCCAGCCGTCTTCCGTCATGCCCTCGAGATCGTCCCACTCGTAGATCGAGGCGTTGTTGATCAGCAGGCCCATGGGGCCGGCTACGGAAACCGCATCGGCGAAGATGTTCTCGACCGCGCCGGCCTCGAAATCGCCCTGCACGGTCTCGGCCCGGCCGCCCACGGCGCGAATCTCCTGAACGGCCGCTTCGGCATCCTCGGGCGAGTGGCGGTGATGGATCACGACATGCCAGCCCAGCCGCCCCAGTTCCAGGGCCACCGCCCGGCCGATCCGCCGCGTGGCGCCGGTGACCAGAGCGCCGCGCGGGCAGCCCAGTTCCGGCCTCCAGCGGCCGATCTCGCGCACCGCCGGTTCCGTCTTGGCAACGGAAAGGCCGGCATCGAGGAACGAGGTGCGCGAAGCGATGGTGGACATGAACTCCTGCCGTGCGGTCAGCGCCCGATGGCGCCGAGAAACTCCTTGCGGATCTCCGGATCGCTGCGGAAGCGGCCCAGATACTGCGAGGTTACCATGGAAACTCCCGGCTTGTGCACGCCCCGCGTGCTCATGCAGTGGTGTTCGGCCTCGATCACCACGGCGACGCCCTCGGGCTGCAGTTCCTGGTCGATGACCTGGGCGATGTCGGCCGTCAGCCGCTCCTGGATCTGCAGGCGGCGCGAGAAGATATCGACGACCCGGGCCAGCTTGCTGATGCCCACGACACGGTCGCGCGGCAGGTAGGCGACATGGGCGACCCCGATGATGGGCACCATGTGGTGCTCGCAATGGCTTTCGACGCGGATGTCGCGCAGCAGCACCATGGAGTCGTAGCCGCCCGATTCCTCGAAGGTGCGCGCGAGGATTTCCGCCGGATCCTCGGCATAGCCGCCAAAGAAACTGCCATAGGCCCGGGCGACCCGGGCCGGCGTGTCGCGCAGCCCTTCCCGGTCCGGATTGTCGCCGGCCCAGCGGATCATCGTGCGCACGGCGGCCTCGACCTCGGCCTGGTCCGGCCGTCCTTCAACGTGCGACATCTGCTCGTGCACCGCCGCCACGTCATGCAATGAAACGTTCATACCCCCTCCAGCCTGGTTGCAGGCTGATACGCAGCGCAGATGCCAGACGGATCACCGCGCCGGAGAAGGATCGTAACAAAAGTGGCTAACCCGGACGGTCGAGCGCCAGAAAGGCCTGGAAGCTGTCGGCGAGCCCCGCCGCCTGGGCGCGGGCAAAGGCGCGGTTGGTCTCGCGCTTTGCGGCAAAACCCGCCAGGGCCACGCGGCCGGCTTCCGGCGAGAGGCCGAAGGCACCGTTCTCGATGCCCGCCAGGATGCGGCCGTAGGCGGCATCGGCGACTGCCGCCGCATCCGGGCGATGACAGATCGAAGCGGGATGCACGACATAGTCGTAGAGGGGGCGCATCACCATGGTGAAGCCGCCCGCCCTGTCGAGAAGCTGCAGGTTCAGCATCACATCCTCGGCAAAGCGCAGGTCGGGCCAGCCCTCGCCCATCAGGTCGCGCCGCACCAGGGGGTGGAGCGGCACGCCGCAATCCATGATTTCCTGCGCACTGATATCCCGGTCGGGCGATCCCGGGGGAAAGGCATGGCGCAGCACCCGACCGCCGGTATCGACCACATTGACGCAGTCGGCGGCGACACCACGGTCCTCTGCGGCCTGCAGGAGCACCTCCAGGCGCTCGGGCGCAAAGCGGTCATCGGCGTCCAGGGCGCAGACATAGGTTCCCGATGCCAGGGCAAGGCCGGCGTTGCGCGCAGCGGCCGGACCGGTGCCCATGCCGCCGCTCGAAACGAAGCGGATGCGCCTGTCGTCCAGCGCGGCCCCTCCGTCGTGAAGGCGATAGTCGTGGCCATCGTCGGCGACGACGATCAGTTCCCAGTCCGGACGGGTCTGCGCCAGCACGCTGGCGACCGTCGCGGCAAGCGTCGCCTGCGCTTCATAGGCGGCGGTGATGATGGAGACGGCAATCGTATCGGCCATGGCCCCAGACTGGCCCCGCAACGATGCGCGGGCAATCCCTGCCGGTCAGGCCGGCTTCATCACGCCTCGTCGCCCCGGGGGCGGGTGCCGATGGCCCCCGCGGCAGCCCCCGCGATGGTGCCGGCGTCCTGATCGTCGGGCGCGCCATCGGCGACACGTACCGTCACCGAGTGATCGGCAAAGCGGATGCCGTTGGCCTCGAAGACCTGGCGCAGGGAGGTATAGACCCGCTTGCGCACCTGGAACTGGTCGCCCGGCCGGGTCATGAACTTGACGCGGATGACCATGGCCGATTCGTCCATGCGGTAGACGCCCTGGGACTTCAGCGGCTGCAGGAAGAGCGGGCCGAGCTCCGGATCCTCCAGCAGCTCCTGGCCCAGCTTCTTGACCAGCTTGTGGACGAGGTTCGGGTCGGTGTCGAAGGTCAGCCGGAACGGCAGCTTCATGATGACCCAGTCGCGCGAATAGTTGGTCATCTGCTTGATGTCGCCGAAGGGCACGGTATGGAGCTGGCCCATGTGGTGGCGCAGCTGCATGGAGCGGATGGAGATGTTCTCGACCCGGCCCTTGGTGCCGCCGACATCGATGTACTCGCCGCGCCGGAAGGCATCGTCGATCAGGTAGAACGTGCCCGAGAAGATATCCTGGATCAGCTTTTGCGCGCCGAAGCCCACCGCCAGGCCGACGATGCCCGCACCCGCGAACAGCGGCCCGATGTCGACGCCAAGCTGGCTGAGCACCATCATCAGGAAGGTCGCCAGCATGAAGATCAGCATGGCGTTGCGGAACAGCGGCAGCAGGGTGGCAAGGCGCGACGCGGCGGCGTGGCCGCCCTCCTCCGCGCCCGGCTCGGGCACCGCGAAGCCGCCCTCCTCTTCGATCTTGCGGTCGAAGGCGATGCGCACGGCCATCCAGGCGATGTAGAACAGCAGGCCGACGGCAACGATGCCCCAGAGGCCCGAGAAGGGCCCGGAACCGCCGTCGCTTCCCGTATCCCAGAGGTCGACCACGAGCCACAGGCTGGCAAGCCAGGCAGTCATCGCCGCGGCGTGGTCGCCCAGCTCGCGGTAGGTGCGGATGCGCGGCCGTTCTTCGGTTTCCAGGGGCGGAATGTCGGGCGGCGGGGGCGGCGCCTCCGCGGTGGCCTGCGGCATCAGGCGGCGCGCCCGCTGCGCCAGCCAGTCGACCAGCATGATGCCGAGGCCATAGACCACGATGCCCAGGGCGATGGCGTAAAACGGCGCGCCCAGGAGACCGGTGGCATGAGGCATGTCGAGCACCAGACGTACCGAGGTCACGAGCCATGCCGCCACGACATAGAGCGAGGCCAGGCCGTGCCAGGATGAGGCCAGGAAGCGCCGCAGGTCGATCGGCCCGCGCATCGTCTCGCGCCCGAGGATGATGCCGGCGACAGCACGCCGATGGACCCAGAACATGGCGCAGGCCAGCACAACGACAATCAGGTTGGCGAGGATGCGCTGCAGATCGGAAAGATCGTCGGCCAGGCCCAGCCTTTCCGCCCAGATACCGAAAGCAAGCAGGCCAAAGCCCACGGCCGCCACGCCCGTGAACCAGCGCGACAGGGAAGCGGCATCCCGATCATTCAGGTGAACCATGCGCAGGTTGGGGTGGCGCGGCGCATACAGCGCCCGGAACGCAATGCGCATGGCGCACAACCCGGCATAGGTCAGCACCACCAGCAGCGCGGTGTTGCGCAGCGGCCTGGGCTCGGCCGCAAAGATCAGGACGAGCCCGCCCGCGATGACGACCCCGAGCGCCAGCACGACCAAGGCAAGGCCGGCCTCGGCCAGCAGGAACATGA
>CALLQH010000265.1 GCA_938014945.1 uncultured bacterium | reverse complement strand
CCGTCGCCGTAGAAGAACGCACCCGCCTCGTGCACCAGCCGCGCGACCTCGACGATCTCGTCCTCGAACAGGCCGCAGGTGTTGGGGTTGGTCAGCATCAGGGCGGCGACATCCTCGTCCAGCGCTTCCTTCAGCGCCTCGATGTCGATGCGCCCGCGCTCGTTGGCCGGAATCGCCTCCACCGCGTAGTCGCACAGGGTGGCGGTCGCCGGGTTGGTGCCGTGGGCCGATTCGGGCACCAGCACCTTCTTCCTGGCATCGCCCCGCGCGGTGAGCGCGGCGCGGATGGTCATCAGGCCCGCCAGCTCGCCATGGGCGCCCGCCGCCGGCGACATGGCAACACCGGGCATGCCGGTCAGCGTCGTCAGCCAGTGGGCGAGCGTGGCGATCAGCTCCAGCGCCCCCTGCACGCTCGATTCGGGCTGCAGGGGATGGGCAAGGGCGAACCCCGGCATCCGCACGGCCTTTTCGTTGAGGCGCGGGTTGTGCTTCATGGTGCACGAACCCAGCGGATAGAAACCGGCATCGATGGCGTAGTTCTTCTGCGACAGGCGGGTGAAGTGACGCACCACCTGCGGCTCGGCGAGCCCCGGCAGGCCGATGGCGCCCTTGCGCTCCAGCCCGCCGAGCTTCAGCGGGCGGCCCTCCGGCGCCTCCAGGTCGACGCCGCAGCGCCCCGGCGCGTCCTGCTCGAAGAGCAGGGGTTCCTCCATCACCAGCCCGCGGTTGCCCGATGTCGTGGTCATGCCAGCACCTCCGCAAGGCCCACGGCGAGCGTCTCGATTTCCGCTTCGCTCGTCATCTCGGTGGCCGCGATGACCAGCAGGTCCGAAAGGCCGGGATCATCGGGATGGAAACGCGCCAGCGGCACGCCGGCGAGGATGCCGCGCTGCGCCAGGTCCTCGACGACACCGATCGCCGGGCGGGGCAGGCGCAGGGTGAATTCGTTGAAGAAGGTCTCGTTGAGCACCTCGACACCCTTCACCTGCGCCAGCCGTTCGGCCGCGCGCTGGGCGGCCTCGTGGTTGAGGCGGGCAAGGCGCGTGAAGCCCTCCTCGCCCAGCAGGGCGAGATGGATGGTGAAGGCGAGCGCGCAGAGGCCGGAGTTCGTGCAGATGTTGCTGGTCGCCTTCTCGCGGCGGATGTGCTGCTCGCGCGTCGACAGGGTGAGCACCCAGCCGCGCCGTCCCTCCGTATCGGTGGTCTGGCCCGCAAGGCGGCCGGGCATCTGGCGCAGGTACTTCGCCTTCGTGGCAAAGAGGCCGACATAGGGGCCACCGAAGCCCATGGGATTGCCCAGCGACTGGCCCTCGCAGACGACGATGTCGGCGCCCATGGCGCCCGGCGGCGTCAGGATGCCGAGCGAGACCACCTCCGTCACCACGGCGACCAGCAGGGCGCCGGCGGCATGGCAGGCCTCGGCGATCTTCGTCAGGTCGCGCGGACGGCCGAAGAGGTCGGGCGTCTGCACCACGACACAGCTTGTCGTTTCGTCGATGGCGTCGATCAGGTCGTCGCGGCCATCGGGCGACGGCGTGCGGCTGACGATCTCGAACTCGCCGTAGCGGGCGTAGGTCTCCACGGTCTCGCGGTAGTGGGGATGCAGGCCGCCCGAAAGCACCGCGCGCTTGCGCCGGGTGACGCGGTTGGCCATCAGCACCGCCTCGGCGGTGCCGCTGGCGCCGTCGTACATGGAGGCGTTGGCGACCTCCATGCCGGTCAGCATGGCGACCATGGTCTGGAACTCGAAGAGCATCTGCAGCGTGCCCTGGCTCACCTCCGGCTGGTAGGGCGTGTAGGAGGTGAGGAACTCGCCGCGCTGGATCAGGGCATCGACGCTGGCGGGGATGTGATGGCGATAACTGCCGCAGCCCAGGAAGAAGGGCGCGTTGCCGCCGTGCAGGTTCCTTGCCGCCATGGCGGCCAGCGCCCGCTCCACCTGCATCTCGCCCTGATGGAGCGGCAGGTCGACCAGGCCGTCGCGCCAGGCCGAACGCGGCACATCGACATAGAGGTCATCGATGCCGGCGGCGCTGATTGCCGCCAGCATCGCCGCACGGTCGTCGTCGGTCTGCGGCAGGTAGCGCATCACTCGAGATCCGCCAGGAAGTCCTTGTAGGCCTCCTCGTCCATCAGATCGTCGAGCTCGGAAGGATCATCGATGCGGATGCGCATGAACCAGCCCATGCCATAGGGGTCCGCGTTCACCTGGGCGGGATCCTCGGCCAGCATCTCGTTGACCTCGACCACCTCGCCCGAGAGCGGGGCATAGACCTCACTGGCGGCCTTCACCGACTCGACCACGGCCGCGTCCTCGTTCTGTGCCACCGCGCGGCCCACCTCGGGCAGCTCGACAAAGACCACGTCGCCAAGCTGCTCCTGGGCGTGGTCGGAAATCCCGACCGTGGCGATGTCGCCGTCGACATCGACCCATTCGTGGTCCTTGGTGTAGAGCCGGTCGCTCATCCGTTCGTCTCCCTGAGGGTGCTGGTTGTTTCAGTTGCGATGGTAACGCTGGGGCACGAAGGGCAGTGCGACAATCTCGGCCGCCACCGCCCTGCCCCGCAGTTCGAGTTCCAGGGCCTGACCGACGGCGGCGTGCCCGGCCGCGACATAGCCCATGGCGACCGGGCCGCCCGCGGTGGCGCCGAAGCCGCCGCTGGTAACGGCGCCGATGGTTTCCCCGCCCGGCAGACGAATCGCCGCACCCTCGCGCACCGGCGCGCGCCCCTCGGGCCGGATGCCGACCCGCTTGCGCGCAGGACCCTCGGCAATCTGGCGGGCGATGATCTCGGCGCCGGGATAACCGCCGCCGCTGCGCCGCGCCTTCTGGATCGACCAGGTGAGCCCTGCCTCGACCGGCGTGGTGGTGGTGTCGATGTCGTGGCCGTAGAGGCAGAGCCCGGCTTCCAGGCGCAGGCTGTCGCGCGCACCAAGTCCGATGGGCAGAACCTCCTCCTCCGCCAGCAGGCGGCGCGCCAGGGATTCGGCGGCATGGCCCGGCACGGAGATCTCCAGCCCGTCCTCGCCCGTGTAGCCGGAACGGGAAATCTGCAGGCGCTCGCCCTCGAAGGTCCAGGTCGCGGCCTGCATGAAGGCAAGCTCGGCGACCTGCGGCACGAAACGGGAAAAGACCGCCACCGCCTTCGGCCCCTGCAGGGCGAGCAGGGCGCGGCTCTCCATGTATTCGATCTCGCAGGTGTCAGAGAGGTGCGCGCGCAGATGGGCGATGTCGCCGTCCTTGCAGCCGGCGTTGACCACCAGGCCCAGGTGATCGCCCATGGCGGTCACCATCAGGTCGTCGAGGATGCCGCCCGTCTCGTTGGTGAACTGGGTGTAGCGCATGCGCCCGGGTTCGAGATCCTGGAGGGCGGCGGGCACGAGGGCCTCGAGCGCGCGGGCAGCCTCCTGGCGCGGCTTGCCGCCCTTGGCCGTCAGGCGCACCTGGCCCATGTGGGAGACGTCGAAAAGGCCTGCGGCGGTGCGCGTGTGCTGGTGTTCGGCGAGGATGCCGCTGGGGTACTGCACCGGCATGGCGTAACCCGCAAAGGGCACCATGCGCGCGCCAAGCTCCCGGTGGAGGGCATCAAGCGGCGTATGCTTCAGGTCGGCGTCGTCGCTCACGATGGCACTCCCGAACAGTCGGCTTGCCCCGGCGCGAGGATCGCGTCGGCGGCAGCCCCCTCTGTCCCGGGACCTGAGAGCATCGCCGGCAGATACCGGCTTTCCCCTTCGGTGAGACAGCGCCGCTTGCGACGCCATCCGCTTTCCAGAGCGGCCATTCCCCTGCGGTTCATGGGCCTGAGAGTTTCCGGGGCTGGTTGCTCCTTCGGCGCCGGCATGGCCGGTCTCTCCCGCAGGGTTCAGCGGCAGGCGGCAAGCATGGGCGGGCGCGCCGGAGCGGTCAACCGTGCTTGTCGATTTCGCGGGCTTCTATTGCCCCTTGCCCGATCGCACCTGTGCGAGCTGTTCGGGCGTGAGCTGGAAGCCGATGTAGACGGTGTACTCGGCCGCGCGCGCCAGGCTCGAATAGGTCAGCTTCTGGAACACCGATTCGATATGGCCGATCTCCAGCGCATTGCCGGGGAATCCGATGTCGATGCCGAAGACCTGCTTGGCGATGATGTTGCCGTCGGGATCTTCGACCACCACGAAATAGGGGAAGCGCGTCTGCGACTCGGTGGCCGCCGGGCCCATCATCGCGCGCATGCCGAAGCGAACCTCCATCTCGACGCGGTTCTCGTCGGTCAGGAAGGTGCAGAGCCATTCCACGCTGATGATGCGGGCATCGTAGCGCACGTCGATCAGGTCGGTGCCGCTGCCGGGAGCGTAATCGACCAGATGGGTGGCGTCCTGGACCAGAAAGACCTGCGTGCAGGTCAGCACGGAGACCTGGATGTCGCGGCTGCCGCAGCCCGTGCCAAGCAGCAGAAGGCCGGCCGCAAGAGCCTGAAGCCCCCGCCGCATGTAACGCGAAACGATCATGAATGGCGCATCCTGCTTGCTCCGGCGATCAAAGCTCAAAACTCAAAGCTTGCTGTGGGTCCCGTCGCAGAAGGGCTTGCCGGCGGTGTGCTTGCAGCCGCACAGCCAGGCGGTCTTGTCCTCCTCGGCCACGAAGCCGATGGGCGAGACGCCGCTGCCCTTGTGCGAGCCGTCGCAATAAGGCTGCTTGGCGCTCTTGCCGCAGGCGCACCAGAAATAGCGCTGGCCCTTTTTCAGTTCCGCCTTGTAGGGGGATTTCTGCGCGATCACCACGTCGTCGCTCATGCCTTGCCCTTTCCTTGATTGCCTGGGGCGGACGTGCCGGCCCGCCGCGGCGCACTCTAAAGCGGATCGCAGCGGAAGGGAAAGCAGACATCCCGTGGCAATGCCATGAAACGGCCCTGTTTCAAGGGCTTAGAAGCCCGCCGCGGGCGTGGCGCGGGCGCGCCTGCCATGGTATGGGGCGAGACCCCGGACCCAGCGATCAGGCGCGATACGACATGAGCCAGACCGACGGCCTTCCCCCGCTGCGCGTGGTGCTTGCCAGCCCGCGCGGATTCTGCGCCGGGGTCGACCGCGCCATCCAGATCGTCGAGAAGGCGCTGGCCAAACACGGCCGGCCCGTCTACGTGCGCCACGAGATCGTCCACAACCGCTTCGTGGTCGAGTCGCTGGAGGCCAAGGGCGCGGTCTTCGTCGAGGAACTCGACGAGATTCCCGACGACAGCCGCCCGGTGATCTTTTCGGCCCATGGCGTGCCCAAGGCGGTTCCCGCCGATGCCGCAGCGCGCAATCTCTATTACCTCGACGCCACCTGCCCCCTGGTCAGCAAGGTCCACCACGAGGCCGCGCGCCATCACGGCGCGGGGCGCCAGATCGTGCTGATCGGCCACGCCGGGCATCCGGAGGTGATCGGCACCATGGGCCAGCTGCCCGAGGGCGCGATTCTGCTGGTCGAAAGCGTCGAGGACGCCCGCGCCATCGCCCCCGACGACCCGGAAAACCTTGCCTACATCACCCAGACGACCCTGTCGGTGGACGATACGATCGCCATCGTGGCCGCGCTGACCGAGCGCTTTCCCGCGATCCGCGGCCCGCACAAGCAGGACATCTGCTACGCCACGACCAACCGGCAGGAAGCGGTGAAGGCGATCGCGCACGCCTGCGACATGGTCCTGGTGATCGGCGCGCCCAATTCCTCGAACTCGCTGCGCCTGGTGGAGGTCGCCCGTGTCGCCGGTGCGGCCCATGCCGGGCTGATCCAGCGCGGCGCCGACCTCGATCTGGTCGATTTCACCGGCGTTGCCACGCTTGGCATCACGGCCGGCGCATCGGCACCGGAACTGCTGGTCGAGGAAGTCCTGCAGGCCCTGCGCGAACGCTTCGACCTCACCATCGAGGAAACCGAAGTGACGCGCGAGGATGTCAGCTTCAAGCTGCCCCGCGCCCTGGCGGACTGAGGCGCCATGGCCGTCTATACCGACGTCTCCGCCGAAGACCTGCAGGCCTTCCTGACCGACTACGACATCGGCCGTCTGGTCTCCCTCAAGGGCATCGCCGAGGGCGTGGAGAACTCCAACTACTTTGTCTTCACCGACGCCGGCCCCTATGTTCTGACGCTTTACGAAAAGCGTGTGCGCGAGGAGGACCTGCCGTTTTTCATCGGCCTGATGGAACACCTGGCCGCGCGCGGCGTGCCCTGCCCCACGCCCATCCGCGACCGCAAGGGTCAGGCGCTCAAGCGCCTCAACGGCCGCCCGGCCGCACTGGCGAGCTTCCTGAAAGGCCTGTCGCCCCGGCGCACCACGCCCGAGCACTGCGCGGCCGTGGGCCGTGCGCTTGCCGAGCTGCACCTTCAGGGTGCCGATTTCGAGATCCGCCGCGAAAACGATCTTTCGCTGGCCGGCTGGCAGCGCCTGGCCGAGGGCTGCGGCGCGCGCGCCGACGAGGTGGAGCCCGGACTGGCAGGCGAAATCGCCGACGAACTGGCGACCTTTGCCACCTGCTGGCCGCGCGACCTGCCGTCGGGCGTGATCCATGCCGATCTGTTCTGCGACAACGTCTTCTTCGACGGTGCGCGGCTCTCCGGCATCATCGACTTCTACTTTGCCTGCAACGACCTCTTTGCCTACGACGTGGCGATCTGCCTCAACGCCTGGTGCTTCGAGAACCACCGGGAGCTCAACGTCACCAAGGCACGCGCCCTGCTTGCGGCCTATCGCCAGGTGCGCCCCTTCGAGGAGGCCGAGCTCGCCGCCCTGCCCCTGCTGGCGCGCGGCGCGGCGCTGCGCTTCCTGATGACCCGTCTCTACGACTGGCTGCATCCCGTGGAGGGCGCCCTGGTGACGCCCAAGGACCCGCGCGAGTACCTGGCCAAGATGCGCTTCCACCGCGGCGTGACGAGCGCTGCGGCCTACGGCATCGCATGAGCGGGGAAAAGCCGGTCATCGAGATCCACACCGACGGCGCCTGTTCGGGAAATCCCGGGCCCGGCGGCTGGGGCGCGCTGCTGTCGTGGAACGGTCTGACCAAGGAGCTCAAAGGCGGCGAGGCCGCCACGACCAACAACCGCATGGAGATGACGGCCGCGATCCGCGCCCTGGAATCCCTGAAGCGGCCGAGCACCGTCGACCTCTATACCGACAGCACCTATGTGCGCGACGGCATCATGGGCTGGCTCGCCAAATGGAAGAAAAACGGCTGGAAGACCGCCGCGAAGAAGCCCGTGAAGAACGAGGACCTGTGGCGCGCGCTCGACGAAGCCACCACACGCCACGAGATCACCTGGCACTGGGTGAAGGGCCACGACGGCAATCCGGGCAACGAGCGGGCCGACGAACTGGCCCGCGAGGGCATGGCCCCCTTCAAGCGCTGAGATCTGCCCCCAAAGGCAAAGGGCCGCAGGCGATTGCCCGCGGCCCCTCCATGCGTATCGGGAACGATCAGCCGAGCTGTTCGAGCATGGCCTCGGCGCTGGTCGCCTTGAACTCGCCCTCGTCGACGTTGACCGCCTTGACGACGCCGTCATCGACCAGCAGGGAGAAGCGCTTGCCGCGCACGCCCATGCCGTAGCCGCTGAGATCGGTCTCCAGACCCAGCTTCTTGGAATACTCGGCGCTGCCGTCGGCCAGCATGGTGACCTTGTCGCCGGTGCCCTGATCCTTGCCCCAGGCGCCCATGACAAAGGCATCGTTCACCGCCATGCAGGCGATGGTGTCGACACCCTTGGCCTTGAGATCACCGGCCTTGCTGACGAAACCGGGCAGGTGCTTGGCCGAGCAGGTGGGCGTGAAGGCGCCGGGAACGGAGAACAGCACCACCTTCTTGCCCTTGAAGAGCTCGTCGGTGCTGACCGGCGCGGGGCCGCTGTCGGTCATGGTGTGCATGGTGCCCGAAGGCATGCGATCGCCAACTTTGATGGTCATTCTGGGACTCCCTGATGCGAATGCGTGGCGGACGCAGCCGCCGGACCACAGATATGGCCCCGTGATGGTCCCGTCTCAAGCCATCTTTGCTGCGCGGAGGCTGACCTTGCCCCACGGAGGCTGTATCCTCATATCCTTGCCGGGGGGCGGGAGACACGGAGCAAGAGCCAGGGAACAGGCCATGGTCGATGACACCTATCTGGAAGGACGCTGCCTGATCGCGATGCCGACGATCGGCGATCCGCGTTTCGACCGCAGCCTGATCTATCTCTGCGCCCACAGTTCCGACGGCGCCATGGGCCTGGTGGTCAACAAGCCGCTCGACGATCTTTCCTTCGAGGACATGCTGGAGCAGCTCGGCATTTCCGGCGGCAACACGGGCGAGGCCATCCGCATGCATTTCGGCGGCCCGGTCGAGACCGGGCGCGGCTTCGTCCTCCATTCCGACGATTACCAGCACGACGGCACCCTGACGATCACCGGCGGCGTGGCGCTCACCGCCACGGTCGACGTGCTGCGCGCCATGGCGGCGGGCGGCGGCCCGCGCCGTTCCCTGCTCGCCCTGGGTTACGCCGGCTGGGCGCCGGGCCAGCTCGATGCCGAGATCCAGGCCAACGGCTGGCTGACCTGCGATGCCGACGAGGACCTGCTGTTCGGCGGGAACCTCGACGCCAAGTGGCACAAGGCCCTCTCCAAGATCGGCATCGACCCCGCCCTGCTCTCCACCGACATCGGCGGCAGCGGCCGGCCCAACTAGAGCAAATCATCCTTCAGCGGAATCGCATTGCGATTGGGCTGAAGGATGTGAATTTGCTCGATTTTGTTGATGTAGACCGGATTCACACGATCACCCGGAACCATGGAATGGTTCCGGGTGATCGTGATCCGGTCTAACGCCTGCGGTTGCGCCACTCGCTTTCGAGCTGGGCAAACAGCAGGTGATCGCGCCACTGGCCGTCGATCTTCAGGTAGGCCCGCGCCAGCCCCTCCTGGCGGAAGCCTGATTTCTCCAGCAGGCGCCTGGACGGCTCGTTCTGGGGCACGCAGGCCGCTTCCAGCCGGTGCAGGCCCAGGGTGACGAAGACAAAGGGCAGCAGAGTGGCGATGGCCTCTGTCATGTAGCCCTGGCGGGCGTGACGCGCGCCCATCCAGTAGCCCAGCGTCGCCGTCTGGGCGACGCCGCGGCGGATGTCGGAGACCGTGATGCCGCCCAGCACCGCGCCGCTTTCAGCTGATGTGACGAACAGGCCATAGGCCTCGCCCGCGGAGCGTTCGCGCTGCATCTGGCGCAAGCGGCGGCGGAAGGCGGTCTGGCCCAGCGCGTCGCGCGGCCAGGCGGGCTCCCATGGTGTGAGGAAATCGCGGCTTTCGCCGCGCAGTTCGGCCCAGCCCGCCCAATCGTCCATGCGCGGCGGCCGCAGCACCACGCGCGGGCCTTCCAGCAACGGCGCCGCGGCATCGGAGGTCTGGCGGCGCAGGAGCGTGAACATTTCCGCCGTCAGGACAAACGGGCGGCGATGCGCTCGTACTGGCCCAGGCCTGCCTTCGGCCCGATGGTGGAGACGGTGGGCTTGCCCGCGCAGAACAGGCGTTCGGCGCAGCGGCGCATGTCGGCGGTGGTCACCGCATCGAGGCGCTCGACGATCTCCTCCTGGGGCAGATGGCGGCCGTGGATCAGGATCTGGCGCGCGGCGTTCTCGCAGCGCGTGGAGGTGCTTTCCCGCGACATCAGCAGCCCCGCCTTGATCTGGGTGCGGGCGCGGTTGAGTTCGCCTTCGCTGATGCCGTCGGTCGAGCGTTTCAGCTCGTCGGCGACGAGCACCGCGACCTCGTCGGCATCCTCGTCGGCGCAGCCGGCATAGACGCCGAACAGGCCGCCGTCGACGTAGGAGGAATGGAAGGCAAAGATGCTGTAGGCCAGTCCCCGCTTTTCGCGCACCTCCTGGAAGAGGCGCGAGGACATGCCGCCGCCGAGCGCGCCGGTGAGCACCTGGATGGGGAAATAGTCGGGATCGCGGTAGCCGACACCGTCGAAGCCCAGGATCAGGTGCACCTGCTCGACATCGTCCTCATGCTCGACGTCCCCGCCGCCGTAGACCGCGGCCTCCGCGACATGGCCGTTGCGCCGCCGCAGATTGCCGAACTGGCTTTCGGCCATGCGCACGATGGCGTCGTGATCGACCGCACCTGCGGCCGAGAGGATCATCGAATCGGCGGTGTAGAAGCGGCTCTGGAAGTCGGCGAGCGAGGCCCGCTGGAAGCCCTCCACCCCTTTCGAGGTGCCGAGAATCGAGCGGCCGAGCGGCTGGTCGGGATAGGCCTTCTCCTGGAACAGGTCGAAGACCAGGTCGTCGGGCGTGTCGTGAACCTGGGCGATTTCCTGCATCACCACCCAGCGTTCCTTTTCCAGTTCCTCCTCCAGGAAGGTGGAGTGCTGGAGGATGTCCGAGAGCATGTCGACGGCCAGCGGCACGTCGTCTTTCAGCACCCGGGCGAAGAAGGCGGTGTGTTCGCGCGAGGTGTAGGCGTTCACATGGCCGCCGACGTCCTCGATCTCCTGGGCGATCGCCATGGCGTCGCGCCGCTCCGTGCCTTTGAAGGCCATGTGCTCCAGGAGATGGGAAATGCCGTTGAGTTCGGCAGGCTCGTCACGCGCGCCGACATCGACCCAGACGCCCACCGCGGCACTCTCGACGCCTTCGATGGCGTCGGTCACCACGCGCATTCCGCTGTCGAGCGTCGTAATTTCGAAACTCATACGGCTCCCTACCTCTGATTGCTGGTGATGAAACCCTGCACGGCGGAAAGGTCGTTTGGCAAGACCGTCACATGTTCGGGCAGTTCCATGACCCGCTGCAGCCGTTCCGGCACCGCCGGTGGCCGGCCGATGGCCGAGGCAACGGCATCGGGGAACTTGGCCGGATGGGCCTGGGCGTGGGTGATGACCGGGATCTCCGGCGCGATGCCGGCCTTGCGCGCCGCGGCCGTGCCGCAGGCGGTGTGGGGATCGATGACGATGCCGGTTTCGCGCTCCATACGGCGGATTTCGGCGCGAATCGCGTCATCATCGCTGCGGTGGCCGGACATCAGCCCGCGCATTACCGCCATGGGCTCAGGCTCCACCGTGAATCCGCCGGACTGCTTCAGGCGGTCCATCAGGCCGCGCGTCGACCCGGCATCGCGGCCGTGCGCCTCGAACAGCATGCGCTCGAAGTTGCTGGAGACCTGGATGTCCATGCTGGGCGACAGGGTGGGCGTGACCCCGGCGGTGCGGTACTCGCCCGACTCGAGGAAGCGGGCGAGGATGTCGTTGGCGTTGGTCGCCACCACGATACGGTGAATCGGCAGGCCCATGGAGCGGGCGACGTGGCCCGCAAACGAAGCCCCGAAGTTGGCCGAGGGCACCGAAAAAGCGATCTCCCGGTCGGGCGCGCCCAATCGCACGGCGGACGCGACGTAATAGGCCGCCTGGGCCATGACGCGCGCCCAGTTGATCGAATTGACGGCGGCAAGGCCGATGCGCTCGCGGAAGGGACGATCGGCAAACATGGATTTCACCAACGCCTGACAGTCGTCGAACGTTCCCTCGACCGCGACGCAGCGCACGTTGGCGGCATCCACCGTCGTCATCTGGCGCCGCTGCACCTCGCTCACCCGGCCGTGGGGGAACAGGATGACGATGTCGATGCGCTCGCGCCCGGCAAGGCCCGCGATGGCCGCCGAACCGGTATCGCCCGAGGTCGCACCGACGACGGTGATGCGGCGGTCGCGCCGCTCCAGGGCGCGGTCGAAGAGACGACCCAGAAGCTGCAGCGCCAGGTCCTTGAAGGCGAGCGTGGGGCCGTGGAAGAGCTCCAGCAGCCAGTCGTTGTCG
The DNA here is from genome assembly GCA_938014945.1 of uncultured bacterium. Lineage (GTDB taxonomy): Bacteria > Pseudomonadota > Alphaproteobacteria > SP197 > SP197 > CALGGB01. The sequence continues at coordinate 18,125 of CALLQH010000265.1, read as the reverse complement.
CCGCTCTGCACCATGGGAACGATGGCGCTGTGATCGAAGCCGGCATAGGCCTCGCGCGCCATGGCCTCCAGCTCCTCAAGGGTGATCCAGCCCTCGACATACGGCGCCATGACGCGGGCGGCGATGGCGGGATAGTCGAGTCCGGCCATGGCGCGGAACTGCTCGGGCGAAAGCTGCGGCCATGACTCGGGAAGATAGAGGCCGCCATCGTCGGCGAGGCCGGCAAGCAGGGTATCCTCGAAATCCAGGACCGGGGCATCGCCCCGCGTGGAGAGGTAGCGCATGGGCTTATCCGTCCAGATAACGGCGGGCGAGATGGGCTTCGAAGGCCGCGGTGGAAAGCGGGCCGCCGGTGGCCGCACTGAGCAGCTCCTGCGTCGAAAGGCGCGCCCCGTGGCGATGGATGTTGTGGCGCAGCCAGGTGAGCAGGGGCGAGAAATCACCCCGCTCCAGGCCGGGCAGGATGTCGCTGTCCTGCGCCGTGGCGGCGGCAAAGAGCTGGGCCGCGGCGAGCGCGCCCAGGGTGTAGGTCGGGAAGTATCCGAAGGCGCCCATGGGCCAGTGGATGTCCTGCAGGCAGCCCAGCCGGTCGTCGGGCGGCGTGATGCCGACCAGTTCGGCCATGGCCTCGTTCCAGGCGCCGGGCAGGTCTGCAGGCGCCAGATCGCCCGCGATCAGGGCGCGCTCCAGCCTTGTGCGCAGGACGATGTGGAAGGGGTAGTGCAGCTCGTCGGCATCGACGCGGATGCAGCCCGGCGCCACGCGCGTGGCCAGCGCATGGAGGTTCCCGGCGCTGAAGGCCTGCCCCTCCCCGCCCAGTTCCTGCGCGATCATGGGCGCGGCGAAGGCCAGGAACTGCGGGCTGCGCGCGGCCTGCATCTCCACCAGCAGGGACTGGCTTTCGTGCATGGTCATGTTGGCCGCCTCGCCCACGGGCTGGGCGGCCCAGTCGGCCGGGCGGCCCTGCTCGTAGAGGGCGTGGCCGGTCTCGTGCATCACGGCCATGATGGAGGAGGTGAAATCGGCCTCATCGAAACGCGTGGTGATGCGCACGTCGCCATAGACGCCGCCCGTGAAGGGATGGGCGCTGGTGTCGAGACGGCCGTGGGCGAAGTCGAAGCCGGCCAGCGCCATCAACCGCTCGCCGAGTTTCTTCTGCCGCTCCGCCGGAAACGGACCCTGGGGTTCGATGGGCGCGGGCCGGGCCGCCTGGGCGGCCATGGCCTGCTCGCGGATCGGTGGCAGGGCGGTGGCGAGACGGTCGAAGAGGGCGTCGATCTCCTCGCCCGAGAGCGAATCCTCGTAGGCGTCGAGCAGCGCATCCCAGGGCGCCTTGGAGAGCGCCGTGCCCTTGGCGGCCGCGGCCTCGCGGGACAGGGCAACGATCTCCTCGAAGGCAGGCAGGAAGGCGGCGAAATCGGCGGCGGGACGGGCCGCCATCCAGGCCTCGATCGAGCGCGACTGGGCGCGCGAGATGGCCTCGACGAGGCCGGCGTCCAGCGCCGTTTCGTGGCGCCAGGTGCGGCGCATGTGGGCGAGGTTGGCCGCCTGCCAGCCGTCGAGATGGGCGGTGTCCTGTTCGGCGGCGTCCAGCAAGTCGGCGAGTTCGGGATCGGCGATGCGGGCGTGGCAGACCTGGCCCAGGGCGGCAAGCTGCTCGGCGCGCGCGGCGGCAGCCCCGGCAGGCATCATCACCTCGCGGTCCCAGCCGAGCACGGCCGATGCGCCCTTGAGCGCATCGAGCGCGGCAAAGCGCCGTTCCAGTTCGGCATAGGGCTGGTTCAACGCTTCGCTCTCCGCTCCGGCCGCCTGACGAGCAGGAGCACATAGATGACGATCGCCACCCCGGCAAGGCCGTACCAGGTGAGCGCGTACTGCAGATGATCGTTGCGCGGCGCGAAGATCGCCTGGCCGCCCACGGGCCATGTCGCGGCGGGATCGCGGTCTGCATGGATCACCGCAGGCAGCAGGTCGACATCCATCGCCGCGCCCAGCGCGGGCAGGTCGTACCAGTACCAGGCGCCGGTCGCGGGATCGTTGTCGTTGGTGAAGGTGTGCTGGGTCTCGCCGCCGCGCAGCACGCCCACGACCCAGACCTGGCCCGCGGGCTCGCTGCCCGGGCGGAGGTCGGGATCGACCAGGCCCTGCGGCACGAAGCCGCGATCGACCAGGATGGTGCGGCCGTCGGTGAGGCGCAGGGGTGTCAGGATGAGATAACCGGGCTCGCCATCGACCGACATGCGGTACATGGCGACCTGCCGGTCATGCAGGAAGGTGCCGGTGGCCATGACCCGCTGCCATTCCCGTTCGGCGGGCGGGCGCGTCAGCGCCTCGGCAAGCGGTACCGGCGCCTCGGCAAGGCGCGCGTCCATGGTGGCGATCAGGCCTTCCTTCCAGGCCAGCCGCTGAAGCTGCCAGCTGCCCAGGGCGATCAGCAGGGCGATGATCGGCAGCGCGACCAGCGTGGTGGCAAGACGGGAGCGGGCCAATCAGGGCCCCGCCGGGCCGTCCGGCTCGTTCTCGAAACCCGCGACGCGATGGCGGAACTGCAGGGCGACGATGACCCCCTTGAAGGGACGCAGCAGCAGCGCCGAGCCGCCCAGGATCAGCGGCACGAAGATCACCGCATGGACCCAGAACGGCGGCTCCCAGGAGAGTTCGACCCAGGCCGCGAGCCCGGCCATGACGAAACCGTAGATCAGGATGACGAACACGGCGGGACCGTCGCCGGCATCCTCGTGGGCCAGGGTCAGGCCGCAGACCTCGCACTTGGGCGCGATCGCCAGGAAGCCGGAAAACAGCCGGCCTTCGCCACATCGCGGACAGCGACAGCGAAGGCCGGCCGAGTACGGAGAGACGTAACCGTAGTAGGGCGTATTCACGCTGCCTCGGCCGTCAGTGATGCATCACCTCGCCCGCGCCCCACCAGTAGATGGCGCAGAAGAGGAACAGCCAGACGACATCGACGAAGTGCCAGTACCAGGCAGCGGCCTCGAAGCCGAAGTGCTGCTGGGGGGTGAAATCGCCGCGGTAGGCGCGCACCAGGCAGACCGCCAGGAAGATCGTGCCGACGATGACATGGAAGCCGTGGAAGCCGGTCGCCATGAAGAAGGTCGAGCCGTAGATGCCGCCGCGGAAGGAGAACGGCGCCTCGACATATTCCACCACCTGGAAGCAGGTGAAGGTGAGGCCCAAGATGACCGTCAGCCAGAGACCGGCGATGACCTGCTCGCGCTTGCCTTCACGCAGGGCGTGGTGCGCCCAGGTCACGGTGGTGCCCGAGGTGAGCAGGATCAGGGTGTTGATGAAGGGCAGATCCCAGGGATTGAAGGTCATGATGCCTTCGGGGGGCCAGATGCCGCCCATTTCCGCCGTGGGGAACAGGGCCGCGTTGAAGTAGGCCCAGAACCAGGCGACGAAGAACATGACTTCCGACGCGATGAACAGCGCCATGCCGTAGCGCAGGCCAAGCTGCACCGCGGGCGAATGGGCCTTGTCGACCTGAGCTTCCTTGATGACGTCGGCCCACCAGAAGAACATGGTGGTCAGCGCCAGCACCAGGCCGGGAATGATCATCCACCAGCGCTCGGGATGGGCGAAGGTGTAGAGCGCACCCGCCGCCAGGACCAGGGCCGAGAACGCGCCCACGAACGGCCACGGGCTCGGATCGACCAGATGGTAGGGATGCTTCTGTGCGTGGTCGGCCATCAGCCTGCTCTCCCGCTCGAACTCAGTTGGTGGTCGTCGCGGCGTCCGCTTCGAGCGCCGCGTTGTTGGTTTCGCCCGTGCCCGGCTTCTCGAAGAAGGTGTAGGACAGGGTGATGGTGCGCAGTTCCTGGGTCTCACGGTCCGTGAAGAGCTCAGGATCAACGAAGAAGGTAACCGGCATGGCAACCGTCTGGCCGGGCTCGAGCGTCTGCTCGGTAAAGCAGAAGCAGTCGATCTTGGCGAAGTAGGGGCCGGCCTTGTCGGGCGTGACGTTGAAGGTGGCGGTGCCGGTGATCGGCCGGTCCGTGGGATTGCTCGCCTCGTAGAACACGGTCATCTGCTCGCCCAGACGCGCGCTGACCTGGTTCTGGGCAGGACGGAACTCCCAGGGCATGTCGCGCCCTGTGTTCGCGCTGAAGCGCACGGTGACGACGCCATCGGCCACGCCCGGGGCCGCCGCCGCCACCTGGGTCGTGCCGCCGTAGCCGGTGACCTGGCAGAACAGGCGGTAGAGCGGCACCGCCGAAACGGTCAGCGCGACCATGCAGGTCAGCACGAATCCGATGGCGATGACGCTGGTGCGCTTGCGTTCGGCGAGGCTGCGGGCGGCCATGGCTTCAGCCCCCCATCTTCACGATGGAGACGATGTAGAGCAGCACGATGAACGCGCCGAGCGCCAGGCCCAGGGCCGCATTGCGGCGCCGGCGCGAACGCTTCTCCTGTTCGGTCAGAACCATCTCAGACCACGCCGGGCAGAGCATGATCGACCGCCAGCAGCGCAAAGAGCAGCGCCAGGTAGAGGATCGAATAGCGGAACATCCAGCGCGCCGCAGCCTCGCTCTTGCTCCACCAGACGCGCAGGGCGCCGATCAGGAACACCGCCGACAGCGCGGTCGCGCCGATGGCGTAGAGGGGCCCCGCCGTGCCGAGCGCAAAGGGTGCGAGCGAAAGCGGCAGCATGAGCGCGCTGTAGAGCACGATCTGGCGCCGCGTCGCTGCGGCGCCCGCGACCACCGGCAGCATCGGGATGCCTGCCGCGGCGTAGTCGCCCGTGCGGTAGAGCGCCAGCGACCAGAAATGCGGCGGCGTCCAGAAGAAGATGATGGCAAAGAGCGCGATGGAGGAAAGCGAGACTTCGCCCGTGGCCGCGGCCCAGCCGATCATCGGCGGAAAGGCGCCGGCGGCGCCGCCGATGACGATGTTCTGGGGCGTGCGGCGCTTCAGCCAGATCGTATAGACGAAGACGTAGAAGCAGATCGCCAGCGCCAGCAGCGCGGCCGCCACCCAGTTGACCGCCAGGCCCATCAGCATGACCGAGGCCACACTGAGCGTGACGCCGAATTCCAGCGCCGTGCGCGGCGCGATGACGCCGGTGGGGATCGGCCGGTGGCGCGTGCGGCGCATCACCGCGTCGACATCGCGCTCGTACCACATGTTGATGCAGCCCGAGGCGCCCGCGCCGACCGCGATGCAGAGCACCGCAACCGCCGCAAGCACGGGATGCAGGTTGCCCGGCGCGACCATCAGGCCGATGGCGCCCGTGAACACGACCAGCGACATGACGCGCGGCTTGAGCAGCGCGAAGAAGTCGGCGGGCGTCGCTTCGCGCGACGCCTCGCCGGCCGCTACCGTGATGCCGCTGTCGAGCGCCATGACCTGCCCTTCCGATCCGGCCTAGTGGCCGCCCTGCGAGGCACCCATGTAGGGCGGATCCTCGAAGGTGTGGAACGGCGGCGGCGAGGACAGGGTCCACTCCAGGGTCGTGGCACCAGGGCCCCAGGGATTGGCGGCAGCCTTGACCCGGCCGAACAGGAAGACACGGGCGAGCACGTAGAAGAAGACCAGCAGGCCCGCGGCGGTGACATAGGAGCCGTAGGACGAGACCAGGTTCCAGCCCGCATAGGCATCCGGATAATCCGGGATACGGCGCGGCATGCCCGCCATGCCCAGGAAGTGCTGCGGGAAGAAGGTCAGGTTGACGCCGATCAGCGTCAGCCAGAAGTGCAGCTTTCCGGCCCACTCGGGGTAGGTGTAGCCCGACATCTTGCCGATCCAGTAGTAGAAGCCGCCGAACAGCGCGAAGACGGCGCCCAGCGACAGCACGTAATGGAAATGCGCGACCACGAAGTAGGTGTCGTGCATGGCATGGTCGATGCCGGCGTTGGCGAGCAGGACGCCCGTGACGCCGCCGACCGTGAACAGGAAGATGAAGCCGATGGCCCACAGCATGGGCGTCTTGAACTCGATCGAGCCGCCCCACATCGTGGCCAGCCACGAGAAGATCTTCACGCCCGTGGGCACCGCGATGACCATGGTGGCGACCACGAAGTAGGCCTTCGTGTCGACGCCCAGGCCGACCGTGTACATGTGGTGGGCCCACACGATGAAGCCGATGAAGCCGATCGCGACCATGGCGTAGGCCATGCCGAGATAGCCGAAGATGGGCTTCAACGAGAAGGTCGAGATGATGTGGCTGACGATGCCGAAGGCCGGCAGGATCAGGATGTACACCTCGGGATGGCCGAAGAACCAGAAGAGGTGCTGGTAGAGGATCGGATCGCCGCCCAGCGCCGGATCGAAGAAGCCGGTACCGAAGTTGCGGTCGGTCAGCAGCATGGTGATGCCGCCGGCCAGAACCGGCAGGGAGAGCACCAGCAGGAAGGCGGTGATCAGCACGGACCAGGCAAAGAGCGGCATGCGGTGCAGGGTCATGCCCGGCGCGCGCATGTTGAAGATGGTCGTGATGAAGTTGATCGCGCCCAGGATCGAGGACGCACCGGCCAGATGGATCGAAAGGATCAGGCAGTCGACCGCAAGGCCGGGGCTGCCGTAGGTCGACAGCGGCGCATAAAGCGTCCAGCCGCCGCCCGTGCCCTCGTCAATGAAGACCGAGACCATCAGCAGGATTCCCGACGGAACCAGCAGCCAGAAGCTGATGTTGTTCATGCGCGGGAAGGCCATGTCCGGCGCGCCGATCATCAGCGGCACGAACCAGTTGCCGAAGCCGCCGATGAACACCGGCATGATCATGAAGAAGATCATGATCAGGCCGTGGCTGGTGATCAGCACGTTGTAGAGCTGGTGGTCGCCGCCCAGGATGCCGTCGCCGGGATGCGCGAGTTCGATACGGATCAGCATCGACATGACAAAGCCGATGAGTCCGAAGATGAACCCGTAGATCATGTACATCGTGCCGATGTCCTTGTGGTTCGTCGAATAGACGTACCGCAGGATTCCCTTCGGCGTGTGATCGTGATGATCGTGGCCGTGGGCGTGGGCATTGGCGTCGTGGGCGTGGCTCATGGCTGCGTTCCCTTCTGGGTGCCGGCTCTTAATCTATCGGGTTCAGTTCTGGGTCGCAGCGGCGACATCGACCGTGGACGTGATGCCCATGGCCGCCTGCTGCTGGCCGACCCAGGCGTCGAACTCCTCGGGCGTCACGACGCGAAGCGTGATCGGCATGAAGCCGTGCAGGACGCCGCAAAGCTCCGAGCACTGGCCGTAGTACATGCCGGGCTCGTCGATCTCCATCCAGAGTTCGTTGAGGCGTCCGGGAACCGCATCCGTCTTCACACCGGCCGGCGGCATCGCCCAGGAATGAATGACATCCTGGCTGGTCACCTGGACCCGCACGATCTTGCCGGCGGGCAGGACGACCTCGTTGTCGGTGGTCAGCAGGCGCGGCTGGCCGTCCTGCAGATCGGCTTCGTCGACCATGATGGCGTCGAAGGAGATGCCGCCCTGGTCGGGGTACTCATAGGACCAGTACCACTGGTGGCCGGTCGCCTTGAGGGTGATATCGGCCTCGGGCACGGTCGATTCGAAGTAGAGCAGACGCAGCGAGGGAACGGCGATGCCGATCAGGATCAGGATCGGCAGGCCGGTCCAGACCACCTCGAGCAGGGTGTTGTGCGTCGTGCGCGAGGGAGTCGGATTGCGGCCCTTGCGGAAGCGCACCAGGATCCAGAGCAGCAGCACTGCGACGAAGACCGAGATGGCGACCATCATCGGCAGCAGCACCCAGTCGTAGAACCAGTGAATGTCCTCCGCGACCGGCGTGGCCGCCGGCTGGAAGCCCCATTCCCAGGCTTGGGGCTCGGCAAAGGCTGCACTCGCGCCACCAATCAGCATGGCTGACAGCGCCAGAATACCCAGGAGCGATCTCTGCACCACGACTCTCCTTTCAACGTTCCGGACCGGGTTCACGCAGGATCTGATCCTGCCGGAAGCCCCGGCATGAAACGGGGCCGGGCGGCCCTCTATGGTCGACCCGGCCAATCTCCACGTCCGCCACGGGATGGCCAGTTGCGGCGGAACATACACTGGCCTTCGCGCGTTTCACAAGCCCGTGACGCGCCTTGCAAGTGCCTGCATCTGCGAAGCAATTGCAGCCCCCCGGTTGGTTCCCCGCCACGGCCATGCCATATGAGGGGAACATGACCCCGGAGATCGCAACATGACCGGCGAACCTTCGCCCGACGAGCTGTTTTTCACCCGTTCCGGCATCGAGGAGCGGCGCGTGGCCGATATGGTCGGTGACGCCCTGCGCGGCGCCGACGACGGCGAACTGTTCATGGAATACCGCCAGGGCGAGATGCTGGCCTTCGACGACGGCCGCCTGAAATCGGCGAGCTATGACGTCACCCAGGGAATCGGCCTGCGCCGGATCGTGGGCGAGGCCACGGCCTATGCCCATGCCAGCGAGCTTTCCGAGGCCGCCATCGCCCGCGCTGCGGCCACGGTGAAGGCGGTCGACGGCCGCGCCGCGACCATCGCCGATGCCCCTGCGGCGACCAACCGCCACCTCTATGCCGACGACAACCCCGTCGAGGCCATGTCCTTCGAGGCCAAGGTCAAGCTGCTGCAGGAGATCGACGCCTATGCGCGCGCTGCCGACCCCCGCGTGCGCCAGGTCATGGCCTCGATCGCGGCGACCTGGCAGGTCGTTGCCATCATGCGCGCCGACGGCCGCAAGGCGACCGACATCCGCCCGCTGGTGCGCGTCAACGTCTCGGTCGTGGCCGGCGACGACGAACGCCAGGAATCGGGCAGCCACGGCATGGGCGGGCGCACCCTCTACGACGATTTCGTCACCACCGAACGCTGGCAGGGCGCGGTCGACGAGGCCCTGCGTCAGGCGCTGGTGAATCTGGAGGCGGTCGGCGCTCCGGCGGGCGAGATGCAGGTCGTGCTCGGCCCGGGCTGGCCCGGCATCCTGCTGCACGAGGCCATCGGCCACGGCCTGGAAGGCGATTTCAACCGCAAGAAGACCTCGGCCTTCTCCGGCCTGATCGGCCAGCGCATCGCGGCCCCCGGCGTCACCGTGGTCGACGACGGCACCATCACCGACCGCCGCGGCTCTCTCACCATCGACGACGAGGGCACGCCGACCAGCCGCACGGTGCTGATCGAGGACGGCATCCTGAAAGGCTACATGCACGACCGCATGAACGCCCGCCTGATGGGCCACGCCCCCACCGGCAACGGCCGCCGCCAGGCCTTCGACCATCAGCCGATGCCGCGCATGACCAACACGGTGATGGAATCGGGCACCGAGGACCCGGCCGGCATCATCGCCTCGGTGAAGAAGGGGCTTTATGCCGTCAACTTCGGCGGCGGCCAGGTCGACATCACCAACGGCAAGTTCGTCTTCTCGGCCTCGGAGGCCTATCTCATCGAGGACGGCAAGGTGACGCGGCCGGTGAAGGGCGCCACACTCATCGGCAACGGCCCGGACGTGCTGACCAAGGTCAAGGCCATCGGCAACGACATGGGCATGGATCCCGGCATCGGCACCTGCGGCAAGGCCGGCCAGGGCGTGCCCGTGGGCGTCGGCCAGCCGACCCTGCTGGTCGACCAGCTCACCGTCGGCGGCACCGAGGCGGCGTAAGGGGCCGGGGCGGGCCTGCGCACCGTCGCTGCGGTACCACCTCCCCTGTCATCCTCCGGCTTGACCGGAGGATCCATGCTGTGACGTCCGTTCCGCACCACACTGTGGGCGCGCTTGCGGGTAGGTCACAGCATGGATGGTCCGGTCAAGCCGGACCATGACCAGAGAGTGGGGGAGTCTGCCTCCTACTTCGCGGCGTAGACGTCGATCTCGATGACCATGTCGGGATCGGCGAGACCCGCGACATAGACCAGGGTCGCGCCGGGCTTTTCGCCATTCAGGATCTTCGCGCGGCATTCGCGGCTGTGGGCCAGGTGCTCGGCCGCATTGGGCGTCATGTAGATCGTCAGCTTCACCAGATCCGACGGCGCCATGCCCGCACCCGCCAGAGCGGCAGCGACATTCTTCCAGGCCTGCTCGATCTGGCCCTTGGGCTCCTTGATCAGCGCCCCGTCCGTGCCGATGCCGACCTGGCCGGCGGTCACCAGCCAGCGCGCCCCGGCGGGCACCTCGTTGTTCTGGAAATAGGCGGCAACCGGCTCGTAGAGCCCCTCGGGGTTGTAGCGCTTGATGGCCATGGTCTTGTGCTCTCCAGCTGGGGTGTGTTGGTGCGTTACTTCGCGGCGACCGCCTGAACCTCGACGACCATCTTGGGGTCCACGAGGCCGGCGACATAGATCATGGTCGAGGCGGGCGTGACATCACCGAAGGCGGCTTCACGGGCGCTGCGGTAGGCGCCGATATGCTCGGGCCCGGTCAGATAGGTCGTCACCGAGACGATGTTCTGCGGCCCCATGCCGGCACCGGCCATCACGGCCAGGACATTGGCAAAGGCGTTGGCGCACTGGGCCGCGGGATCGTCGGGCAGGCTGCCGTCGGCGGCGACACCGACCTGGCCGGAGACGTGCAGCGTCTCCATCGTCGCGGGCACCACCACGCCCAGGCTGTACTTGGAAAGCGGCGCGGCCATGCCGTCGGGATTGAAGCGTCGAATCATCGTGTCTGTTCCTGGCGGGCTGTGTTCCCGGGCGCAGCGCCCAGGAACTGGAGGTTTTCATCGCGGATGCGCGCGCCCTCGTCATCGTAGAGGAAGGGCAGGAAACAATAGCGCCGGCCGCGCGTCATCGACGTGCATTCGTGCAGCAGAGAGCAGGAGAACACCACCGCGCCGCCCGTGGGTGCGCGATAGGTGCGGCTGCCGAATTCGGGAAAGCGCAGATCGCCGCCCTCGTAGTCCTCGGCATTGAGGTTGATCGAGACGGCGAACTTGCGGTGCATGGTGCCGCCGGTGCGGTTGTCGCGGTGGGGCCGGAAGTGGCCGCCGGGATCGGCGTCGTAACAGGCCACCAGGTAACGCTCGATCTGGGTCGGGCGGAACATGAAGGCCTTCTCGATCTGCGGGAACAGGCGCTCGCGCAGGGCCGCCTCGCACTGCGCCCGGATCGCGGCATCGGCGATGACGTGGTCGCTGCGCCGTTTGTGCTTGTGGTCGTTGACCGCCACCGTGCGGCCGTCGATCTCGCGCATGAAGCCCGATTCCTGAGCCCCGCCGGTCTCATAGAGCCCGATCAGCCTGCGGCAGAAGCTGGCCTCGAAGATGCGTGGGGCGATCAGCACCGGCGCGTGCAGGGGCACCCCGGCATGGTCGTCCGAGCGCGGCAGCCGCCCGATCAGCGCCCGCACGGCCTTTTCATGGGCCTGCGGATCGGGATCGAAGGGCAGCACCGCCACCACACGCAAACCGGGGTCGATGACATAGGTCAGGCGCCGGAAGCCCTGCGCGGTCTGCGCACCGTAAAGGCCCGAAAGGGCGCCGTCGTCGTCCCAGAAGTAACGGATGCCCGGCAGGCGCTGGGTGAGCCTCGTCTCGTCGGCGGCATCGGTGGAGACGCCGAAGAAGCAGACATTGGTGTCGTCGAAACGGCTCTCCAGCGCCAGAAGCTGATCGAGATGCGCCCGCCCCGCCGGATCGGCGGAGGAACCGAAGAACCCCAGCACGACGAAACGCCCGCCCAGGGTATCGAAATGGAAGCTGGCATTGGCCGTGGAGCGCACCGCGAAATAGGGCGCGGGCTGCCCCGGCCGCAGGCCGAATCCCGGCGGCTGGCGCACCTTGGTGCGGGGGCGGGGCGTGGTGTGGGTCTCGGACATGGCCGCCGGTTGCATAGGTCGCGCGACGATAGCGCCAACAGGCAGGCCTTGTCCCGATCCGATACCTAGAACGCGTACTCGGTGAAGACCGGCGTGATGTCGCCCTTCCAGGCGTTTTCGTAGCGGTCGAGCAGGTCCTCGGCCGGGGTGCGCCCGGAGATGGCGATCTCCATCAGGGAATCGAGGAAATGCACCTCGTCCAGGCTGCCGTCGTATTCGCGGCGCAGGCGCAGGCCCTCGGCGGAGATTTCCAGCATGCGCCGGGCGACGGTCTGGATGGTGCCGCCGCGGAAGGGGGCTTTCAGGCCCATGGCCGGAACGTCGGCCTTCATCTGCACCTGCTCTTCCCAGGTCCAGTCCTTGACCAGGTCCCAGGCGGCATCGAGCGCGCTCTGGGTATAGAAGAGACCGGTCCACAGGGCGGGCAGCGCGCAGATGCGGCGCCAGCCGGCGCCGTCGGCACCGCGCACCTCCATGTAGCGCTTGATGCGCACGTCCGGGAACAGGGTGGTGAGGTGATCCTCCCAGTCCGAGACCGTGGGGATCTCGCCGGGCGCCGCCGCCAGCTTGCCCTGCAGGAAGTCGCGGAACGACTGGCCCGAGGCATCGACGTACTTGCCGTCGCGCATGACGAAGTACATCGGCACGTCGAGCGCATAATCGACGTAACGCTCGAAGCCGAAGCCGTCCTCCAGGACGAAGGGCAGCAGGCCCGCGCGGTTGTTGTCGACGTCGGTCCAGACATGGGCGCGGTAGGAGAGGTAGCCCGAGGGTTTGCTCTCCACGAAGGGCGAGTTGGCAAACAGAGCCGTGGTCACCGACTGCAGGGCCTGGGCGACGCGGAACTTCTGCACCATGTCGGCTTCCGAGCCGAAATCGAGGTTCGCCTGGATGGTGCAGGTGCGGATCATCATGTCGATGCCCATGGTGCCGACCTTGGGCATGTAATTGCGCATGATCTTGTAGCGGCCCTTGGGCATCCAGGGCACGTCCTCGCGCGTGTCGCGCGGGCGGAAGCCCAGGCCCAGGAAGGTGATGCCGAGTTCGTCGGCGATTTCCTTGCACTGGTCGAGATGGGCGTTGGTCTCGCGGCAGGTCTCGTGAAGGGTGCGCAGGGGAGCGCCCGAAAGCTCCACCTGGCCGCCCGGCTCCAGGGAGACATGCTGGCCGTCCTTCTTCAGGCCGATGACATGTTCGCCCTCGAAGATCGGGTTCCAGCCGTAGCGCTGCAGTTCCGTGAGGATGGCGCGGATGCCGGAGGGCTCCTCGTAGGTCAGCGGGCGAAAGCCGTCCTTGTGATAGGCGAACTTCTCGTGCTCGGTGCCGATCAGCCACTGATCCTTGGGCTTGCAGCCCGATTCCAGCCGCTCGATGAGCTGCGCCTTGTCGGTGATGGGAGTCGCGTTGAGTTCGGCAGGAATGGACACGGCCGGTATGCCCCCGATGGCTTGTCTATTGTCAGATCAGGCGGGCATGGCCCGGTGCGCGGCGCCTCAAACCCTATCCCCGGTGCGCAACGCTTGCCAAGACGCCAGTGCTGCAAGCGCGGCCGTCTCGACGCGCAGAATATGGGGGCCAAGGCTCACCGGGGCAACCCGGGGATTCGTCACAAGCGTTTGACGCTCGGCCTCGCTGAAACCGCCTTCGGGACCGACAAGGAAGGCGAGCGCCCCGCCCACACCGCCCAGCGCCGACAGGATCGGCGCACCGCCGGCCTCATCGCAGAAGAGCAGCGTGCGCTCCTTGGGCCATGACGCCAGAGTATCGGTGAGCCCCTGCTGGGCCTGGCAGACCGGCACGTCGAGGCGGCCGCACTGCTCGGCGGCCTCGACCGCCCAGTCGCGCAGCTTGTCGATGCGGGCCTCGGGCGGCTCGGTGCGTTCGGTCGTCACCGGCATCAGGCGAGCCACGCCCAGCTCGGCCGCCTTCTCCACCAGGAAGCGCAGGCGGTCCTTCTTGGGCGGGGCGAACAGCAGCCAGACATCGCCGGAGGATTCCTGGGGCCGCAGCAATTCTCTGCAGCACGCGCCCTGCCCGGCCAGTTCGGCGAGCCACTCGCCGTCGGCGCCGTTGAAGAGGCGCACCGCGTCGCCTTGCTTCAGGCGCATGACCCGTGTGAGATAATGCTCCTGATCGCGCGACAGTTCCGCCTGCCCGTCCGCTACGAGCGGGCCCTCGACAAAGAGGCGGGGAACGGGGCGGCCGTCGCGGCGCATGAAGGCTCCTATCGAGGGCAGGAAGGACGCGGCGACCCTAGCATGACGCAGGCCGGCACCAATACGCAGCAACCCGCCACCTGGGTCGACCGGCTGGCGCCCGCGCCAACGCGGCCCTGGCTGCACCTGGCGCGCGCCGGAGGGCCGATCGGCTACTGGCTGCTGATGTGGCCCTGCTGGTGGGCGACGGCGCTGGCCGCCGAAGGCTGGCCCGATCCGCGCCTGCTGGCGCTGTTCCTGGTCGGCGCCATCGTCATGCGTTCGGCCGGCTGCACGGTCAACGACATCATGGACCGCGATTTCGACGCCCGCGTCGAGCGCACCAGGAACCGCCCGCTCGCCAGCGGCGTCATCAGCCTGACCGGCGCCCTGACCTTTCTGGCGATCCTGCTGTTGATCGGCCTTTTCATCCTGATCCAGCTCGACCGCGCCGCCGTGCTGGTGGGTGTCGCCTCCCTGGGGCTGGTCGCGATCTACCCCTTCATGAAGCGCATCACCTACTGGCCCCAGCTGTTCCTGGGCTTTGCCTTCAACTGGGGTGCGCTGGTCGGCTGGGCCGCCGTCACCGGCGAGATCGGCCTGCCCGCCCTGCTGCTCTACGCCGGGGGCATCGCCTGGACCATCGGCTACGACACGATCTATGCCCACCAGGACAAGACCGACGACCGCCAGATCGGCGTCAAGTCGACGGCGCTCGCCTTCGGTTCGGCGAGCCGCCCGCTGATCGGCCTGTTCTACGGCCTGTTCCTGATCGCCCTGGCGCTGGCGGGCTGGGCCGCGGGCCTCTCCTGGCCCTTCTATGCCCTGCTCGTCCTGCCCGCGGCGCATGTTGCCTGGCAGGTCAGAACCGCCGACTTCGACGATCCCGCCTCCTGCAAGCGCCGCTTCATTTCCAACGGCCAGGTCGGCGTGCTGGTCTTCGTCGCGATCGTCGCGGGAAGAGTGCTTTAGGGCGCTGCGGGCGCCTCAATCGGCGTGGCGGACAGCGCGTTCGCGCATGCGCTCGACCAGGGCCTTGCGATGGGCCTCGTCGGCGACGTTGCGCAGGATGAAGTCGTGAAGGCTCGCGCCCTCGCCCAGTTCGCGGCACAGGTCCTCCAGCACCTCGTGCTGGTGGCGCACGGCAAAGCGGCGCTCCCGCGCATCGACCGCCGACAGGGCAATAGGCTCACCCGTGTAGCCGTAGACGCCGTGCACCGTGATGTAGGCGTGGGCGTTGTCCACCCGGCCCATGCCCGCGGCATCGACCAGCCCCGGCACCGGCCGGAAGGCATAGTTCTCGCCCTCCGATTCGTGCATCACCTCGAGCTGGTGGTCGGTGAGCAAGGCGACGGAGACATCGGCGACCGTGCCCGGGCTGCGGTAGAGCCCGGCGGGAATCGAGCCGTAGCCGGCGATGTGGCTGGCATAGACGACATCGTGGTCGTGCAGCGCGCAGCGCACGACGGGGATCACCTGATCGGCGCCATCGCCGTATTTCTCGGTCAGGCGTCTGGGCGAGGCGTTGGAGCCGTAACCCACCACCGGCGTGCGTTTCTCCTCGCCCCCCGCAGGCGCGCCGAGGCGGTGCAGGGCCGTCGCGGCCTCCATCGTCTCGCCGTCGAGTTCGACCAGCGCATCGCCCAGCGGCGCGGCGCCATCGCGCACGATGCGCAGCCCGCGCCCGGCGACAAAGACGAAACCATGGCGCGGCGGATCGAAGGGATAGGCCAGCGCCCGGGCAACCTCGGGCGGCAGGTCAGCAGTCATGTGGTCTCCTCGGCAGGCTTTTCATCGGCCGTCGCCAGGGCCGCGGCGATGAGATCGCGCACGTAGGCGAGCGCGGCGCGGGGCATGTTGGCGCCGGTCTGGAAGCTGCCGCGGTCGGTGTCGAACCACAGCACGGTGCTGCCCATGGGGCCGCGCGCCAGACGCAGGGCTTCGATCTCGTCGTGGCTCATCTCCTGTTCCACCTTGGTTTCGCCGCTGCCCTTTGCAAGGGTGGCGAGCACCACATGATCGCGGGTGATGACGATCTGGCGCGTCGTGCGCAGGCCCGAGATCGCCAGCCAGAGCGTGCCGGCCAGCACGATCAGGCCCACCGCACCGCCGAAGATCTGCGCGCCGGGATCGCCGCCGAAACCGATGAAGACGAAGGCGATCGCGGCACCCAGACCTCCCGCCACGGCGGCGAGCCAGAGCGGCATCGCGCCCTTGAGCAAGCTGACGACGATGCTGTCGGCGCCCTGCTCCACCTTGACCTGCGCCGGCACGGGACCGCCCGGCCGGTAACTGCTGGTGACGCTGCCCGAGGCGATGCGCGCGGCAAGCGGCGTGTCGAGCTCGCCCGGCGAACGGGCATCGAAGCCGTCGATGCTCTCCTCAAGCGCGGGTTTGTCGAGCCAGCGGGCGTAGTCCTCGACAAGGCGACGGCCCTCGGCCTCGTCGCGGCTGGCGCCTAAGACGACGCGCAGAGCGCGGTTGTCATGCGGCAGCACGGCAAGCCACGCGACGTGGGTCTTCTTGTTGCGGCTGTAGCTGACGCGTACGCGCAGCACGCCGGGATAATCCTTCAGCGGCACCTCTTGGCGCACCGTGGCGAACCAGCGGCGGCGGGCCAGGTGCACCGCGTCGCGGGTGAGCGTCACTTCCGAACGCATCAGCACGGCGCTGAGCCCGACCAGGAACAGCCCCGCCGCCGGGATGGCAAAGACAAAGGGCACGGCGCTGACCGGAAAGGGTTCGGCCAGCCAGCGCTGGACGATGACCAGCACCACGGCGAACCAGAACACCGAAAAGACCATCAGAAAGAGTCCCAGCGCGACATTGCCGCGATAGGTGATCGTCACCGGCAGCGTACCGGGGTCGATGCGCCGGTCGTAGTCGAAGGTGTAACCGCCGGTGGTGATGCTCATGGCCAGCCTTGCTGTCGCGATCCGCCATGGTCGCCCGGGGCGGGCTTGACCGCAACGGCGCGGGGGGCCTCCAATGCGGCCATGGACGACGATCTTCTCTTCATGCCCGCGGCCGCCGTGGCCGCCCGCATCGCGAACGGCACGCTTTCGGCGCGCGAGCATGTCAACGCCGTGCTCGATGCGGCGGAGGCGAGCCAGGCGACGATCAACGCCTTCGTCACCATCGACCGCGAGGGCGCGCTGGCCGCCGCGGACGAGGCCGACCGTCTGGTTGCCGACGGCGCGCCGCTCGGTCCGCTGCATGGCGTTGCCGTGTCGGTGAAGGACATGGTCGCCGTGAAGGGCCTGCCCAACACCAACGGCAGCTTCACCTGCGAACACGACATTCCCGAGGCCGACGCGCCCGCGATCGCCCGGCTGCGCGCCGCGGGCGCGATCGTCATCGGCAAGACGACGACGCCGGAGTTCGGCCACAAGGGCCTCACCGACAGCCTGCTCAGCGGCATCACGCGCAATCCCTGGAACCTGGAACGCACGCCCGGCGGCAGTTCCGGCGGCGCCTCTGCGGCGGTCGCCGCGGGCCTGGCTCCCCTGGGCGTGGGCACCGACGGCGCGGGTTCGATCCGCGGCCCTTCGGCAACCACCGGCATCGTCGGCCTGAAGCCGACGCGGGGGTTCATTCCCCACCCGGCGAAGGCCGATCCCTTCGGCAGCCAGGGGTTCGTCGGACCCATGGCGCGTTCCGTGAGCGATGCCGCGCTGATGGCAGAGGTCATGGCCGGTCCCGACGCCGCCGATCCCTGGTCGCTGGGTCGCGGCGAAACGCCCGTGATGCCCGGCCTTTCCGGCAACGATCTTTCGGGCCTTTCCATCCTCTATGCCGAGAAGATGGCCAACCCGGAGGTCGCGCCCGACGTGGTCGCCAATACGCGCGCCTGCCTGAAGGTCTTCGAGACGCTGGGCGCGCGCGTGACGCCGATGCCCGACGGCTTCGACTGGATCGAGGAAGCCGGGCGCGTGCTCTACCAGTCGGCGATCCACCATCAGGTGGCGGGGCTGCTGCCCCGGTGGGAGGGCAAGCTGACGCCTTCCTTCGTGCAGTTCGCGGACTGGGGCGCACGCTTCACCGTCGCCGATGTCTGGAACGCCATCGCCGCGCGCGGCGATCTCTACAATCGCGTGCAGGGCCTGTTTGCCGGCCACCATGTGCTGGTCTCGCCGACCACGGCGCGCACGGCGCTTGATGCCACGTTCGACGCCACCGCG